>NZ_CP014275.1:2400000-2716666 GCF_001578105.1 Martelella sp. AD-3 | reverse complement strand
TTCGGAGCGGGCAGGGGCGATTGCCGAGAGGACGATGAAGGACGTGCACGAGATCGTCGGCCTGCTCTGACGCTTGCTTTTTGGGCATCTGTGTTATGATGGCGCGTTCGGGCCGCGGACCGGACGCCGCCTGCGAGCGCGGATATCCGCCTGGCCCGGCTCTCCCTGCCGGATGTGAAAGACGGTTTACGGCCGGAAAAACGGAGTTTCTCAAACATGGTTTCCAAACGACTTTCCGGCGAGGCCGGACATCGCCGCAAATTCATGGCCATTGTCGACGATACGCCGGAATGCAGCCGCGCGGTGCGCTATGCGGGCCGGCGCGCGAAGAATTCCAATGGCGGGCTCGTGCTCTGCTATGTGATCCCCGAACACGAGGTCCAGCAATGGATCGGCGTGCAGGAATTCATGCGGGCCGAGGCCCGCGAGGAGGCCGAGGCGATCGTCAACAAGGCGGCCGAGGCGGTGCGCGAGGCGATCGGCGTCGAACCGGAAATCGTCATCCGCGAAGGCGACCGTTCCGTCGAGATCAACGCCGTTGTCGAGGACGACCGGGATATCGCCATTCTGGTTCTCGCCGCGGGCTCCGCCAAGGACGGGCCGGGGCCGCTGGTATCGCTGCTCGCCGGCCGCGGCAAGGCCTTTACCATTCCCGTCACCGTCCTGCCCGACGGGCTGGAGGACGCCGATATCGACGCGCTGTGCTGATGCCCTTGCGGACGAGGCGCAAAGCGCCGATATAAGGGAAAAGCCGCCCAGACGACAAGATTTGGAGATGAAGATGTTCATCCAGACCGAGACCACGCCGAACCCGGCGACCCTGAAATTCCTGCCCGGCAAGGTGGTTATGGAAAGCGGCAATGCGGATTTCCGCTCGGCCGATGATGCGATCGTTTCGCCGCTGGCGACCCGCCTCTTCGCCGTGCCCGGCGTTGAAGGGGTGATGTTCGGCTATGATTTCGTGGCCGTGACCAAGGGCGATCCCGAATGGCAGCACCTGAAGCCGGCGATTCTCGGCGCGATCATGGAGCATTTCATGTCCGGCGCGCCGGTCATGGCCGGTGAGGCTCCACAGGTGGAAGATGACAGCGGCGAGGAATTCTTCGACGCTGGCGACGAGACCATCGTCGCCACCATCAAGGAACTGCTCGACACCCGCGTCCGCCCGGCCGTTGCCCAGGATGGCGGCGACATCACCTTCCGTGGCTATCGCGAGGGCACGGTGTTCCTCAACATGCGCGGCGCCTGCTCGGGCTGCCCCTCCTCGACGGCGACGCTGAAACACGGCGTCCAGAACCTCCTGCATCACTTCGTCCCCGAAGTGGAGCATGTCGAGGCCGTCTGAAAACCGTGGCGATACGGTTCTGAAAGGTCCGCAATGCTGATACTGGCGCTCGATACGGCGCAGGCCGATTGTGCGGCCTGCCTTTTCGATACGACAAGCGATGTCGTGCTTGCCCGCACGGTCGAGACGATCGGCAAGGGCCATGCCGAACGGCTTATGGCCGTGATCGACGAGACGCTGCAGCATGCGGGAAGGGCACCAGCCGGTTTCGACCGGATTGCGGTCAATGTCGGGCCGGGGTCGTTCACCGGCGTGAGGGTCGGCGTCTCGACCGCCCGCGCGCTGGCGCTGGCGACAAAGACGGAATGCGTCGGGGTTTCATCGCTTTCCGCACTTGGCTTCCAGGCGCGGAAACTGTCGAAGGGCCGCGTGATGGCGACCATCGACGCGCGCCGGGGCGAGGCCTATGCTCAGGTCTTCGGCGCCGACGGCGCAGCGCTCACCGAGCCGTCCGCCTGTGCCTATGATGCGCTGGATGGCCTGATGCGTCGTCACGATGCCCTTGCCTTCGGCACCGGAGCAAGCGTTGCCGGGCTGGAGGTCGCAGGCGACGTGACCCACATAGAGATCGAGACCATCGCACGGCTTGGCGCCGTTTTCCGGCCGCAAGGGCCGGTGAGCCCGCTTTATCTGCGCGCGCCGGACGCCAGGCCGCAGGCGGGATACGCCGTCGCCCGCCGCTGACTGTTCCGGATCTGCCATGCTTCCCTTTTTCAGACGATCGCCGGAGATAGAGCTGTTTCCCCTGGGTGACGAACATCTGGGGCTGGCTGCCGATCTTCACCGCCAGCGCTTCTCCCATGCCTGGAGTGCCGGGGAGTTGCGCAAGCTCCTGGGTCAGGCGCCGGTCTTCGGTCATATCGCGCGGCATGTGAACCGCATCGTCAGCCCGCCCGCAGCCGGTTTCGTGCTGGCGCGCAGCGTTGAGGAGGAGGCGGAGATCCTGACGATTTGCGTCGGTCCCGATTATGCCCGCAACGGGGTCGGCTGGCGGCTGATGGTGGCGGCCATGCAGGAAGCGCGCATGCGCGGCGCGGCCTATATGCTGCTCGAGGTGGATGCCCAGAACCAGGCTGCCATCGGGCTTTATCGCAAGCTCGGCTTCCATGAGGTCGGTCGCCGCAAGGCCTATTACGCGCACGACGACGGAAGCCGCTCGACCGCGCTTGTCATGCGCCGCGATCTCGGCTAACCCCGAACGTCACGACGTTATTCGGGGAGGTTAGGGCGATGATCTGGCTGCGCTATGCATATGTGGCGCTTGCCCTGTCTCTCGCGACCGTCATCCTTTCGCCGCTGCAGATTATCGCGCTGTGGCGCGGCTGGAAACTCGCCCGAAAGATGCCGCGCTACTGGCACATGGTGGCCTGTTTCGTGCTCGGCATCCGCATTCATGTCCACGGCGAAATCGAGGCGCGGCGGCCGCTGATGCTGTCGGCAAACCATACGAGCTGGCTCGACATCATCGTCCTCGGCCGCGTTGCCGATGTCGCCTTCATCGCCAAGTCGGAAGTGCGGTCCTGGCCGATCTTCGGCCTGTTCGCCCGGCTGCAGAACTCCGTCTTCATCGAGCGCGCCGACAGGCGCGGGACCGGTCGGCAGGTCAATTCGATCGCCGAGCGCATGGCCGCCGGCGAGATCATCATCCTGTTTCCGGAAGGCACGACGTCTGACGGCAACCGGCTGCTGCCGCTCAAATACTCGCTTTTCGGCGCGGCCTCGAGCGCGGTGCCCTATTCGCCGGACGGCACGGTTCACGTCCAGCCGGTGGCTGTCGCCTATACCGGCATCCAGGGCATGCCGATGGGCCGGTTCATGCGCCCCGTCGTCGCCTGGCCGGGCGATGTCGCCATGCTGCCCTCGCTTGCCGGCGTCATCAGGGCCCGGGCGCTCGACGTCGACGTCTGTTTCGGCGAAAGCGTGACCTTTACGGCGTACACGAAGCGCAAGGACGCGGCGGCGGAGGTGGAGCGCCGCATGCGCGCGCTTCTCGCCGATCGCCTGAGCGGGCGGTGAAGCCCGCCGGCAAAAGCCCTTCCGGGTCACGTATTTTTTCATTTTCTCAAAGGCCAAACCGCGTTAAAAGGCCCGCCATGACACAGGAAACGACGACAGTGACCCGGCAGGACGCCACCAACCAGCGCAAGGTTTTCATCAAGACCTATGGCTGTCAGATGAATGTCTATGACAGCGAACGCATGGGCGAGGCGCTGGCCGCCGACGGCTACCAGCCGACCGAGGTTATCGAGGACGCCGATCTGATCCTGCTCAACACGTGCCATATCCGCGAAAAGGCGGCGGAAAAGGTCTATTCCGCGCTCGGCCGCTACCGCGACCTGAAGACCGCCCGCGCCCGCGAGGGCCGCGAGACGCTGATCGGCGTTGCCGGCTGCGTCGCCCAGGCGGAAGGCGAGGAAATCCTGCGCCGCGCGCCGGACGTCAGCGTCGTCATCGGCCCGCAAACCTATCACCGTCTGCCGGAGGCGCTGCGCCGCGCCAAGACCGGCGAGCGCGTGGTCGATACGGAATATGCGGTCGAGGACAAGTTCGACTACCTGCCGAAGAAGGAACGCGGCGTTCGCCCGAAGAATGTCTCGGCCTTTCTGACGGTGCAGGAAGGCTGCGACAAGTTCTGCACCTTCTGCGTGGTGCCCTATACGCGCGGCGCGGAAATCTCGCGCTCGCGCCAGCAGATCGTGGACGAGGCGAAGCGCCTTGCCGAGAACGGCGTGCGCGAGATCACGCTTCTCGGCCAGAACGTCAATGCCTGGCATGGCGAGGGACCGGACGGCGCCGAATGGGGGCTCGGCGAATTGCTGTTCGACCTCGCGAGCGTCGATGGCATCGACCGGTTGCGCTACACCACCAGCCATCCGCGCGACATGGACGAGACGCTGATGGCCGCGCACCGGGAACTGCCGGAGCTGATGCCCTATCTGCATCTTCCCGTTCAGGCCGGCGCCGACCGTATCCTGAAGGCGATGAACCGCCGTCACACCGCTGCCGAATATCTGGCGCTGATCGAGCGCATCCGCGCGGCGCGGCCCGATATCGCCATGTCGGGCGACTTCATCGTCGGCTTTCCCGGCGAGACGGAGGAGGATTTCCAGGCGACGCTCGATCTCGTCGAAAAGGTGCGTTACGCGCAGGCCTTCTCGTTCAAATATTCGCCGCGCCCCGGCACGCCGGGCGCCGAGCTTGGCGATCAGGTTCCCGAGGCCGAAAAGGCCGACCGGCTGCAGCGTCTGCAGGCGCTCCTCGCGCGCCACCAGCTCGAATTCGCGCAGTCGCGGATCGGCATGGAGATGGACATTCTTCTGGAAAAGCCCGGTCGCAATCCCGGCCAGCTCGTCGGCCGTTCGCCCTGGCTGCAATCGGTCGTTATCGATGCCGGCGACGCCGTGGTCGGCGACATGGTTCGGGTCCGGATAGCGGACGCCTCCGCCAACAGCCTGGCGGCGGTTCGCCTCGATTGAGGCGCGGGCCGCGATCTGTGACGTCGCCGTGAAATCTTGAGCCTTGCCTGAAATTTGCTTCACAAAGCGCAGATTCGCGTTTAGCCTTTCTTCATGAAGAGAGATTGGCGAACAAAGACTCACATTTCTGCCGCTTTGCCTCTGTCGTTGACTGAACGATTTCCTATGTATCGCACCAGAGACGCTGCGCATGCCGGGTCAGACACCGGCAGGCGATGTCATTTTCTTTTTCCAGGGAGCCGGACCGCTTGAACGCTACTGAAATGGTTGCAAAGCATGAAATCCAGGCAGGGCCGACCGCCGAGGCCAGCCATTTTGTCCTGACCTTCGAGAACAACCGCCACGCCAGCGAATTGTTCGGCCAGTTCGACGAGCACCTGAAATTGCTGGAGAAGCAGCTTTCCGTCACGGCTGTCGCGCGCGGCAATTCGGTTTCGCTTTCCGGCTCGACGCTGGCCACGCATCAGGCGCGTCGGGCGCTCGACTATCTCTACGACCAGCTTCAGAAAGGGTCATCCTTGGAAAAATCCGATGTCGAGGGGGCGATCCGCATGGCGCAGGCCGCAGACGACCAGTTGACCCTGCCGACGCTGGAGCGCAAGGCGCGGCTTTCCATGTCGCAGATTTCGACGCGCAAGAAGTCGATCGCCGCCAGAACGCCGGCGCAGGATGCCTATATCCGCGCAATGGAGCGCAATGAGCTGGTGTTCGGGGTCGGCCCGGCGGGCACCGGCAAGACCTATCTGGCCGTTGCCCACGCCGCGCAGCTTCTGGAACGCGGCGCGATCGAGAAGATCATCCTGTCGCGCCCGGCCGTGGAAGCGGGCGAGCGGCTCGGCTTCCTGCCCGGCGACATGAAGGAGAAGGTCGATCCCTATCTCAGGCCGCTTTATGACGCGCTCTACGACATGATCCCCGGCGAGCGGGTGGAACGGGCGATGACGGCGGGCGTGATCGAGATTGCGCCGCTGGCCTTCATGCGCGGGCGCACGCTCACCAATGCGGCGGTCATTCTCGATGAGGCGCAGAACACGACGTCGATGCAGATGAAGATGTTCCTGACGCGGCTTGGCGAGAATTCGCGCATGGTCGTCACCGGCGATCCGAGCCAGGTCGACCTGCCGCGCGGCGTCAAGTCCGGCCTCGTCGAGGCGCTTTCGGTGCTTGACGGGGTGGAAGGCGTGTCGACCAACAGGTTTACCGACAAGGACGTCGTTCGCCACCCGCTCGTCGCCCGCATCGTCGCGGCCTATGAGGGGCGTCTCGTGCCGTCTGCCGCCGGCGGAAAAGACGACTGACCATGCCGGAGTTCGACTATCAGGTCAGCCGCGAAGCCGGCGGCTGGCCCGAGGAGGAAGCGCTTGCGGCGATCGTCGCCCGCGTTATCGGGGCGGCGTCCGCCTATCTTTCGGAACGCGAAGGGCAGCCCTTTCCGGATAGCCCTGCTGAACTGTCGCTGGTCTTTGCCGATGACGCGACGATCCGGGAGATCAACGCGGAATGGCGCAACAAGGACAGCGCCACGAATGTGCTCTCCTTTCCGGCCTTTCCGGTGACCCCCGGCGAGATGCCG
The DNA here is from genome assembly GCF_001578105.1 of Martelella sp. AD-3. Lineage (GTDB taxonomy): Bacteria > Pseudomonadota > Alphaproteobacteria > Rhizobiales > Rhizobiaceae > Martelella. The sequence goes on along the minus strand of NZ_CP014275.1, from coordinate 2,710,272 downwards.
GGGCCGATGCTCGGCGATATCGTGATTGCCCATGAGACGGTGGCGCGCGAGGCCGAAACGCTCGACAAGAGCTTCGACGATCATCTCACCCATCTTCTGGTGCATGGATTTCTGCATCTTTTGGGGTATGATCACATGGAAAACGAAGAGGCGGAGGTCATGGAGGGGCTCGAGACTCGCATTCTTGCCACACTTGACCTATCTGATCCCTATCAGGGCAGCGACCCTCTCTAACGCCCAAGGAACGATGAACCAGCAACAGATCGCGCCGCTTTCAGAAAGCGGTCAGGATGCCGAAGACGGATCCTCGCCAGACGAGCCTAACAGTCCGGTTTCGGACAAGAGCACTCACAAACACACAGGCTCGCCGCTGCGGGGGCTTCTGCTGCGCTTCCGGCGCAACGGAAATGCGGTCTCGCGACTGCGCGAGGACCTTGAGGACGCGCTTTCGACGGAAAGCGCCGGCGACAGCGACTTCTCGCCCGAAGAACGGGCCATGCTCAATAACATTCTCAGCTTCCGCGAGGTCCGGGTCGAGGACGTGATGGTGCCGCGCGCCGATATCGACGCGGTGGAGCAGAGCACGACGATCGGCGACCTTTTGCTGATCTTCGAGAATTGCGGCCACTCGCGCATGCCGGTGTTCTGCGAGACGCTGGATGACCCGCGCGGCATGGTGCATATCCGCGACCTGCTGGCCTATCTGTCCAAGCAGGCGCGCGGGCGTCGGCGCGCGCGCGCGGCCAATGCGCGCGACGCCTCGAAAACGGGCGTAGCCAAGGGCGGAGAGGTCAAACCCGCCGAACGCCAGCCGCGCCCGGCGCAAAACCCGCTCGACCTCGGCAAGGTCAATCTCGACAAGACGGTGGCCGAGGCCGGCATCATCCGTCCGGTTCTGTTCGTGCCGCCCTCCATGCTCGCCTCCGACCTTCTGCAGCGCATGCAGGCGGGGCGCACGCAGATGGCGCTGGTCATCGATGAATATGGCGGGACCGACGGGCTCGTCTCCCACGAGGACATCGTGGAGATGGTGATCGGCGAGATCGACGACGAGCATGACAGCGAGGAGGCGATGTTCACGCGCGTCTCCGAGGACGTGTTCCTGGCGGATGCCCGCGTCGAGCTCGAGGATATCGCCGAGGCCATCGGTCCGGATTTCGAGATCGGCGAGCATGCCGAGGACGTCGACACGCTCGGCGGCCTGATCTTCTCCGCCATCGGTAGGATCCCGGCGCGCGGCGAGGTGATCCAGGCGCTCCCCGGTTTCGAGGTGCATATTCTCGATGCCGATCCGCGCCGCATCCGTCGGGTCCGGATCCTGCGCAAGCGCGGCCCCGCCCGCCGCCGCTCGGCGGCTCAGGCCCGCACTGGCCTTCCCGTACAGGACGAACCGCGCGGAACGGAACAGGGCGAGCAGGCGGCCTCCAACCTTGCGGATGAGTATACCGAGACCGCAGACCGGGACTAGCGCATCGGCCCGACAATCGGAATCGGTCTTCGGAAAGCACGATGCGTCGAACCAATTGCCTGGAGCGTCCTTTGTGCGTCCAAATGGACGCGCGGCGCTCTGGCGCTGCCATACGCAAACAGGGTGGAAGCCTATCTTGAAGCCGGCGTGTTTTTTACGGGAACTCGGTCCCTGGCGCCGGCGACTGGCGCTCTTTGCCTGTGGCGCTGTTTCGACCTTCGCGCTGGCGCCTTTCGGTGTGATGCCCGTCATGTTCATCACCATGCCCGCCCTGGTGTGGCTGATGGACGGGGCGCTGTTGGAAAAACGCGGCCGTGCGCGCATGGTTTCCGGCTTTGCAGCGCTCTGGTGGTTCGGCTTCGGCTATTTCGTTTTTGGCCTCTGGTGGCTCGGCGTCGCCCTTTTGAAGGATGCCGGGCTCTATGCCTGGGCGCTTCCCCTGGCCGTTCTCGGCTTTCCGGCCATGCTTGCGCTGTTTTACGGGCTCGCCGGCGCGCTTGCGGCGCTCGTCTGGCGGCCGGGTCCCTCGCGCCTTGTGGCTCTCGCAGTCGCCATGATTGTGGCCGAATGGCTGCGCGGCCACGTGGCGACCGGCTTCCCCTGGAACGCGATTGCCTATACCGCCATGCCGACGCCGCTCTTCATGCAGTCGATCCGGCTGACAGGGCTTTACGTCATGGGCGGTCTTGCCGTCTTCGTCTTCGCGAGCCCGGCGCTGCTTTCCGATCGACGGGGGCGGCGCGCCGGGCTTGTCGCGGCGATCCTTCTGGTTGCAGCCGATCTCGGTTATGGCTATCACCGGCTCAATGCCGCCGGTCCGAGCGCCGGCAGGGTCGTCAATTTCCGCCTCGTCCAGCCGGCGATCGGCGATGCCGCGTGGCGTTCGCCGGAAGGCCGGGCGGAGATCTTTGCCCGCCTGATCGCGCTTTCGAGCGCGCCGGGCGAGCCGGGAGCGGCGGAGCCGGACGTGATTGTCTGGCCGGAAAGCACGCTGCCCTTTCTGCTCGAGGAGCGGCCTGACGCGCGCACGGCCATCGGTGAATTGCTGCGACCCGGACAGACGCTGATCCTCGGCGCGGCCCGCTTTGCCGGGCGAAAGCCCGATGGTTGGCCGGAATTCTACAACGCCATCTATGTGCTCGATGATGCCGGCCGGACGGTGTCGGTGGCCGGCAAGACGCATCTGGTGCCCTTTGGCGAGTATCTGCCCTTTGAGGATTTCTTTCGCGCGATCGGTCTGCAGGCGCTGACCACGCTGCCCGGCAGCTATGTGCCGGCGGAAAACCGGCAGATGCTGCTTTTGCCGGACGGCCTGACGCTTTTCCCGCTGGTCTGCTACGAAGCGATTTTTCCGCGTCTGGTCGACGGCAAGACCGGTGAGGCGGCGGCCCTCTTGAACCTGACCTACGACGCCTGGTTCGGACGCACGCCGGGACCATACCAGCATTTCGCGCAGGCCCGTCTTCGTGCGGTGGAGACCGGAAAAACGCTGATTCGGGCCGGCGAAAATGGTGTTACCGCTGTCATTGATTCGCGCGGAAACGTCGTGCGACGGCTGCCTTTTGACGAACCCGGAATTCTGGACGTGCCGGTTTTGCTTCCTTAGGTTGCGATGGGTGTGTTAAGGTGGAAAACTAAATCCTAGCGTGTGACAACAATCGCTTCATTAGGAGCCATTTATTCATCCCATGGTTTTATATTTGGCGCAGAATTGACCGCAATACCCCAAAATTGCATAGTGAAACCGCTTGGTTTTCAACTAGGGCTTTTTGTTGCCCCACTCTGATGGTTGTGTTGATGCCATCAGGCTTTGGCATCGGGGTCAGTTGTCAAGCTGGTTAAAGTAGGATGGAAAATGACAGAAAACAAAAAAAAGCCGAACCCCATCGACATTCACGTCGGGAGTCGGATCAGGTTGCGCCGTACCATGTTGGGCATGAGCCAGGAAAAGCTTGGCGAGAGCCTTGGGATCACATTCCAGCAGATCCAGAAATACGAAAAGGGCACCAATCGCGTCGGTGCCAGCCGTCTCCAGAACATTTCGACGATCCTGAACGTCCCGGTTTCCTTCTTCTTCGAGGATGCGCCAGGCGATCAGGGGCCGAATGCTTCGGGGATGGCCGAAGCGTCGAGCTCCAGCTACGTGGTCGACTTTCTGTCGTCCTCGGAAGGTCTCCAGCTCAACCGCGCTTTTGTCAAGATCGGAGACGCGAAAGTACGCCGCAAACTGGTCGACCTCGTCAAGTCGCTGGCCGAGGAAGCCGAATAGGGCTTTTCGCGCGCAGGAACACCGCCCGGAAGGCACCAGACTGCCTTCCGGGCCGTTTTCGTGCGTTTTTTCCGCGTTTTCGCGGGATATAAAGATATAGTTATATTGTTGTGCGCTTGTCATTTCGCGGCGAAGCGTCTAACAAAATCGGGCCAATTTCTATGTGGGGAATCCCGATGCGCACCAACTACTTCTTCACCAGCGAATCCGTCTCCGAAGGACATCCCGACAAGGTCTGTGACCGGATTTCTGATGAGATCGTCGACCTGATCTACCGGGAGGCGGTCAAGACCGGGGTTGACCCGTGGTCGGTCCGGGTCGCCTGCGAGACGCTGGCGACGACCAACCGGGTGGTCATCGCGGGCGAGGTGCGCTTGCCGCCGAGCCTGATGAAGAAGGACAAGAACGGCAACGAGATCGTCAACCCCTCGCGCTTCAAGTCCGCCGCGCGCCGGGCGATCCGCAATATCGGCTACGAGCAGGACGGTTTTCACTGGAAGACGGTGCGCATCGACGTGCTGCTGCATGCGCAGTCGGCGCATATCGCCCAAGGGGTCGACAATGCTTCCGACAGGCAGGGCGACGAGGGCGCGGGCGACCAGGGCATCATGTTCGGCTTCGCCTGCCGGGAGACGCCGGAACTGATGCCGGCGCCGATCTACTATGCCCACCGTATCCTCCAGACGCTTTCCGAGGCCCGTAAGGCCGGCGAGGGCGAGGTCGCGCTTCTGGGTCCTGATGCCAAGAGCCAGGTGACCGTGCGCTACCATAACGGCAAGGCCGCCGAGGTGACCTCGATCGTGCTGTCGACGCAGCATCTGGACGAAAGCTGGGATTCGGCGAAGGTGCGGGACGTCGTCGAGCCCTATATCCGCGAGGCGCTGGGCGAGTTGCCGATCTCCGATGACTGCGTCTGGTACATCAACCCGACCGGCAAGTTCGTCATCGGCGGTCCGGACGGCGATGCAGGTCTGACCGGCCGCAAGATCATCGTCGACACCTATGGCGGGGCCGCGCCCCATGGCGGCGGGGCGTTTTCCGGCAAGGACACGACCAAGGTGGACCGCTCGGCCGCCTATGCCGCGCGCTATCTCGCCAAGAACGTGGTGGCCGCCAATCTTGCGGAAAAATGCACGATCCAGCTGGCCTATGCCATCGGCGTGTCGCAGCCGCTGTCCATCTATGTCGATCTGCACGGAACCGGCAAGATCAAGGAGGAAGAGGTGGAGAAGGCGATCCGCGCGACCATGGACCTCTCGCCTTCCGGCATCCGTCGCCATCTGAACCTCAACAAGCCGATCTATGCCAAGACCTCGGCCTATGGGCATTTCGGCCGCAAGGCCGGCCGTGACGGGTCGTTCTCCTGGGAGCGGCTCGATCTGGTGCGCCCGTTGAAACAGGCCCTGAAGAACTGATCGCCGCCGTGAGCGAGAATTCCCAACACGAGGCCGGCAAGGCCTTCTTCGGTCGGCGCAAGGGCAAGCCCCTGCGTGACCGGCAGGCGCGCAATCTTGCCGAGGTGCTGCCGGCGCTGGCGATTGACCCTTCTGGTCCGTCGCCCGATGATCTGCGCTCGCTCTTTGCCGCCGAGGTGAATACGCTTCGCCTGGAGATCGGCTTCGGCGGCGGCGAGCATCTGCTGCATCGCGTGCGCGAGGAGCCGGCGACCGGCTTCATCGGCATCGAGCCCTTCGTCAATTCCATGGCGAAGCTCCTAGGCCAGGTCGAAGGGGCCGAACCGGACAATCTGCGGCTTTATGATGATGATGCCGTTGCCGTGCTCGACTGGCTGCCGGCGGCATCGCTGGACCAGATCGACCTGCTCTATCCCGATCCCTGGCCGAAACGCCGGCACTGGAAGCGCCGCTTCGTCTCGCAGGTCAATCTCGACCGGTTTCATCGCGTGCTGAAGCCCGGCGGCCGGTTCTGTTTCGCCTCCGATATCGACTCCTACATCAACTGGACATTGCTGCACTGCCGCCGGCATGGCGGTTTTTCCTGGCAGGCGCGGACGTCCGCCGACTGGCTGACGCCCTACGAGAACTGGCCGGGAACGCGCTATGAGGCAAAGGCGCGCCGCGAGGGACGCTCAAGCGCCTATCTGACGTTTCTGAAGATCTGAGAGGACAGGACGGCCTCAACTCAGTGGAGCGTGACGGTCCTGAGCTCTTCTTCCATGGCCTTGAAGAAGATGCTGGTGCGGTTTTCCGTGAGCAGCAGCAACGTGCCATCGGCGCCGAAAAGGGCCCACAGCTTCTCGGCAGTCTTCACGCCTTCGGCATCGGGAAAATGCTTGAGCGCTTCTTCCCGTTCGAAGGCGCGGTAATAGCCGAGGCGGCCGGCGCCGAAGGCGGCGAGCTGGTCGGAATTGAGGAAGGTTGCCGCGGACGGGAATTTCATGGTGTCAGGCTGCCTTGTCTTGAGCGAGGGGGAACGCGAGCTTCGGCCTTTTCCTGCGCCAAGGTTCCGAAGCTTGTGTTTTCAAAGGCTATTCTGAAACCGAAATCTTAATTTTTCGTACCTCCTGGGGACGTCGCGCGATGTCGATGGCAAGAAGGCCGCGGTCGAGCGTCGCGCCGACGACCTCCATCCCGTCGGCAAGGGCGAACTGGCGGCGGAACTGCCGCCCGGCAATGCCGCGAAACAGGTATTCCCCGCTTTCGCGCTCCTCCCTGTTGCCGCTGACGATCAGGACATTGTCCTCGGCCACGGCGTCGAGCTCGCTTTCATCGAAACCGGCGACGGCCAGCGTGATCCGCAAGAACACGCCCGAAGGCTCCTCGGGAAACCACTCGACGTCGAAGGGCGGGTAGCCGGACGCGCCCTTGAACGCGGCGTCCTCGGCGCGATTGTGCAGCATCCTCGGATTGATGCGCAGATCGATTCTCGGCATGGGGCGGCTCCGTTTCTCTTCTGCGATATGGGGCATGGTCGCACACCTGGCAAGGCTGCGCCTGCTTGACAAGCGCCGGGCCAGTCTCCATTCCGAACATCTCGGATTTCATGTAGGCAGAGACGAAGAAAATGTGCGCACGAAAAATCATCATCGACACCGACCCCGGGCAGGATGACGCCGCCGCGATCATGCTGGCGCTGGCGAGCCCCGAGGAGATCGATGTTCTCGGAATCACCGCCGTTGCCGGCAATGTGCCTCTGGCGCTGACGGAGCGCAACGCGCGCATCATCTGCGAGCTCTCGGGCCGGCCGGACATGAAGGTCTTCGCCGGCTGCGACCGGCCGATGCACCGCCCGCTGGTGACGGCCGAGCATGTCCACGGCAAGACCGGTCTCGACGGCCCTGACCTCGCCGAGCCGAAGATGGCGCTGCAGCCAATGCATGCGGTCGACTTCATTATCGAGACGCTGAGGCGCGAACCGGAAAAGACCGTGACGCTCTGCACGCTCGGCCCGCTCACCAATGTGGCGACGGCCTTCGAGAAAGCGCCCGACATCATCGGCCGGGTGCAGGAGATCGTGATGATGGGCGGCGGCTATTTCGAGGGCGGCAACATCACGCCGTCGGCCGAGTTCAATATCTATGTCGACCCGGAAGCAGCCAAGGCCGTGTTCGCCGCCGGCATCCCGATCGTGATGATGCCGCTCGACGTCACCCATCAGCTGCTCTGCCTGAAGGAACGCGTCGACCGGATCGACGCGATCGGCCGCCCGGCCGCCCAGGCGATGGCGGCGATGCTGCGGTTCTACGAGCGTTTCGACGTCGAGAAATACGGCTCTGACGGCGGCCCGCTGCATGACCCTTCGGTGACCGCCTATCTGTTGAAGCCTGAACTTTTCTCCGGCCGCGAATGCAATGTCGAGATCGAGACCGGTTCCGAGCTGACGCTCGGCGAAACGGTGATCGACTGGTGGCATGTGACCGACCGCAAGAGGAACGCGCTGGTGATCGGCAAGGCCGATGCGGCGGGCTTCTTCGCCCTGCTGACGGAGCGCCTGGCGCGGCTTTGAGGCGCTGCATGCCGGCCTTCGGGCCGGCAGCTCTCGTTTGCCGCCGCGCGGTCGGCGGCTACAGCCGCGCTGTCACCTCATCCGCCGTCGGGATCGAGGGTTGTGCGCCGGGCTTGAGGCAGGCAAGCGCGCCCGCGACCGAGGCGCGGTGGGCCGCGGCCTCGAAGGAAAGGCCCTGTTCCAGCCCGCTCGCCAGATAGCCGCAAAAGGTGTCGCCGGCGCCGACCGTGTCGACCGGATCGATCTTCAGCGCGTCGATCCTGAAAAACGCGCCTTCATGCATCGCGATCACCCCGTCGCCGCCAAGGGTGATCACCATGGTCTGGCCGGTCTTGTCGTGATGGGTTTTCAGCATCGCGATCCGGCCCTCGCTGCCCAGCTCCTCGGCGCCGACCAGGCGTTCGAACTCGGTCTCGTTGGCGATGACGATATCGGCGAGCGCTCCCAGCGCGGCGGCCTCCGGCGTCAGCGGCGCGGTGTTCAGGACCGAGGTCACGCCCTTCCTGCGCGCCGCCTCAAGCGCCGCGCGGATGGCGGGGGCGGGGACCTCGAGCTGCAGCATCAGCAGGTCGCCGGGTGACATCCGCCCGACTGCCGCCAGCGCGTCCTCTTCGGTCAGCGTGCCATTGGCGGCGGCGTTTATGACGATCACGTTCTCGCCGTCGCCGCCGACGAGGATCATCGCCGTGCCGGTCGGTCCGTCCGTGGTCTTGAGAAATGACAGGTCGACCCCGGCCTCCGACAGAAGCGCCGTTGCCGGCGTGGCGAATTCATCGCTGCCGACCGCGCCGGCCATGGCGACGGCGGAACCCGCGCGCCGCGCGGCGAGCGCCTGGTTTGCGCCCTTGCCGCCCGGCGCGGTGGAAAAGGAGGTGCCGGTCACGGTTTCGCCCGGTTCCGGCAGGCGTTCGGTGGTGCTGATAAGGTCCATGTTGATGGAACCGAAAACCGTGATCATCGCAGTCTCTCCTCTTTCCCGGGCCTTTGCCGGCAATGATGGCCCTCGGGCCGCGCGTTCATCGAGGGTTTTAGTGACAAGATCAGGCCGTGACAATCAGTCCTCGTCGACGACGCGCAGTTTCATCCGCCCGGCGCCGGAAGGGGGCGGGTCGTTGTCGTCGCGCGGGGCAAGGGGGCGCTCGCCGTTTCCGGCCTGCTTTTCGCCGCGCGTCTCGAATTCCAGCGCGCCGATTCGCTCTCCGCGCCGGGCGATCTTGCCGGTGGAGACCCTGATCTGTTCGACATCCTGCCGCGCCTGCGAGAAATGGCTGTTGAGCTTCTCGACACGCTCGTTCAGCCGGCCGAGATCGCCGATCAGATGGGCGACCTCGCCCTGGATCAGATGCGCCTGCTCGCGCATGCGCTGGTCCTTCATCACTGCCTGCACCACCTGGATGGAGAGCAGCAGAAGCGTCGGCGAGACGATCACCACGCGCGCGGCATGGGCGCGCTGCACGCTTGCCTCGAAATGTTCATGGATATCGGCGAAGATCGATTCGGACGGCACGAACAGGAAGGCGGTGTCCTGGGTTTCGCCCGGCAGAAGATACTTTCCGGCGATGTCGCGGATATGGGTCTCCAGATCGCGGCGGAAACGCTGGCCGGCGGCGCGTCTTGCGTCATCCTCCTCAGCGTCGCGCATCGTGTTCCATGATTCCAGCGGAAATTTCGCATCGATGATCAGCGGCGGCGCGCCGTTCGGCATGTCGATCACGCAGTCCGGCCGCGTGCCGTTGGAAAGCGTTGCCTGAAACCGGAAGGTGCCGGAGGGCAGGGCGTCGGCGATGATCGCCTCCATCCGCCCCTGGCCGAAAGCGCCGCGCGTCTGCTTGTTGGCGAGGATCGCCTGCAGGCCGACCACGTCCTTGGCGAGCGACTGGATATTGTTTTGCGCGGCGTCGATCACGGCAAGCCGCTCCTGCAGCCGGCGCAGATTTTCATGCGTCGTCTGGTGCTGCTGGTGCAGCGTCGATCCGATGCGCTGCGAGAGGCCGTCGAGACGGGAGCCGAGCGCGGCGTTGAGCTCCGACTGGCGGCTGCCGAACAGTTCCGCCATCGTCGCCATCCGTCCCTGCATTTCCGTTTGCGCACGAACCAGATTGTGCAATTCGCGCTCAAGCGCGGCCGAGCGTCGGCTCGAGCCGGATCTGAGCGCCAGCGTGAGCGCCGCTCCGGCGAGCAGCAGGGCCACAGCCCCGGCCAGAACAATGACCGGGTCCGCCGCCGCGATTGCATTCATCAGTCTGTCCATCAGGCGCCCTCTCTTGAATCGAGACCAGCATAGAATTATCTGGGAGAAAGATCAAAACAAGAACATTGTTATTTTGTCCGCCGCTGAACCGCGCGAAGGGCGTGCGGTGGAACGAAACCGTTTCCTCTTTCGCCAACATGCGCTATCAGAGCCCCATGACAACGATGCCTTTGATAATTCTGCCGGACCCGCTGCTGCGCAAGGTCTCCGAACCGGTCGAACGCATAGACGACGACCTGAAGAAACTCGCCGCAGACATGCTGGAAACGATGTATGAGGCGCCCGGCATCGGGCTTGCCGCCATACAGGTCGGCGTGCCGCGGCGCATGCTGGTGGTCGACGTCGCCAGCAGGGACGAGGAAGAGGGCGAAGACGAAGGAGAGCGGAAGAAGAACCCGCTTGTCGTCATCAACCCGACCATCCTGACCGCCTCCGACGAACGCTCGGTCTATGAGGAAGGCTGCCTGTCGATTCCCGAATTCTTCGCCGAGGTCGAGCGCCCGGCGCGCGTCAAGGTGCGCTATACCGATCTTGACGGCAAGGAACAGGAGATCGACGCCGACGGCCTGCTTTCCACCTGCCTGCAGCACGAGATCGATCATCTGGATGGCGCGCTGTTCATCGACTATCTCTCGCGGCTGAAGCGCGACAGGGTGATCAAGCGCTTCACCAAGGCATCGCGCCAGCAGAAGATGTAGGCCCCGGTTTTTGCTCCGGGCCGCTCACCATCGCGAAAGGAGACAGCATGGCGCTCAGGATTATCTTCATGGGAACGCCGGATTTCTCCGTGCCGACCTTGCGGGCGCTGGTGGAGGCCGAGCACGAGATCGCCGCCGTCTACACGCAGCCGCCGCGCGCGGCGGGCCGGCGCGGCCTCGCGGAAGTCAAGTCGCCGGTGCATCAGGCGGCGGAGCTTCTCGGTCTTCAGGTCCGCACGCCGGTCAATTTCAGGCAGGAGGAGGATCGCGCGGCGTTCCGCGGGCTTAATGCCGATGTCGCCGTGGTGGTCGCCTACGGGCTTCTCCTGCCGGAGGCGATACTGACCGGAACGCGGCTCGGCGCCTATAACGGCCATGCCTCGCTTCTGCCGCGCTGGCGCGGGGCGGCGCCCATCCAGCGCGCCATCATGGCCGGCGATGCGGAGACCGGCATGATGATCATGAAGATGGACAAGGGGCTCGACACCGGACCGGTGGCGCTGACCGGAAAGGTCGCGATCGGCGAGAACATGACCGCCGGCGAGCTGCATGACCGGCTGATGCAGAAGGGCGCGTCGCTGATGGCGGATGCGATGGTCAAGCTGGAAGACGGCGACCTGCCGCTGGCCCCGCAGGCCGAAGACGGCGTGACCTATGCGAGGAAGATCGAGAAAGCCGAGACCCGGATCGATTTCTCCCGGCCGGCGACCGAGGTTCACAACCACATTCGCGGCCTTGCCCCTTTCCCCGGGGCCTGGACGGAAATCCCGACGGAGAAGCGCGCGGAGCGGGTGAAGGTGCATGAAAGCCGCATCGGCGCGGGGGCGGGGCCGGCGGGTACCGTGCTTGACGCAGAACCGCTCACCATTGCCTGCGGTGATGGCGCGGTCCGGCTCGCGCGGCTGCAGAAGGCCGGCGGCAAGGTGCTGGACGCGGCCGATTTTCTGCGCGGCAATGCGTTGCCCGCCGGATCGGTCATCGCCTGATGCCGCGTTACCGCTGCACGGTCGAATATGACGGCACGGCCTATGTCGGCTGGCAGCGCCAGGCGACCGGCCGCTCCGTCCAGGGCGCGCTGGAAGAGGCCGTCAAAGGCTTTTCCGGCGAGGATGTGTCGATCCGCGGCGCGGGGCGGACGGATTCCGGGGTGCACGCTCTTGGCCAGGTCACCCATTTCGACCTTGAGCGGACCTGGAGCGAATTCACCCTGCTCAATGCGGTGAACGCCCATCTCCGCCTGGCGCGTGACGGTATTGCCGTGACCGAGGTGAGCGAGGTTGGCGATGATTTCGACGCGCGCTTTTCCGCCGTCAAGAGACATTACCTTTATCGCATCATCAACCGCCGGGCCCACCTGGCGGTCGAATTCAAACGGGCCTGGTGGGTGCCGCGCCCGCTCGACCACGCTCTGATGCACGAGGCCGCGCAGCGCCTCGTCGGCCGGCATGATTTCACCACCTTCCGCTCGGTCCAGTGCCAGGCGAAGTCCCCGGTGCGCACGCTGGACCGGCTCGATGTCACCCGCTTGGGCGATGTCATCGAGATACGCGCCTCGGCGCAGAGCTTCCTGCACAACCAGATCCGCTCCTTTGCCGGCACGCTGAAGCTCGTCGGCGAGGGCAAGATGAGCGTCGAGGACGTTCAGGCGGCGCTTGAAGCCCGCGACCGGCGGGCCTGCGGAACTGTCGCCCCGCCCGAAGGGCTTTTTTTCATGCAGGTCGACTATCCGTAAGCGGAAAGCTGGGTTGCATTCGCCGGCAGTCACATGTATCAATAATTCCAGATTTATGGATATATTGGAGGCCCTGATGCCGGTGACCATCTATCACAACCCCAATTGCGGCACCTCGCGCAACGTCCTGGCGATGATCCGCCAGTCGGGCGAGGAGCCGGAGATCATCGAATATCTGAAGACGCCGCCGACGCGCGCGCGTCTTGTCGCGCTGATCGGCGAGATGGGGATTCCGGTGCGCGATCTCTTGCGCCGCAAGGGAACGCCCTATGATGACCTCGGCCTCGACGATCCGGCGCTTTCCGATGAGGCGCTGATCGACGCGATGATGGAGCATCCGATCCTGATCAACCGGCCGATCGTGGTGACGGCCAAGGGGACGAAACTCTGCCGCCCGTCGGAGACCGTGCTGGAGATCCTGGATAATCCGGATATTGGCGGGTTTTCGAAGGAGGATGGCGAGGTCGTCGTCCCGGCGAGGGACAAGTCCGCATGAACCTGCCGGAAGATAACGACATGCCGCAGCTGGATCGGGAAGCTTTCCGGCCGATCGACCGGACGCGGCTTTTTGCCGCGGACGACCTTTCGCATCCGCCGCGCATCCTGATGCTTTACGGCTCGCTGCGCGAGCGCTCCTATTCGCGGCTTTTGACGGAAGAGGCCGCTCGGCTTCTGAAAGCCTATGGCGCCGATGTCCGCATTTTCGATCCGCATGGCCTGCCGCTGGTCGGTAGCGCGCCGGATGATCACCCGAAGGTGCAGGAACTCAGGAACCTGTCGATCTGGTCCGAGGCGCAGGTCTGGTGCTCGCCGGAACGTCACGGTGCGATGAGCTCGGTGATGAAGACGCAGATCGACTGGCTGCCGCTGTCCTCCGGGGCGGTACGGCCGACCCAGGGCAGGGTGCTGGCGCTGATGCAGGTCTGCGGCGGCTCGCAGAGCTTCAACACGGTCAACCAGCTGCGCATTCTCGGCCGCTGGATGCGGATGGTCACCATTCCCAACCAGTCCTCGGTCCCCAAGGCCTTCACCGAATTCGACGAGGCCGGCCGGATGAAGCCGTCCGCCTATTACCGCCGCGTCGTCGACGTGATGGAGGAGCTGATGAAGTTCACGCTGCTCCTGCGCGGACGCAGCGATTACCTGACCGAACGCTATTCGGAACGGGTGGAGAGCGCCGCGGAACTGTCAAAGCGGGTCAATCAGCGGGCGCTGTAATGTACTTTGAAATTTTTGCGACTATCAATCTCCCCTCCAGGGGGGAGATGTCGCGAACGCGACAGAGGGGGGTAACAGACCTCACCTCCGGCGCAGCGCTTTGGTGCACGCTCCACCCCCCTCTGCCCCTGTCGGGGCATCTCCCCCTCAAGGGGGGAGATTGAGTCATGGGGCAGCCATCCGGGCAAGTCCCGCTTCAGTTCGGATCGAAACTCTGGCCGGCCACGCAGGCGATTTGGGCGGCATTCGGCTGGGTCGGGAGGAGCGAATAGGCGGCGCGCTCGTTGCGGCTCTCGCAGATCGGACGTTCGATGGTGGAGAAGCCCTTGTCGGCCAGGCAGCGGTTGATGACGCGGTTTCGAAGCTTCTCATTGGTATCGTAGCTGTAGCTGGAGACGGGCGTGGTGTAGCCGCCGACTTCGCCGCAGATCGTGTTCTCGCCATCGGTGTTGCAATCGATGACGCCGGGCACGCTGTAGCCGCCGGTCACTTCCGTGACCATGTTCTGCGGCACGTCCTTCAGCGCCTGGATGAAGCACTGATCATAGGCCTGCTGGCGCTCGGCGCGGGTGCTGTCCTCCTTGTAGAGCACGTCGATCGGCCCCGACTGGCAGCCGGCCAGCGCCGCAAGCACGACGAAGGATAAGATTGTCTTTGTTTTCATGTCCTTGCCCCCCCAGGGATGCTTCGCGGCTACGATTGCGGCAGGCGGACATCCTGTCAAGCCGGAACAGTCTCAGCCGCCCATGATATAGCGCGTGCCGATATCCGTGATGAGAAGCGCGGTGATTGCCGAGGCGATGATGGCCGCAGCCGTGGGCAGCGCCTTCTCGTTCATCAGCAGGTAGACGATCCGGATCTCGACGAGGAAGGCGGCGAGCACGACGGCCTGGAACACGAGCAGCAATATGCTGCCAAGCGGCTGCAGGCCGGTCGCGATCAGCAGGATCGCGAGCGCGGCGAAGATATTGATCGGTAGGCTCATCCAGTTGGTGGCGACCACGATCTTCAGGAAGGAGCGGGGCATGCCGGAGACCATGCAGACGAGCCCCAGCACCACCAGCGGCCCCATCCATCCAAGCCCCTGGACAAGCGCGCTTCTGAAGATCTCGCGGGCGCCGACGGGGATGGTCCGGGGAACGAGCACGGAGAGGCTGACGAGTTCGCTCGCGACCATGAAGGGGAAGGAAAAGGCAAGCGCCCAGAACGAACGCGCCAGGCCGCGTTCGGTGAAATCGAGATAGCGCGTATGGGCGGGATCGCCCTTGATCAGCAGCCACAGGCCGCGCATGTAAAACAGGATTTCACCGGGCATCGGCAAGGGCGAACCACCTTTCGATGAAATGTCCGTATATGTCGGTCAGCATTTCCAGGTCGGCGACCGGCACATGCTCGTCCACCTTGTGCATGGTCTGGCCGACAAGGCCGAACTCGACCACCGGGCAGTAATCCTTGATGAAGCGCGCATCCGAGGTGCCGCCGGTGGTCGAAAGCGCCGGCCGCCGGCCGGTCACGGTCTCGACGGCCGCGGCGAGGCTGCCCGAAAGGCGCTCGTTGCGGGTGAGGAATACCGGGCTGACGCGGCCGAGCCATTCGAGCGAAAACAGCGCCGGCGCGCGGCCCGGCCTCAGCTTCCCGTCGGCGGCCGCCTGGTTCAGCCGGGACGTCAGTTCATCCTTCAGCGTCTCCTCGCTCCACAGGTCGTTGAAGCGGATGTTGAAGGTCGCCGAAACGCTTTCGGGAATGACGTTGGTGGCTGCGTTGCCGGTGTCGACCGAGGTTACTTCCAGGTTGGACGGTGGAAAGAGGTCTGTGCCGTGGTCGAGCGGCTCGCCCATCAGGGCGTCCAGCATCGCCGTCATGGCGCGAAGCGGATTGTCGGCAAGATGCGGATAGGCCACATGGCCCTGCGTGCCGGTGACGGTCAGCCTGCCGGTCAGCGATCCCCGGCGACCGACCTTGATCATGTCGCCGAGCGTATCGGGATTGGTCGGCTCGCCGACAAGGGCGGCATCCCATTGCTCGCCGCGCGCTCTCGCCCATTCAAGCAGTTTTTCCGTGCCGTTGATGCCGGGACCCTCCTCGTCGCCGGTGATCAGCAGCGAGACGGAGCCGGAAAGCCGTTGGCCCCCGTCGAGAAGCCGGGCAAGCGCCGCGATGAAGCAGGCGATCCCGCCTTTCATGTCCACCGCGCCGCGCCCGAACAGGAGCCCGTCTGCGATCTCGCCGGAAAAGGGCGGATGGCGCCAGGAGGCCGCGTTTCCGGGCGGCACCACATCCGTATGGCCGGCAAACATCAGGTGCGGGCCGGAGGTCCCGAGCCGCGCATAGAGGTTTTCCACGTCGGGCGTTCCGTCCGTGTGACCGGTCATCCGCTCGACCGAGAAGCCGAGCGGCGTCAGCATCGCCTCCAGGGCCGACAACGCCCCGCCTTCCTCCGGCGTAACCGAAGGGCAGCGGACAAGCGTTTGCAGGACGGAGACGGGATCGGAGAGCTTCATAGGGAAATATCTAGATGTTTTTTCGGCCGTTGCGAGGGCTTGGCAGGCGCCGCGCGGTGTTTTTCCGGCGGCGCCTTCTGGCTTTTCGCCTTTATCAGTCGCGCAGAAGCTCGTTGATACCGGTCTTGGAGCGCGTGCGCTCGTCGACGCGCTTGACGATGACGGCACAGTAGAGGCCCGGTCCCGGCGCGCCGTTGCCCATCGGCTTGGCGGCGGGCAGCGTGCCGGCGACGACGACGGAATAGGGCGGGATTTCGCCGAAGGTGATCTCGCCGGTGGCGCGATCGACGATCTTGGTCGACTTGCCGATATAGACGCCCATGCCGAGAACCGACCCCTCGCGCACGATGCAGCCTTCGACCACTTCCGAACGCGCGCCGATGAAGCAATTGTCCTCGATGATGGTCGGGCCGGCCTGCATCGGCTCCAGCACGCCGCCGATGCCGACGCCGCCGGAGAGGTGAACATTCTTGCCGATCTGGGCGCAGGAGCCGACGGTCGCCCAGGTGTCGACCATCGTGCCTTCATCGACATGGGCGCCGAGATTGACGAAGGAGGGCATCAGCACCACGCCGGGCGCGATATAGGCCGAGCGGCGCACGACGGCGTTCGGCACGGCGCGGAAGCCGGCGGCGCGGAACTGGTTGTCGCCCCAGCCCGCAAACTTGGAGGGCACCTTGTCCCACCAGGTGGCATCGCCCGGACCGCCCTTGACCACTTCCATGTCATTCAGGCGGAAGGAGAGCAGAACCGCCTTCTTCAGCCACTGGTTGACCTTCCAGGCGCCGTGTTCCTGCCGCTCGGCAACGCGTGCCTCGCCGCTGTCCAGCAGGTTGAGCGCATCCTCGACCGCTTCGCGCACTTCGCCCCTGGTCGAAACGGAGATTTCGGCGCGGTTTTCAAATGCGGTCTCGATGGTTTTTTCAAGCGATGCGTGGTCGGTCATGGGTCGTCCTTGTCAATGTCGCGCCGGGCGGCGCGGAAGAATCCGTCAAGCGTCTAGCTGTCCCACTGCTCTAGGCGAGGCGCGCCAGTGCGTCAATCTTTGCCGACGGCTTTGAGGTTCATCGGCGGAAAACGCAAATGCCCCCGCCGGGAGGCGAGGGCATGCCGATGAAGCGCATCGGACGCGACCGATGGAGACGGTCGAAAGAGCGTGTGCGGAATGTCTACCAGCGCATCGGGCGATCCGGCAGGTCGTCGACGGTGATCACCATGTCGCCGTTGCGGTCCATGCGGGAAAACATCTTCGCGGACAAGGCGGCGAATTCCTCCTGCGAGATCTGGCCGCTGCGATCACTGTCGGCGCGGACGAAGAAGACGCGCTGCATGGCGCCGTGATGATGGCCGTCCCATTTGCCCTGGCGACGTTCGCCATCGGGGCTCATCCTGCGGTCGCCGTCCTTCATGGCCATGCGCGGCCTCCAGCCGTCGCGGTTCTCGTTATTCCGCTCCTTCGCCATTGCGGCGCGGTCTTCGCCGCGCGCCCCGGGGCGGGGATTGGTCTTGCGGAGTTCGGCGATCTTCGCCTTGCGGGCGTCGGAAAATTCGCCGGGCGTGATCACGCCGTCGCCATTGACGTCAATCGCCGCGAAACGCCCGTTCTGGAAGGCGGCGACCTCCTCCTCCGTCACCGTTCCGTTCCTGTCGGCGTCGGCATTCTTCAAGAGGAAGATATAGCCGCGCTCGACGGGCGCGGGTCCGCGCATGTCGCGCGCCGCACCGGGCATGGCGGTCGCACCGAAGGCCAGTGTCGCGGTGAGTGCGGTCAGGGTCAGATGCTTCACGGTCATGGCTCAAATCCTCGTTTTGCCTTGATGACAAAATGAAGGTAGGCGAGCGCCGTCGCCAGGACGACTTAATTATCCGCAAGGTAGCTGAATTATCTGTAATTCATATTCCGTTCACCATGGAAGGCCAGCACGGCGCCGACAAAGCCCGTCAGATCCTCGGTGACATAGTCGATATGGGCGGTTTCGTCGTCCAGTCTTTCGAAGGCCTCGGCGAAGCCGTATTCCAGATTGGGCGGGACGATCAGCACGGTCTTCATGCCGAGCGCCTTCGGCTCCCTCAGATTGCGCGGCAGATCCTCGAACATGGCGGCGTGGTCCGTGTCCACGCCGGAGCGACGGAGGAATTTCGCATAGGCGTCGGCCTCGGGCTTGGGCGTGAAGCCGGCGGCCACAATGTCGAAGATATCGTCGAAATGATCGAGGATGCCGAGCGCCTCGGCGGTCTTTTGCGCGTGCGGCACGGAGCCGTTGGTGAAGATGAACTTGCGGCCCGGCAGCGCCTTGATCGCGGCGCCCAGGACCGGGTTCGGCTCGAGCACGGAATAGTCGATCTCGTGCGCCTTCTTAAGAAAGTCGTTGGGATCGATGTCGTGATTGATCATCAGCCCCTGCAGCGTCGTGCCGTGGTCGCGGTAATAGCTCTTCTGCAACACGCGCGCTTCGTCTTCCGGCAGAGACAGAAGCTTTGAAACATAGGCGGTCATGTTGCGATCGACCTGGGCGAAGAGGTCGACATGGTGCGGGTAGAGCGTGTTGTCGAGATCGAAGACCCAGTCACGGATCGTCATGAAATCGGCGGCGTCGGGATGTGTTTTCGTCATGGTTCGCTTATGGCAGAGCCGGCGCGGGAAGGGAACTGATTTCCGTCAAGGACAGGGCGTCCTGCTTCCGGGTCCGGCGAGACTGTGCTAAGCCGAAGCCATGAACACCGGATCGATCAGCTTTTCGCCTTGCGGCGCGATCATCCTGCAGGACAGAAAGCGCCTGCCGGCCCGGTTCTTCGCGAATTTCTGCAAGACCGCCTGCGGCAGGCTTCGAGCGAGCACGAACTGAGCTTTCGTCTTTTCGGTTTTCGTCTCGCAAGGTCTTCATCCCATGGAACTCTGGATCGGCATAACCTTCGCCGCCGCCTTTCTGCAGAACATGCGCTCCACGCTTCAGAAATATCTGAAGGGCCGCATGGCCACGCTCGGCTCCACCTTTACCCGTTTCGGCTTCGGCCTGCCCTTTGCCGCGCTCTATTTCGCTTTCCTCGCCTACGGTCTCGACCGGCCGGTGCCGGCGGCGAACGGCGACTTCGCCTTCTGGGCGCTGATCGGCGCCATCGGCCAGATCGGCGCCACTTTCCTTCTCGTCTATCTGTTCTCCTTCCGCAATTTCGTGGTTGGAACGGCCTATTCGCGCACCGAGCCGGCGCAGGCGGCGGTCCTCGCCTTCGTCTTCTTCGGCGCAACCATATCCTTCGCCGCGATCGCGGCCATCCTCATCTCGATCGCCGGCGTCATGCTGATCTCGCTGTCGCGCAATGACATGGGCTTTGGCGGTCTCGTTCGCGGACTTCTGACCCGCACGGCGCTGGTCGGCATCGCATCGGGCACGCTGTTCGGGCTTTCTGCGGTCTCCTACCGCGCGGCGTCTCTGGCGCTCGCGCCGAGCCTGCCGCAGCCCGACGCGATCATGCAGGCCGCCTTCACGCTGGTCATCGTCATCGCGGTTCAGACGGTCGCCATGCTCGTCTACATGCTGGCTTTCGATCGCGCCGAGCTGGCCAAGGTGGCAAGAGCCTGGCGGCCGGCGCTCGCGGTCGGCTTCGTCGGCGCGACGGCCTCCTTTGGCTGGTTCATCGCCATGACCCTGCAGCAGGCGGCGATCGTCAAGGCGGTGGCGCAGGTGGAGATGCTGTTCTCCTTCGCTACCTCGGTCCTCGTCTTCAAGGAGAGGATGACCGGGGCCGAGGCGCTTGGCTGCGCGCTCGTCGTGCTCGGCGTGCTGACGCTGCTTCTGGCATAGCCGCGATTGACTTGTCGGCCGCGAGCGGCAAAGGATGAGGAAGGGATCATTGACAACGGGGACGTGCATGACGCAGGCGGCTGAGACGGAAGCGCCGGCCTATTCGGGACGATGGCTGGCGATGTCGGTGCTGATCGCGGCCGCCTTCATGAACCTTCTCGATGCCACCATCGTCAATGTGGCGCTGCCGGTCATCGGCAAGGATCTTGATGCCCACAGCTCGTCGCTGGAATGGGTCATCGCCGGCTATGTGATGGTCTTCGCGTTGGCGCTGATGCCTTGCGGGCGGCTTGGCGACATCATCGGCAAGAAGCGGATGTTTCTCTTCGGCGTCGGCTTCTTCACCGTGGCTTCGGCCTGTTCCGGCGCCGCGCCCAATATCACGGCGCTGGTGGTCGCGCGGCTTTGCCAGGGGCTGGGCGCTGCGATCATGGCGCCGCAGGTCCTGGCGCTGGCGCAGGACATGTTTGCCTCCAAGGAGCGTTCCAGCGCCTTCTCGCTGTTCGGGATAGCAAGCGGCATCGCCATCGTCTCCGGCCCGCTGATCGGCGGCTGGCTGATCGCGATCGACCTCTTCGGGCTTGAATGGCGCTCGATCTTCTACATCAACGTGCCGGTCGGCATCGCCGCCGTGATTGCCGGGCGCATCCTTATCCCCGACATTGTATCAAGCGAACGGTCTTCGCTCGATGTCATCGGGGTGCTGATCGTCGCCGCCGCCTTCGTGCTGCTGATCTTCCCGCTGGTCGAGGCGCGGCGGTTCGGCTGGCCGCTCTGGTGCTTTGCGATGATCATCGCGGCCTTCCCGGCCTTTGCCGCCTTCTATGTCTTCGAGCGGCGACGCGAACGGAGGGGCCTGTCGCAGCTTCTGCCGGTCTCGCTGATGCGCAATCACGGCTATCGACTCGGCGGCTTCGTCGCGTTGGTGTTTTACTCGACCCCGGCGGGCCTGTTCATGACCTTCGCGCTCTTCCTGCAGCAGGGTTTCGGCTTCACCCCGCTCGAGGCGGGTCTCTCCACCATCCCCTTTCCGCTCGGCGCCTTTCTCTCCGCCTTCACCAACAGCCGCCTGTCCGACCGTTTCCTGAAGGGGCGCATCCTTGCGGCATCGGCAATGATGGCGGCCGGCTATGTGATGCTGTTCTTCGTCGTTCTCGGGGCCGACCGGCATCTCGCCATCCTCGATTTCGCCCCGCCCCTGTTCATCTGCGGCTTTTCGCTCGGCATGACCGCCTCGCCGCTGTTCCAGACGATCCTTGCCGATGTGCCCGGCAGCGATGCGGGCTCTGCCTCCGGCGCGCTGCAGGCCATCCAGCAGGCGGGCAGCGCGCTCGGCATCGCCATTGCCAGCGCCCTGTTCTTCTCCATCATCTCAGCGCGCCAACAGGCGGGCGCGGCGACGGCGGACGCCTATGTCGCCGGCTTTTCCGCCGGCATCGGCTACATGATCTTCGCCATGGCGACGGTGTTTGCCGCCGCGCTGTTCATGCCGGCCGTCAAGCCGTCCGGCGAAAAGCCGGCGCCCGAGGGCATGATGCTTGGCTGACGGGCGGGCCCGCCGACAATTGACATTTCCTCCGTCCTCGCCCAATTGGTGACGGCCCTTCAACCAAGATGCGGAGATCCCATTGGCTTCCAGTCAGACGGAGACCGCGCCGAGCGGCGCGACGACCGAGCAGAACCCGGGCCGCTGGACGGCGCTCGCCGTGCTGCTGTCGGCCGTATTCATGAACATGCTCGATGTCACCATCGTCAATGTGGCGCTGCCGTCGATCCAAGAGGGGCTGAACGCCTCCAACTCCGCCATTGAATGGATCGTCGCCGGCTATGTGCTGATGTTTGCGCTCGCGCTTCTGCCCTTCGGGCGGCTCGGCGATATTGTCGGCAAGAAGTCCATGTTCATCGCCGGCGTCGCCTGTTTCACGCTCGGCTCGGCCCTGTGCGGGCTTTCCCATACCACGCTGATGCTGGTGCTTGCGCGCCTGTTCCAGGGGTTTTCGGCGGCGATGATGACGCCGCAGGTCCTGGCGCTGACGACGGTGATGTTCGCGCCGCACGAGCGCGCCCGCGCCTTCAGCTTCTTCGGCATGATGGCGGGGATCGCGACCGTCAGCGGGCCGATCATTGGCGGCTTTCTCGTCGAGCACAGCCTGTTCGGCCTCGGCTGGCGCGCGATCTTCCTGATCAACCTGCCGATCGGCCTGTTCGCCATCATCGCCGGCGCGAAGCTCGTGCCGTCAACGCCGCGCCGCGCCGATACCCGCAATGACTATCTCGGCATCCTGCTGATCGCATTGGCCATGTTCATGCTGATCTTTCCGCTGGTGGAAGGCCGCACCTTCGGCTGGCCGCTCTGGTGCTTTGCCATGATGGCCGCCGCCTTTCCCGTACTCCTCGCCTTTGTGCTCTGGGAGCGACGGCAGAATGCCCGCAAGAAGCCGCAGCTTCTCTCGTTTCAGCTGATGAAGAACCGCAACTTCATGGTCGGCGGCTCGATGGCGCTGTTCTTCTTCTCCACGCTTCCTGGCTTCTTCCTTTGCCTCGCGATCTTCCTGCAGGTGGGGTTCGGCTTCTCGGCCCTGAAATCGGGCATGACCACGGTGCCGTTCTCGCTCGGCGTGTTCACCGCGTCGCTGATCAGCGGCCGGATCGGCCATACCTACCTGAAGCCGCGGGTGATCTTCGGCATCGCGCTGCTCGGCGTCGGCATGTTCTGGCTCAGGCTCTATGTGCTCGGCGTCGGCGACGAGGTGTCGCGCTGGGCGCTGTTTGCGCCGCTGATCGTCTCCGGTCTCGGCCTCGGCATTGCCATCGCCTCGATCTTCCAGCTTGTCCTGTCGGGCGTGCCGCATGAGGAGGCGGGATCGGCCTCCGGCGCGCTGCAGGCTGTCCAGCAACTCGGCGGCGCCTTCGGCATCGCCATCGTCAGCGGCATCTTCTTCGCCCGTCTCGGCATTGCGCTGCAGGCGGGCGCCGACAACCACCCGGCCTATGTCAGCGCCTTCGCCATGGCGCTGATCTACAATCTCGCTGCCTATGTAGGGGTTATCGCGCTCGCGCTTCTGCTGCCGGCCGACCGCAAGCCGGGCGCAGCGGCGCCCGTCGCAGAGGAAAACGCTCCGCACATTGCCTGAGGCAACCTGTGCGGGGCGCGACACAAAAAGGGGATGGCGGTGTTTACGGCACGATCAGCGTGCCCGCGCCGCCCTTGGTGAGGATCTCGAGCAGGACCGAGTGCTTGACCTTGCCGTTGAGGATGACGACGCCCTCGACCCCGGCCTCGATCGCCTCGATGCAGGTTTCGACCTTGGGGATCATGCCGCCGGAAATCGTGCCGTCGAGGATCAGCTTGCGCGCCTCGGCCACCGACAGTTCCTTGATCAGTTCGCCTTGTTTGTCGAGCACGCCGGGGACGTCGGTCAGGAACAGAAGGCGGGTCGCGCGCAGCGCGCCCGCGATCGCGCCGGCAAAAGTGTCTGCATTGATGTTGTAGGTATGGCCGTCATTGCCGGGGGCGACGGGGGCAATCACCGGGATCATCTCGGATTTGGCCAGAAGATCGAGCAGCGTGGTGTCGACCGTGTCGACCTCGCCGACGAAACCGAGATCGAGAATGCGCTCGATGTTGGAATCGGGATCGATGACGGTCTTCTTCGCCTTCTTCGCGAAGACCATGTTTCCGTCCTTGCCGCAAAGGCCGATCGCCCATTCGCCGGTCTGGTTGATCAGCGCCACGATTTCCTTGTTGATCGAACCGGCAAGCACCATCTCGACGATCTCGACAGTGGCCTCATCGGTGACGCGAAGACCGCCCTCGAACTTCGACTCGATGCCCATGCGCTTCAGCATGTTGCCGATCTGCGGGCCGCCGCCATGCACCACGATCGGGTTGACGCCCGACTGTTTGAGAAGCGCGACGTCGCTGGCGAAGGCCTGGCCGAGTTCCGCATCGCCCATGGCATGGCCGCCATATTTCACGACGATGGTCTTGTTCTCGTATTTCTGCATATAGGGCAGCGCCTGCACCAGCAGACGTGCCTGAACTTCGCTTTCCGACAATGACATGGATTACCCCGGGGTGCTTTGGTCCTCGCGGCCTTTTAGCGCATCCGCGGGCCATAGTGAATATTGCGGCGGGAAGTAAAACGCAGGTCTCAACCGGCCACGGTTTGCTGGATCGCCAGCCGGAGATCGTCGAGACCTGCGTTTTTCTCCGAGGAGGTCGCGACGATGCCGGGGAAGGCGGCGGGGCGCTTGCGGATCTTTTCCGACGTTGCGGCAAGGAGCTTCTCGACCGCCGGCGGCTTGATCTTGTCGGATTTGGTCAGCACGATCTGGTAGGAGACGGCGGCCTTGTCGAGCAGGTCAAGCACCTCCTCGTCATTCTTCTTGATGCCGTGGCGGGCATCGATCAGCACATAGACGCGCTTCAGCGTCGCGCGGCCGCGCAGATAGTCGAAGACGAGCTTGGTCCACTGGTCGACCTGCGCCTTGGGGGCCTGGGCATAGCCATAGCCCGGCATGTCGACGAGCGCCATCGGCGGCAGGTCCTCGCCCTCGCCGGAATAGCCGTCGGGCACGAAATAGTTGAGCTCCTGGGTGCGGCCCGGCGTGTTGGAGGTGCGCGCCAGCCCCTTCTGGGCAAGCAGCGCGTTGATCAGCGACGACTTGCCGACATTGGAGCGCCCGGCGAAGGCGACCTCGGGCGGGCCTTCCGGCGGCAGGAACTTCATCGACGGCACGCCGCGGATGAAGATCCACGGACGGGCGAAGAGGGCGGCGTCTTTGTCGATAGGCTGGGTCATATCCCGATCCTTACCATGAAGAAAATGCCCGGCAGGGTACCGGGTTCAGTTCGTTGACAAAGCCTGACCCACTCGCAGCCGTCATGCTCGGGCTTGTCCCGAGCATCTAAGCACATATCGGCGCGACAAGCGTCTCGGGCGACAGGTCAATCCGACAAAATCCGTTGTGAAACGCCAACGTCGCCCGCGCGGAACGGTGGTTGGATCCTCGGGACAAGCCCGAGGATGACGCCCCAAAAAAGGACAGGCTTGTCATCCGTCTGAGCCCGGCAAAACTGCCGGATTTAATTGCAGAGACAGTGCGTCCGGTCTTCAGACCCTTTAGAAGGAGAGGGAAACGGCAGTGCCGTCGCCCTTACTCCGAAGCCGGCTTCTTCTTGCGGAACAAGCCCTTCAGATTGTCGAACAGCTCGATCTTGACGCCGTGGCGCTTCATGATGATCGACTGCTGCAGGATCGAGAGCGTGTTGTTCCAGGCATAGTAGATCACCAGGCCGGCCGGGAACTGCGCCAGCATGTAGGTGAAGACCACCGGCATCCAGTTGAAGATCATCGCCTGCGTCTTGTCCGGCGGCGTCGGGTTCATGCGCATCTGCAGCCACATGGTGAAGCCCATGATCAGCGGCCAGGCGCCGATCGCCAGGAAGGCCGGAACGCCCCAGGGCAGCAAGCCGAACAGGTTGAAGACGCTGGTCGGGTCGGGCGCGGAAAGGTCCTGGATCCAGCCGAAGAACGGCGCATGGCGCATTTCGATGGTGACGTAGAGCACCTTGTAGAGGGCGAAGAAGATCGGGATCTGCAACAGCACCGGCCAGCAGCCGGCCACGGGATTGATCTTTTCCTTCTTGTACAGCTCCATCATGGCCTTCTGCAGGCCCATGCGGTCGTCGCCATACTGCTCCTTCAACTCGGTCATCTTCGGCTGCATGCGCTTCATGTTGGCCATGGAGGCATACTGCTTGGAGGCGAGCGGGAAGAACAGAAGCTTGATGATGACGGTCGTGATCAGGATCGCGACGCCGAAATTGCCGACCTGATGGTAGATGAAATCCATCAACTGGAACAGCGGCTTGGTGATGAACCACAGCCAGCCCCAGTCGATCATGCGGTCGAATAGGGGAATGTTGTACTGCTTCTGGTACTGGGTCAGGATGTTGGTGACCTTGGCCCCGGCGAAAACCTTGGTCTGCAGCTCGGCCGACTGTCCGGCGGCGATGGTCAGCGGCTGATTGTCGGAATAGTCCGCCTGATAGCGCGCCCGGCCGTCGGTGAAATGCGAGAAACGGACGTCGTAGTTCATGTCGGACTGGGGAATGATCGCCGTGCCCCAGTATTTGTCGGTGACGCCGAACCAGCCGCCGTTCGAGCCGGTATAGGTTTCGTTTTCCTTGGCGACGTTCTTGTAGGTGTCTTCCGTGATGCCGGCATCAGGGGACATGACGCCGAGGAAACCCTCGTGGAGCACCCAGGCGGAAGGTTCGTCGGGCAGGTTGAAGCGGGTGATGCGGCCATAGGGATTGACCGTCACCTGCTTGTCCGAACTGTTGGTCACCGTGTCGTCCATCGTGATCATGTAATCGTCATCGATGGAGATCGTGCGGTTGAAGGTCAGGCCGGAGTCATTGGTATAGGACAGCACGACCGGTGTCGCGGGCGTCAGCGTATCGCCCTTTTCAAGCGTCCAGACGGTCTGGGGACCGGGAACCGAACCGGAATTCTCGCCCTGGACAAAGCCAAGCTCGGCGAAATAGCCGTTCTCCGTGTCGGCCGGCGAGAACAGCGTGACGATCGGGCTCGTCGGGTTCACGGTGACGTGATAGTCCTTGAGCTTGATGTCGTCGATGCGCGCGCCGGCAAGGTTGATGGAGCCGGAAAGCGCGGGCGTCTCGATCTTGACGCGCGGAGCCGTTTCCTGCTGGGCGCCGGCCTGGGAGAACACGGCATCGCCGCTGGCGCCGGTCGCGGAAGAACCGGCAGTGCCGGAGCTGGCGGTATTGTTCGTTGCAGCGGTCTGTTCCTGGGCCGCCTGCTGCTGCGCTGCCTGCTCCTGCGCGGCGCGCTGCTCTTCCAGGCGCGGACCCATATACAGGAACTGCCAGGCCAGAACGACCAGGACCGTGAGCGCGATCGCAATGACAGAATTGCGGTTGTTTTCCATCTTATCTTCCTGGTGCGGACGCCTTGCGGCTCCGTCCGGTTCGGGGCGATTTCGAAATCCGTGATTCCAGCTCATCTGCGAGCATCGCGAAAGAGACGTCGAGCACCTCCCGACGGCCCACAACGACATAATCGCAACCGGGTTGCATTGCAAATGCGCCTTTGAGGCGCACAGCCTCTTTCAGCCGGCGGCGCATCCTGTTGCGCTCGACGGCATTTCCCTGCCGCTTGGTCACAGTAAAACCGACGCGGGGCCCTTCCAGGGGCTCGCGCCGGTCAAGTACTTCCAGCAGAAACAGCGGGCCCTTCCGCCGTTCGCCTTTCTGGACGGCCAGAAATTGCGGGCGGGTCTTGAGCCGCCCGACAACCATCTCGGCATTGTCGTCCGGTCCGGCCATCGGGGCTTTCAGCCCTTAAGCCGAAAGACGCTTGCGACCGCGCGCGCGGCGGGCCTGGAGGACCTTGCGGCCGCCCTTGGTGGCCATGCGGGCACGGAAGCCGTGACGGCGTTTGCGAACAAGCTTGGAAGGCTGATAGGTACGCTTGGTAGACATTTGTTTAAATACCGCGGTGTGCGGCCCTTCTTGGTGAACTGCCGGAGCAGTTGAAGCGTGTGGATGATGTTGCCGGCATGAACGCCGCCTTGCGGGCGGGCCAAGGCTTCCGGAAACTGCGCGGCTTATAAGGGAAAGGGTCGCAAATTGTCAATCATGCCGGGCGGGAGACTTTGCAAGTGCCTCAAATATGGCGGTTTTGTCCTGTTGGGGATTGGTCTATGATCTCTCAACCTATCCAACCGGAGACATGCGATGCTGAGGGCAAGTTCCCGGAAGACGCAGGACGCGCCTGACGACGCGGTCGCCGTTCCCGGTTTTCTGTCGGGCCTGTCGGGCCGCATTCTGGCGCTGACGGTCGTTATCATCATGTCCGCCGAAATTGTCTTTTTCGTGCCTTCGCTGGCCAGCATGCGGCTGAGATGGCTGGACGACCGGCTGAGCACCGCCGCCGCCGCGGCGACCGTGATCGACGGGTTGCAGCCACAGGTCCTGCCGCGCGCGCTGCAGGACGAGACGCTGATGGCGACCGGCACCAAGGCGATCGTGCTCAGGAAGGACGGCGCCTCGCAGCTTCTCGCCATCACCGACATGCCGCCGGAAATCTCCAAGACCTATGACCTGACCGATGTCGGGCCGGTCGAGGCCGTGGTCGATGCCTTCGACGAGCTTCTGTTCGGCGGCGACCGCGCCATCCGCGTGTTCGGCCCTATCGGCGACAGCGACGCGATCATCGAACTGGTGATCTCGGACGACGAGCTTCGCCATGCGCTGCTCGTCTATGCCCGCAACATCTTCCTCCTGAGCATTCTCCTGTCGACGTTCACGGCGATGCTGATCTTCTTCCGGCTGAATGCCATCCTGGTTCGGCCGCTCCGGCGCCAGATCGCCAACATGCAGGCCTTTTCCGATCATCCGGATCTGCCGGAAAGCGTCTATCGCCCGGAAGAGACCACGGATGAGCTGGGCATCGCCGGCCGCCATCTCGCGTCCATGCAGAGCGAGCTGCAGAAGACGCTGCGCCAGCAGAAGCGCCTGGCCGAACTCGGTCTGGCCGTGTCCAAGATCAACCACGACATGCGCAACATCCTGGCTTCCGCCCAGCTGATGTCGGACCGGATCGCGGGCACCGATGATCCGGTGGTCCGCCGCGTCGCGCCGAAGCTGCTGCGCGCCATCGACCGGGCGGCGGCCTATTCCCGCTCGGTGCTGAGCTATGGCCAGGTCTCCGAAGCCGAGCCAAAACGGGAGATGGTGGGGCTGTTCGAGCTGATCAACGACGTGCACGACTATCTGGAGCTTTCCGCCGAGCAGCCGATCGACTGGGTCAACCGCGTGCCGGAGGAGCTGAAGGTCGATGCCGATCCCGAGCAGCTGTTCCGCGTGGTCTTCAACCTCTGCCGCAACAGCGTCCAGGCGCTGACGCAGCAGGCCGGGGAGAAGCGCGACACGCTCAACTGCCTGATCGTCTCCGCCCAGCGCCACGGCAGCGTCGTCTCTCTGTCCGTCGACGATACCGGCCCCGGCATGCCGCAAAGGGCGCGCGAAAACCTGTTCGCCGCCTTCAGGGGCGGCGTGCGCAGCGGCGGCACGGGGCTCGGCCTCGCGATCGCCCGCGAACTGGTGCTCGCCCATGGCGGCACGATCGCGCTGGTGGAAAAGGCGGGGCAGGGCACGCTGTTCCGCATCGAGATTCCCGACCGCCCGGTGGCGCTTGAAAACTGGCGCAGCGAGACCGGCGCCTGAGCCGCTCCGCGTCTTTCCGGGGCGCTTTGCCTGTTTCGTTCCTGGTGTCGAAAGGAGAACTATGCATTTGATTTTATAAGACAATTAATGACACAGACCTTGATGTCCGGACGTTGCTGCAGGACCGCGAGCGGTCGGTCCCGCGCGTGTTTCAGAAAAATGACAGGTTTTTTCCGGAAACCGCTTGCAATCCAAATCCGAAGGCTCTAGAAGCCCTCTCGCACGCCGCAGACAAGACGCGGCGCATCGCAAGGCAAGCGCTCGTAGCTCAGCTGGATAGAGCACCAGACTACGAATCTGGGGGTCGGGAGTTCGAATCTTCCCGAGCGCGCCATTTTTACCGACATGACTTTCCCTTGATCTGCGTGATCTGTTTCACGGCTCGCGAGAATTCGGCGATCGTGACCGTGCCGCTTGCCTCTGCCCGTGCAGTAACGGCGAGGGACGTTGCGCGCTCCCCCTTGTTTCAAGGCCCTGCTGTCTGCGAACCGCGGGCAGAGTGGGTTGCTTCCGGCTTCTTGATATGCGTCAACTTGTAGCGGGGCGTCGGCTTGATTGAGCCGGGCTGACGGCATAGTCGGGGACCGGACGATGGCGTGTTCCGGGAAGAGCCCGTTTCACGCCGTCGCCAGACGAGAGCGCATCCAGGAAAAGTGGAGACCGGATTTCCCTCCGGAGGCGCGGAAAAACAAAAGGTCAGAGCGTATTCGCGATTCGGGGAAACGCGGCCGTGCTCCAGGAGACAATCCGTCACCGCCGAGCCGAGGCTGCCCATCGTCTCAAGGCGACGTCGCGAAAACAGCAGCAATGGAGAGTGGAAACGATGAACTGGGTTCCTGTGGTCCTCGGCCTGTTCAAGCTTGGCGTGCTGGGCACGGCCATGTTCTTCGCCATCAAGTCGCATCGTGACGGCGAAAAGGAGCAGAAGAGAGCGCGCGAGGCCGACGAACAGCAAAGGCTCGCCGAGCGTGCTGCCGGTGCCCCGAAGCCGGAATGACGGCTTTTTGGGGGAAACAGAGCGATCCTGACTGTTCAGGCTCCGCCGAGAACGGAGCCGGTCCGATCCGGGCGGCGTCGTTTCCCGGAAAGCACGATGCGTCGATTCAATAAGTCAGAGCCTCCTTTGTGCGTCCGAATGGATGCACGGCGCTCTATCGCGCCAGCGTCTGGCCGGCGCGCGACCCGCGTTCTTCCAGCGTCCTGACGA
Organism: Martelella sp. AD-3; assembly: GCF_001578105.1. Taxonomy (GTDB): domain Bacteria; phylum Pseudomonadota; class Alphaproteobacteria; order Rhizobiales; family Rhizobiaceae; genus Martelella. The sequence continues at coordinate 2,679,897 of NZ_CP014275.1, read as the reverse complement.
GAACGGCATAGGCGCTGTCGATGTCTTCCCGAAGGGCCGACACCGCGCCGTCTGCATCGCCCGCGCAGATCCGTTCGTAAAGTGCGCGGTGCTGCCGGTTTGACGCCTTGTAGTGGCCGTGCCGCTGCAACAGGTGGAATTGCGGGTTGATCCTCAGCCAGAGCGTGCCGATGATCTCGAGCATGAGAGCGGAACCAGCCTGCGCGTAGATTGCGAAGTGGAATTCGTAATTGCGGTGGATGAAGTCCCGCACCTGCCCCCTGGCTTCCGCGTCTTCCATCCGTTCCAGCAGCTCCTCGAGCCGCTTCTCGAACGCCGCGGACCGGTTCGCGACCGCCCAGGTGACGGCCGAGGCCTCGATCTCGGAGCGGACCCTGCGCAGGTCCTCCAGCTGCGCCGCGCCGAGCACGGGCACGCCGATGGAGCGGCCGGAAACCACCGTCAGCGCGCCGAGCGCCATCAGCCGGGAAATCGCCTCGCGCACGGGCATCGGGCTGACGTTCAGGGCCTTGGCGATGCTCGCCACGGTGACCGATTCCCCAGGCGCAATCTCTCCCTGGAGAATGAGGTCGCAAAGGCGCTGGTGCACCAGGGCCTGAAGCGTCTCCTTTTTCAACGGCGTCACGTTCTCGAGCATGGCGAAATCCTCTTGTTCCGCTGACAAAGCTACGAAATTTCACGTCAAAGAGAAAGATGTTTTGACTTTTGATCAAAGATATTTAATCTTGAGTCCTGTCGGGCGATCGGGAGAGTCGCCCACCAAGGGAGGAAGCTATGATTGGACGTATACTTGCGGGCGCAGCCTGCGCCGTCGGCCTTGCGGGAACCGTGCAGGCGCAGGGATCGGAACCCTACGACATCTACCTGTCGATGAGCTATATCGGCAATGACTGGCAGGCCGAAGCCTCGAACATGATCAAGGCGCTGGCCGCCTCGGAAGACTACAGGGACCGCGTGAACCTCGAGGTGCAGGTGGCGGGCCCCAATGCCCAGCGTCAGATCCAGCAGATCAATGCCATGGTGCAGGCCGGCGCCGATGCGATCGTTGTCTACCCGATTTCGCCCACGGCGCTGAACAGCGTGGTGCGCAGCGCCTGCTCGCGCGGCGTGACGATCATCGCCTATGACGCCGAGATCACCGAGCCCTGCGCCTATAACGTCACCATCGACCAGGCGGAAGCCGGTCGCAAGACGGCCGAATGGCTTGTCGAGGCGATGGGCGGCGAGGGCGATGTGGTGATGGTCACGGGGGTTCCCGGAACCTCGGTCGACACGGCCAGGACCGCGGCGGCCAAGGCCGTCTTTGCCGAACACGCGGGCATCAATATCGTCGGCGAGGCGGTCGGCATGTGGAGCCAGGCGGTGGCGCGGACCGAGCTCAACAAGCTGATGGCGACCCGCGACTGGTCGGAGATCGACGGGCTGTGGATGCAGGTCGGCTGCTACACCGCCAACGCCATGCAGCTCGAGGCGGGCCAGGCGCCCGAAGACCTGCTGCCCTGCGCCGGCGAAGGCTCGAACGGCGGGCGCATCCAGATGCTGCCGGCCGACAGCGCGGTCGAAGGCGCCGTAGTCCCCTATGCGCCCATGGGCGCGGCGCGGATTTCCTACGCCTCTCCGCCCTATTCCGGCGCACTGGCGCTGAAGCTCGCGGTCGACAAGCTCGATGGGGCCGAAATCCCGCAGCACACCACCCTGCCGCTGCCGCTGGTCACCAACGACACGGTTGAGCTGTGTGAAACCGGGAGCTGGGATGAACAGAAGGCTGGCTGCAACGTCTTCCAGCCGGGGCTGGTCTCAAATCCGGGCTGGTTCGCGTCGATCTTCTCGGAAGAACTGCCGCAACTCGGGCTGAACGCGGCCCTTGTCGGTCAGCCCGAGCGCTGATCCAGCGTCCCGATCCGGCGGCCGGGCGTCGCCGGACCCTTCCACAGAATTCTCGAGGACGCCATGTCATCCGCACCCGCCGTCGCGGTCTCGGGCCTGACCAAGGCCTACGGACCAACTGTGGCCAATGACCAGGTCGCGTTTTCCGTCGCTCCCGGACGCGTTCACGCGCTTTTGGGAGAGAACGGCGCGGGCAAATCGACCACGATGAAGCTGCTGTCGGGCCTTGTGCGGCCCGATGCCGGCGACATTCGCATCGACGGGCGGCAGGTCGCGTTGCGCTCGCCGCGGGACGCCCATGCGGCGGGCGTGCAGACCGCCTTCCAGGAACTGACCCTCGTGCCAGACCTGACGGTGCTCGACAACATGCTGCTGCCGCGCGCGCCATGGACGCCGCTTGCAACGCTGAACCGCGGGCGCACCCGTCGCGCCGTAACCGCCCATTTCGACGCGCTCGACCTTTCCGTCGACCTCGATGCTCTGGCCGGCGAACTGACGCTCGCATCGCGCCAGAAGATCGAGATTGCCCGCGCGCTCTATCGCAAGCCGCGCATCCTGTTGCTGGACGAGCCGACCTCGGCCCTTTCCGGCGGCGACGTGGACTGGCTCGGACGGATCATCGCCGATGCGGCGGCGCGCGGGATCACCGTGCTGTTCATCTCGCACCGCATGCCCGAGGTGCGCGCCTTCTGCGACACGCTGACCATCCTGCGCAACGGGCGCTCGGTGCATTCGGCGAAGGTGGCCGACGTCACCGATGCCGAAGTGGTGGAGATGATCATCGGACGCTCGGTGGAGAACGCCTTCCCGCCGCCGCGCCCGCCGCGCGACAGGCAAGGTGAAACGCCGGTGCTGGCGACGCGCGCCCTGTCGGCCGGGCCAAAGCTGAAGGAGGCCGACATCGCGCTGCACCGGGGCGAGATCCTCGGCATTGCCGGGCTGCAGGGCATGGGCCAGGAGGCGCTGTTCTCGGCGCTGTTCGGCCAGGAACACCTGCATGCGGGCCATATCGAACTGGACGGCGCGCCGCTGCACCTGCGCTCGCCCGCCGATGCGCTGCAGTCTTCAGTCGCCATCGGCCTGGTGCCCGAGGAACGCAAGACGCAGGGCCTGTTCCTCAAGCTGCCGGGGCGGCAGAATGTCAGCCTGCCCGTGCTGTCGCGGTTTTGCCGCGGTCCGCTGCTGGATGACGCCGCAGAGGCGCGCGCCGCTGCCGGGGCCTTTGCCGCCGTCGAGGTCGACGAACGCGCGCATTACCTGCCCGCCGGCGCGTTTTCGGGCGGCAACCAGCAGAAGATCGTTCTGGCGAAATGGCTCGTGGCGCAAAGCCGAATCCTGCTGCTTTTCGATCCGACGCGCGGCATCGATGTCGGTACCAAGGAACAGCTCTACGCGCTTCTGCGCGCCTATTCGGATGCAGGCGGTTCGGTGCTGCTGCATTCGACCGAAATTCCCGAACTGGTGCATCTGTGCGACCGCGTCGGGGTGCTCTACGAGGGCCGCGTGAGCCGCTGGCTCGAAGGCGGCGCCCTGACCGAGAACGCCATTATGGAAGCGACGCTCGGGGGCAGCGATCCGCTTCACGGTCCGAAGCCCTCCGACAGGCGGGAGAACCCGGCATGACCGATCAGCCCATTTCCTTTGCCCCGCGCGCCGCCCGGCTGCCGGGCCTGCGCAGCCTCAAAAGGGCCCAGGCGGTGATCGTCGCCGCCCTGGTGTTTGCCGGGCTGATGCTGCTCAACAGCTTTCTCAGCCCATACCCGCTGAGCTATTTCGACATTTCCTTTCTGGCAAGCGGCGGAGCCACCACCGCCATCGCCGCCGCCGGGCAGACGCTGGTGATCCTTTCCGGCGGCTTCGACCTTTCGGCAGGCGCCGTGGTGTCGTTGGTCAACGCGGTGCTGGCAACCGCGATGGATCCGGCGAACATGGAGGCCTCCGTGCCGCTCTGGACGGCCATCGGCATCGCGATCGGCATGGGCGTCGGCGCGGTGAACGGGTTTTTCGTCGCGGTGATGCGGCTCCAGCCGATTGTGGTGACGCTGGCGGTCATGTTCATCGTCCAGGGACTGACCCTTCTGGTGATGGCAACGCCGGGCGGCTTCGTTGCGCCGTCGCTCTCTTCGGTCTATCTCGGCGACACCCTGCCCGGCCTGCTGCCCGCGCCGCTGACCCTGCTCGGCGTTCTGGTTCTGGCGTGGCTCTGGCTGAAGCGCACCGCCTTCGGCGTGACGCTTTATGCGGTGGGAAGCGATCCCGAGGCCGCCCGTGCGACGGGGCTTCACACCCGCGCCTTCACCTTCTTCACCTACATGCTCGCAGGCGGGCTCTACGGTCTGGCCGGCGTGTTCGTCAGCGCCCAGACCGGCAGCGGCGATCCGCTGGCGGGCAACGCGCTGCTGCTGCCGACCTTTGCCGCCGTCGTCATCGGCGGCACCCGGCTCGGCGGCGGCAAGGGCGGCATACCCGGCACGATTTTCGGGGCCTATATCCTGATGATCGTGGTGAACCTTCTGCTGTCGCTCAATGTCTCGGCCTATTACGCCACGATCGCGGAAAGCGCCGTGCTGTTGATCGCGGTTCTGGCCGGCTCAATGAGCAGGGACAGCCCGCTGTCGCAGCGCTTGCGCGAGCTGAAGGACGCGCTCGCCGCCCGCCGCAAGGGCTGGCTGGTGTCGCAACGGCCGAAGGCGGATCGCAGGCTCGCCTTCACTGAGCCTGCAGGTGCCGCGCTCAAGCTTAGCTTCATGCAACGCCACGGCGCGACGCTGCGGCATGCGCTCCCCGCCTGGCTTTGCCTCGTCCTGGTGCTGGTCGCGACGCATCTGGTTCTCGGAGGCGTGTTCACCGGATGGCGCTACTGGGACTCGCTGCTGGTGCTTTCAAGCTTCCTCGCCATCCTGGCGCTGGGCCAGGGCGCGGTGATCCTGACCGGCGGGCTCGACCTGTCGCTGCCGTGGTGCATCGCGCTGTCGGGCGTGCTGATGACGGGTCTGGTCGGCGGCCAGGACGCAGGTCTTCTGGTCGCACTGCCGGTGGTTTTCGCCGTGGCGGCGCTGATCGGGCTGGCAAACGGGCTCGGCGTGGTGGCGCTCGGGTTGTCTCCGATCGTGGTGACGCTGGCGATGAACGGCATCCTGCAGGGCGCGGCGCTGATCTGGTCCGGCGGCACGCCGGCGGGTTTTGCCCCGCCCGCGCTGCGCTGGCTGATGACCGGCAAGGTGCTCGGCGTGACCCCGGTCATCCTGTTCATGATCGCCTTTGCCGCCGCGGCGATCCTGCTTCTCGGGCGCACGGTGTTCGGCCGGCGCGTCTACGCCGTCGGCAACAGCGCGCTCGCCGCGCGTCTCTCGGGCGTCAGCACCGGGCGGGTGATCGTCTCGGTCTATATCCTCTCGGCGCTCTGCGCCGCGCTGGTGGGCGTCCTGCTCGCCGGGTTCTCCGGACAGGCGAGCCTGGGCATGGGCGACGACTACCTGCTGCCCTCGATCGCCGTGGTGGTGGTCGGCGGCGCGCTGATCACCGGCGGGCGCGGACACTATGCCGGCATGCTGGGCGGCGCGCTGCTGCTCACCGCGATGCAGACGCTGCTTGCGGGCACTTCGCTGCCCTTTGCCTTCCGATCCGTGTTCTTCGGCCTCGTCATCCTGATGGCCGTTATCGCCCTGCGCGAATGAAGGAGATTGCCATGAACGACACCCCTCGCATGATTTTGCCCGGCCTTGCCGGAAAACGCATCGCGATCAGCGCCGGCGCGGGCGGCATCGGGCTTTGCATCGCGCGCGAGCTTGCCCGCCAGGGCGCCCGCCTTGCGATCTGCGACGTGGACCCCGCCGCGCTGGAGGCTGCCACCGCCGCGCTTGGCGCCGAGGTCGCGATGCTGGCCGACGTCTCGGCCGAGGCCGAGGTCGCGGCATTCTTCAAGGCCATCGAAACCCGCATGGGCGGGCTCGATGCGCTGGTCAACAATGCCGGGATCGCCGGCCCGACCGGCGGCGTCGATACGATATCGACCGCCGACTGGCGACGCTGCATCGATATCTGCCTCACCGGGCAGTTCCTCTGCACCCATTATGCGGTGCCGATGCTGCGCGCGGCGGGCGGCGGCGCCATCGTCAATATCTCGTCTTCTGCGGGCAAGTTCGGCTATGCCTTCCGCACGCCCTACGCCTCTGCCAAGTGGGGCGTCGTGGGTTTCACCCAGAGCCTTGCCAAGGAGCTGGGTCCGGACAATATCCGCGCCAATGCCATCCTGCCCGGCATCATCGCCGGACCGCGCATCGAAAAGGTGATCGCCGCCCGCGCCGAGCAGACCGGCCTCAGCCACGAGGCGATGACCGAGCGCTACCTGTCCAACGTCTCGCTGCGGCGCATGACCCCGCCGGAGGATGTTGCCGATATGGCCGCCTTCCTGATCGCCGATACCGGACGCAACCTGTCGGGGCAGAGCTTCCCCGTCGACGGCAATGTGGAGACGCTGTGATGACCGCCCCCGTCGCCTGCGTCGGCGCCGGCCTGATCGGCCGCGCCTGGTCCATTGTCTTCGCCCGCGCCGGCCACGCGGTGCGGCTCTGGGACGAGAACGCCGAAGCGCCCCATGCCGCCCGCGCCTTTGCCGCAGAGATGCTGCCTGAGCTGGGGCGGCTCGGCCTCATCGATTGCGACCCCGAGGAGGCGCTTTCGCGCATCCGCCCGGTTGCCACGCTCGAAGAGGCGCTGGACGGGGCGGAACACGTGCAGGAAAGCACATTCGAGGAGATCGGCGTGAAGCGCGCCATCTTCGCGCGGCTCGATGCGATCGCGGGACCCGAAACCGTGCTGGCCTCGTCGTCTTCCGCCCTGCTGCCCTCGGCGATCTCCGAGGGGCTTGCGGGGCGTCACCGGGTCATGGTCAACCATCCGATCAATCCCGCCTATCTTGTCCCGGCGGCGGAGCTGGTGCCCGCGCCATGGACCGATCCGGCGCTGGTCGAACGCACGGCGACCATGCTGCGCGCGGCCGGAATGCGCCCCATCGTCATGCAAAAGGAGATCGATGGCTTCGTCATGAACCGGATGCAGGGGGCCTTGTTGCATGAGGCTTTCCGGCTGGTTGCCGACGGCTATGCCAGCGCCGAGGACATCGACATCGGCCTCAGCGAGGGCCTCGCCCTGCGCTGGTCGTTCATCGGCCCGTTCGAGACGATCGACCTCAACGCCCCTAAGGGCGTGCGGCAATATGTCGAACGCTATGCCGGCATTTATGACGGCCTCTCCGGACAGCCCCCCGCCGACTGGCGCGGCGCCGTGCTGGACCGCATCGAGGCGGAGCGCCGCGCAACGCTTCCCGCAGAAAACATCGCCGACCGGCAAGCCTGGCGCGACCGGCGGCTCATGGCGCTCGCCGCCCACAAACGGCGCGCCGCAGACGAACTCGGAGACTGAGACCATGCCCGACAAAGTGATCATCACCTGCGCCGTGACCGGCGCCATCCACACCCCGACCATGTCGGAGTACCTGCCGATCACCCCCGATGAGATCGCCGAGGCCGCCATCGGCGCCGCCGAGGCGGGGGCCGCGATCCTGCACCTGCATGCGCGCGATCCGAAGACCGGCAAGCCCGATCAGTCGCCGGAAGCCTTCGCGCCCTTTCTCGGCCGCATCAAGCAGTCGACCAACGCGGTGGTGAACATCACCACCGGCGGTTCGCCCTACATGACCGTGGACGAGCGCACCAGACCGGCGGCCAAGTGGTCGCCCGAGGTCGCCTCGCTCAATATGGGGTCGATGAATTTCGGCTTCTTTCCGCTGTTGGCGAAATACAAGGAGTTCAAGCACGAATGGGAGCGCGAGCACCTGGAAGGCTCGCGCGACCTTGTGTTCCGCAACTCGTTCAAGGATATCGAATATGTGCTGGAGACCTGTTACGGCAACGGCACGCGGTTCGAGTTCGAATGCTATGATATCTCGCATCTCTACAACCTCGCCCATTTCGCCGATCGCGGGCTGGTGAAGCCGCCATTCTTCGTGCAGTCGGTGTTCGGGCTTCTGGGCGGCATCGGCACCCACCCGGAGGACGTGATGCACATGAAACGGACCGCCGACCGGCTGTTCGGCAGCGATTTCCGCTGGTCGGTGCTGGGCGCCGGCAAGGACCAGTTCCGCATCGCCGCGCAGGCGGTCAGCATGGGCGGCAATATCCGCGTCGGGCTCGAGGACAGCATCTGGATTGCCCGCGGCAGGCTGGCGGAGAGCAACGCCCAGCAGGTCGCCAAGGCGCGCGCCCTCGTCGAGGGACTGGGGCTCGAGATCGCCACGCCCGACGAGGCCCGGGCGATGCTCGCGCTCAAGGGCGGCGACGCGGTGAATTTCTGACAGGGAGGAAGACGGTTATGAAGATCGATATTCTGCTGGATGTGAAGACTACGCTGGGCGAAGGCCCGGTCTGGGATGTGGAGAGCCAGCGGCTCTATTTCATCGATTCGATGGACGGACGGGTATTCCGTTGCACCGCCGAAGGCACCGAGCTGCGCGCCTTCGACGTGCCTGGCAAGATCGGATCCATGGCGTTGCGCAAGGACGGCTCCGGCGCCATCGTGTCGCTGGACAAGGGCTTCCATCTGCTGGATTTCGAAAGCGGCGACTGCCGGCTGCTGCACGATCCCGAGCCGGGAATGGATACCACCCGTCTCAATGACGGCAAATGTGACCGCAGGGGGCGGTTCTTCGCCGGCTCCATGGACATGATGGAAGAGGGGCCGAAAGGCGCGCTCTACCGGGTCGATCCGGACTTCAGCGTCACCAAGGTCGACGACGGCATCATCTGCTCGAACGGCCCCTGTTTCGCGCCGGATGACAGGACCTTCTATTTCACCGACACCTGGACCGGCGAGGTCTGGGCCTATGACTACGATATCGGGACGGGCGCCGTTTCGAACCGCCGGACCTTCACGAAGGTTGATACGTCGAATGGCGGCGCTGCGGACGGAGCGACGGTGGATGCCGAAGGCTATTACTGGCTGGCGCTCGTCTATGACGGCCGAATCTGCCGTTATGCGCCCGACGGCACGCTCGACCGCGAGATCGAGATGCCGGTGAAGAAGGTGACCAGCGTGCAGTTCGGCGGGCCGAACCTCGATGTGCTTTACGTCACCTCGATGGCCAAGCCGCCGCTGCCGCGCTTTCCAGGCGACGGCGTTCTGCGCGGGAGCCTGTTCGCGATCACGGGGCTCGGGGTCAAGGGCCTGCCCGAACCACGCTTCGGCGGCTGAACGCGGCGGGCCGAAGGGCGCCCGACCGGCGCATGCGAGGATGGCGGTTCGCTTCCGGGCGTCATCCGCGCATGCGTCCGGCGGCCTTCAGGGAAGCTGAAGGAATTTGCGGGGCCAGCCGCTGCGCCTGCCGGCCGGTTCATCATCCGGCGGCGTCTCGGCGGCTTACAGCATCGGCCCGAAAATCGGAATCGATTTTCGGAAAGCACGATGCGTAGATTCAATAGGTTAGAGCGTCCTTTGTGCATCCGAATGGATGCACGGCGCTCTAGCCGTATTCCGCCATATCGGCGGCGACGGCGGCCTGCATTTCGTCGAGAATGTCGGGCAGGGCGCTCAGGACGCGGTTCCAGCGCGGCATCAGCGGCGTGGCGTCGGGCTCCTCGAGGAAGGAATTGCCGGCCTCGATCAGATTGGTGGCGAAGAGTTCGACGGCCTGCTCTTCCTTATGGCGATCCGTCGAAAGCCCGTTCATGCGGGCGTCATTGTGATAGATCTCGACCAGATCGAGCGCCGTGCGGAAATAGGAGGCCTTCACGGTCCTGAGCGTTTCCTGCGAGAAGGTTACGCCGTCGGTCGCCAGCTTGCGGAAAACCGCCTTGCAGATATCCGTGGACATGCGCGACAGGCCCTTCCTGGCATCTTCCGGCGACAGCGGCTGATGCTTGTGGTCATAGGCGTCGGCAATATCGACCTGGCAGATCGCGGCGTTGGAATAATTGCGCCACAGTTCCGAGAGAACGCCGATTTCCAGCCCCCAGTCCCAGGGAATGCGGATATCGGGCAGGATATGGGTGCGCATGGCGAATTCGCCGGCGAGCGGATAGCGGAACGCCTTCAGGTAATCGAGATAGGGCTGGTGACCGATGGTCTTCTCGAGGCTCAGGAGAAGCGGCGTGACGAGAAGCCGGGTGACGCGGCCGTTGAGCGAGCCGTCGGCGATGCGCGGGTAATAGCCCTTGGAGAAGACGTACGGGAAGGCCGGATTGGTGACCGGATAGACGAGGCGCGCCAGCATCTCGCGCGAATAGGTGACGATGTCGCAGTCATGCAGCGCCACCACGGAGGAATTGCGCGCGCCGAGCACATAGCCGATACAGTACCAGACATTGCGGCCCTTGCCGGGCTCCTGCGGCGCAAGCGCCGCATCGCCGAGACGGTTGTGGACGGCCTGCATCCGCGGTCCGTCATTCCAGAGCACGGCGTGGTTCTGCGGCAGGCGGCTGAAATATTTCAGCGCGTAGCGGTACTGCTCCTCGTCCGCCTGGTCGAGGCCGATGACGATGTTGGAGATATAGGGCACTTCCGTCAGATGGTTGACGATGTTGTCCAGCGCCTCGGCCTCGAGCTCGGAGAAGAGCGAGGGCAGGATCAGGGTGATCGGCCGGGTTGCCGAGAAGCTGGTCAGTTCGCGCTCGACCCGGTGCAGCGAACGCTCGCGCAGATTGTGCAGCGTTGCGACAACGCCATTTTGATGAAAATCAGCCATTGCGGGCGCTCCTGATGTTTTTGTTGCGGCAGGTTCCGGAAGCGGACGGCCGAAGGGGAGGGGCCTTACCTACCAACTATATTGTGCCAATAATTGCAATATCATGTCGTTCCAGCCCGAAGGACCGGCCTTGTCCGAGCGGATGATGCGGCCCTCGCGTTCGCGGGCCGTTTCGGCAAGCGGGGCATGGGCGGGGTTGGCGATGATGACGCCCTTGTCCGCGGCTTCCAGCATTGCCGCATCATTCGGCGCATCGCCGAGCGCGATCGTGAAGACCGCTTCCCCCGTCTTGCTGCGGTAGAAGTCCGCGACCTTGCGCATCGCATCGGCCTTGGATGTCTCCGGCATCAGCGTGAAGAACCGGCCGCCCTGCACGGCCCGAAAGCCGCTCTTTGCCAGGAGCGCCCGGAATTCCTCCCGTTCCTCCTCGCTGCCGGACCAGAGCCCCGGTTCGGAGAACTGACGCTTTCGGGCGAGCCGGGCTGCCTCGAGCCGCATGCCGGTTTTCTCCGCTACCTCTTCATCGCTCCAGTCTCCAAAACCCCGGAATTTCTGCCTGAGCGCGGGCGGCATCGCTTCAAGCGCCGCGCGCAGCCGCCGATAGGCTTCAGCCTCGCCGCCCTTCGCATCCGGCAGTCCGACGATCCCCGCGCCATTTTCCACGATCATCGGGTCTTCGATGCCGATATCCGCGGCGATGGGCCGCATCTCCGCCTCCGTCTTGCTGCTGGCGAGGATGATCGGGATGCCGCGGCCCTTCAGCGCGTCGAGCGCGGGCCGCGCCGGCTCCAGCGAATAGGTTTCGTGGTCGAGAAGCGTGCCGTCGAGATCGGTAAAGACGATTTTCATGGTCGGACCTTTCAAGCCATCGTGCTTCCGGATTGCCGGCCGGCGTGCATGCGCCGCCCGACGCTCTTAACGCTTGCCGCGGCCGGTTTGTTGCCGCTCGGGCCGCATTTTTCAGCTTTTGGGCGTCTTTCCCAGATGCTGGCGGGCGGCATAGAGCGCGATCGCCGAGGCGTTGGAGACGTTGAGCGATTTGATGACGCCCGGCATGTCGAGGCGGGCGAGCGCCGTCACCGTTTCCCGGGTCTTCTGGCGAAGCCCCTTGCCTTCCGCGCCCAGCACCAGCGCGACCTTGCCGCCGGCAAAGGTTTCCTCAAGCGGGGCGGGCCCCTCCGAATCAAGCCCGATCGAGGCAAAGCCCATGGCGTGCAGTTCATCGAGCGCCTTGGCGAGATTGGTGATCTGGATATAGGGGATATGCTCCAGCGCGCCGGAGGCCGATTTGGCGAGCACGCCCGATTCGGCCGGGCTATGGCGCATGGTGGTGATCACCGCGCCGGCGGAAAAGGCGACGGCCGAACGCAGGATCGCGCCGACATTGTGCGGATCGGTCACCTGATCGAGCACGAGCAGCAGCGGGCTGTCATTCAGCGCATCGAGACGGCGCACGGGAAGCACCAGCGTCTTCAGCATCACCCCCTGATGGATGGCGTCCTCGCCGAGAATATCGTCGATCTCGCGCGGGCGCACGATCTCGACGGGGAGGCTCTCCGGCAGCGCCAGCCCGTCGGTCAGCCGGGCAAGGGCGTTCTGCGTCACCTTCAGCGAGATCAGCTTGCGCTCGGGGTTCTCGATCGCCGCGCGGACGGTGTGCAGGCCGTAAAGCAGCACCTCGTCGCCGCTGACGGGCAGCGGGTCGGCCGGTCCGCGCTTGCCCTGTCGGGCCGGGGCAGGGGGCAGATCGCCGCGCGCACGCTTGTTGTCGCGGTGGGCGCGTCGGAGCTTGGCGTAATGGGCGTCCCTGGGGGAGCCGTTCTGGTCATCTTTTTTGCTCATGCGCCCGTTATAAGGCCCGCCGCGGCGGGAGGCTAGGCCATTCCGGCGCAAGAACGGGGAAAGCGCGCGGTCCGGCATGCGGCTGTGATTTTTCTGTCATTTTTTTCTGCCGCGCCGTGTTGACAGAGCGGGGCGGGCCGGTCATATACGCGGCGCAGATCGACATCGCCAAAGCCAACGGGCAGCGGCGAACGATCCAAGGCATGACTGCCGTCCAGGCTGGTACTGGAGGAGTGCGTGAGTGGTTAAAACGGACGGACTGTAAATCCGTTGACTTAGTCTACGTTGGTTCGAATCCAACCTCCTCCACCACCGGCGCCTGACGTTTGCGCGGGTATAGCTCAATGGTAGAGCAGCAGCCTTCCAAGCTGAATATGCGGGTTCGATTCCCGCTACCCGCTCCAGGTTCCCACCTTCTTTTTGTTTCGGCGCGCGGCCGCTGGCTGCAGGGACCGCGATTTCGGCCTCGGGTCATCGTCCCGCCTGCCGCATGACAGCGCGGCGCGGATGGCTTAACCTTCCGACGGCAGATTAACGCGCCGAGAGACGACATCGCATGAACATCAAGCAGCTCGAAGTCTTCCGTGCGGTGCTCTCGACCGGTTCGACGATGAGCGCGGCCAGGAGCACCGGTCTCAGCCAGTCGGGCGTCAGCCGTCTCATCCAGCAGCTCGAATCCGATCTCGACCTGACGCTGTTTCAGCGCGTCAAGGGGCGGCTGGTGCCGACGCCCGAGGCGCGGACGCTGGAAGAGGAGGCGAAGACCGTGCTTCTCAACCTGGCCCGTTTCAGCCAGATTGCCGATGAAATCCGCACCGGCGCGTCGGAGACGGAGGTCGTCCGCATCGGCCTGCCCAGCAGCATGTGGGAGAACTTCGCCCCCGCCATGCTGAAGGACTACCGGGACGGCTTTCCCGGCGTCAGGGTCGAGACCTTCTTCGAGACAACCATGACCATCCAGCGGATGATCGACCAGCGGGTGATCGATTTCGGCTTTCTGCGCCATGAGGGCGAAATCGGACCGGGCATTCGCCTCGAGATCGTCGCCGAGGGCCGCAGCGTCGCCGTCATGCACCGCGACCACCGGCTGGCCGCGCGCGATGTCATCCGGCCCGAGGACCTGCGCGGCGAGCCGCTGATCATGCTCGGCCGGCTGCGCGCCCACCGGGTGATGCTCGACCGGCTGTTGCAGAACGAGGCCGTCCGCCCAGACGTGCGCATCGAAACCCATTCCAACTCCTCCGCCTGCGCCTATGCCGCCGAGGGGCTGGGGATCGCGCTTGCCAGCAGTTTCTATGCCAATCTCTACAGGCACCTGCCCGTGGTGCAGCGGGTCTTCGAGCCGAAGCTGACGCAGCGCTTCGGGATCGCGTCGGCCGAGGGCGTGCCGATGTCGCTTGCCGCCAAAGGGCTGATGGCGGCGCTGAAGCGCCAGATCGAGCGCTCGCAGGTGGACGACTAGAGCGCCGTGCGTCCATTCGGACGCACAAAGGACGCTCTAACCTATTGAATCTACGCATCGTGCTTTCCGAAAATCGATTCCGATTTTCGGGCCGATGCGCTAGACGTTCCGCGCTGCCGGTTTTCTCGCCGGAACGTGCCGATGGACGGTGCGCGCGGCTGCATATAACTATGAAAAAATTCATAGTATTGCGGCAAGTTTTTGGCTTTGTCATACTTTTGTCAATAAGCAAGCCTGCCGCCGCAAAAGGCAGGTCTCAGAGGGGTTCCGATGCTGAGATTCTTCCTCCATCGCGTCGCGATGGCGATACCGACGGTGATCATCGTTTCGATTGCCGTGTTCGGGCTGATCCGTCTCATTCCCGGCGATCCGGCAGCCCTGATGCTCGGCGACATGGCCGATGACAGGCAGATCGCCGAACTGCAGACGGAACTCGGTCTCGACAAGCCGCTCCCGCAGCAATTCCTGATCTGGAGCGAAAACGCGCTCTCCGGCGATCTCGGCCGCTCGATCGTCAATGACGAGCCGGTGCTGCCGCTCGTCGCCGCGCGCTTCGTCATCAGCGGCGAGATCGTGCTGATCGCGGTGGTGCTGGCCGCCATTCTCGCCGTGCCCGCCGGGATCATCGCCGCGTGGCGGCAGAATTCGGTGACGGACCTCGCTCTTGTCGGAACGGCGACGCTGCTTCTCTCTATACCGACCTTCTGGCTCGGCCTGCTGCTTCTCCTTCTGTTCGGCCTGAAGCTCGGCTGGCTGCCGGTGCTCGGCTATGTGTCGCTGCGCGACAATTTCACCGAGGGGCTGATCTACATCATCATGCCGGTGGCGACCCTCGTCATGCACGAGATGGGCGTGCTGCTGCGCATGGCCCGCGCCTCGACGCTGGAAGTCCTGCGGCTTGACTACATCACCCATGCCCGCGCCAAGGGGCTTTCCGAAATGGCGGTTCTGTGGCGTCACGCCTTCAAGAATGCCTTTGGCCCGACCTGGACGATGATCGGCCTCATTCTCGGCAATCTGCTCGGCGGCATCGCGGTGATCGAGACCGTGTTCTCGATCCCCGGCCTCGGCCGGCTGATGGTCGACAGCATCTTCCAGCGGGATTACCCGGTCATCCAGGGCTGCCTGCTGTTCGTGGCGCTCTCCTATGTCGTCGTCAACCTGATCATCGACCTGTTCTATCCGCTGTTCGATCCCCGGGTGACGGCACAATGAGAAAACTGTCCTATAATGCCGCGATCGGCGGTTTCCTGATTGCGCTCCTGCTTATCGTCGCCCTTATCGGCGCGTTCTGGACGCCCTACGACCCGCTCAAGCTCGATTTCGTCGCCCGGCTGAAGCCGCCGAGCCTGGCCCACTGGATGGGAACGGACGAGTTCGGCCGCGACGTGCTGAGCCGGATCATGGTCGGCGCCGGGGCAAGCGTGTGGATCGGCACGCTGACGGTCACCTTCACAATTGTCATGGGCACGCTGATCGGCCTCGTCAGCGGCTATGCGCGCGGCCTGACGGACGGTCTGATCATGGCCGTCAACAATGCGCTGCTCGCCTTTCCGGGCATCCTCCTGGCGCTCGGCCTGCTCGCCGTCTTCGGCGCAAACCAGTATGGCATCATCTTCGCGCTCGGCATCGCCTATACGCCGTCGATGGCGCGACTGGTGCGCGGCGTGGTGATGACGCTGCGCGAAGCCGAATTCATCGAAGCCTCGAAGCTGATGGGCAACAGCGAGTTCTACACGGTGTTCCGCCACATCCTGCCCAATTGCCTGGCGCCGATGTCGGTGCTGGCGACCACCATGTTCGGCTGGGCGATCCTGTCGGAAAGCGCGCTCTCCTTCCTCGGCCTCGGCGTGCCGCCGCCGGCGCCCACCTGGGGCAACATGCTGGCCGCCGGCCGGCCGTTCATCGAGCAGGCCGTCTGGCTCGGCGTTTTCCCCGGCCTCTGCATCGCGCTCACGCTTCTCGGCATCAATCTTCTGGGCGACGCGCTGCGCGACCGTCTCGACCCGCGCATGAGGGGGCTGAAATGATGAGGGATCTTCTCCTTTCCGTCCGCGGCCTGACGCTTTCCCTCGGCAATGGCGTCAAGCTCGTCGACAATGTCTCCTTCGATGTCCGCCCCGGTGAGATCTTCGGCATTGTCGGCGAATCCGGCTCCGGCAAGACGCTGGCGACCCGCGCGCTGATGTCGCTTCTGCCCGCCGGCATCACGCCGGTGAGCGGCGAGACCGTGTTCGAGGGCCGCGACACGCTGACCATGAGCCCGCGCGATCTGAGATCGCTGCGCGGCGCGCGGATCGGCATGGTGTTCCAGGAGCCGATGACCTCGCTCAACCCGTCGATGCTCATCGGCCGGCAGTTGGAGGAGGGGCTGAAGCTCCACACCGGGCTTTCGCGTGAGAAGCGCCGGGACGCGATCCTCGCCATGCTGGAAAGGGTCGGCATCGTCGATCCGAAGGGCGCGCTTACGGCCTATCCGCACGAGTTTTCCGGCGGCATGCGCCAGCGCATCATGCTCGCCTCGGTGATGCTTTTGAAGCCGGCGCTGCTCATCGCCGACGAGCCGACCACGGCGCTCGACGCGGTGATCCAGCGCGACGTGATGGAGCTGATGGTGGAGCTTACCCGCGCCGAAGGCACGGCGGTGCTCCTGATCAGCCACGACCTGCCGATGGTGGCGCGCTATACCAGCCGCATCGCGGTGATGGAAAAGGGCGTCGTGGTCGAAAGCGGCACCACCGACGACATTCTGACAAACCCGCAGCATGCCTATACCCGCAAGCTGCTGTCATCGCTGCCGGGGCGCGGTGAAACCCGGGCATTCCCGCCGGACGATACGCCGGTGCTGTCCGTCGAAAACGTGATCGTCGACTATCACAAGGCCGGCGCGCTGTTTCGAAAAGGCCAGGCCAAGCGCGCCCTGCACGGCGTCTCGGTCGATATCCGCCAGGGCGAGGTGGTGGCGCTGGTCGGCGGCTCGGGCTCCGGCAAGACCACGCTCGGCCGCACCATTGCCGGCCTCATCCATCAGACGTCGGGCGATATCCTCTTTAACGGCAAGCCGCGCGAACGGGACTGGGCGCACTATCGGCAGAACTGCCAGATGGTGTTCCAGGACCCGTATTCGTCGCTCGACCCTCGCATGACGATCGTGAAACTCGTCGAAGAGGCGCTGCGCACAATGCCGGGGCTGAGCGCCGCCGAGCGGCGCAGGCGGGCGCTCGCGACCCTGGCCGAAGTGGGCCTGCCCGGCGAATTCGCCGAACGGCTGCCGCACGAGCTTTCCGGCGGCCAGCGCCAGCGCGTTGCGATCGCCCGCGCCGTTGTGCGCGAGCCGAAACTGCTGATCGCCGACGAGCCGGTGTCCGCGCTCGATGTGACGGTGAGGGCGCAGGTGCTGGCGCTGTTCGCCGACCTGCAGAAAAAGCACGGCTTTTCCTGCCTGTTCATCAGCCACGACCTTTCCGTGGTCGAGCAGATCGCCGACCGGGTGATCGTGATGCAGCACGGCAATATCGTCGAGGAAGGCCCGCGCGACGAGATCTTCGACCGTCCGCAGCATGCCTATACGCAGCGGCTGCTGTCGGCCATTCCCGCGCTCGATTTCAACGAGACCGGCGGCGTCAAGCTCAAATGGCGGCTGGAGGAGTGATATGACTGAACGAACCGAAAAAACGGCATTGACGGCCGCCGAACTCGCGAAAATCTGCGATGCGCAGGACTTCACCGTCCGCTTCAAGGTCAAGAACCTCGTGACCGGCGAAACCATCGAGCGCGGCGCGACCGAGGAAACGCCGTCGGCCTCGACCCGCAAGATCTCGATCATGATGGCGGCGCTGAAGGCGATCGGGGACGGGCGGCTGAGCTTCGACGAGAAGATCGTCTACGAGCCGCATCACGCCGAGCAGGTGGCGAGCGGCGTGTTGCGCCACATGACGCCCGGCATGATCCTGTCATTGCGCGATGCGATCGCCGGCATGATCACGCTTTCCGACAATGTCTGCACCCATATGGTGTTCGAGCGTCTGACGCTGGAGGAGGTTCAGGCCTATTGCGCGGCGATCGGCATGACCGGCACCCGTCACCGCTTCCTGATCCCGCCGATCGCGCTGCCGCACGACCACCCGCTCGACGCGGTGACGGTGACGACGGCCGCCGACCAGGTGATGCTGCTCGACACGATCCTTGCCGCCCAGACGGACGCCGATGCCTCGGCCAAGCTCGGCATTTCGCAGGACCTATCCGCCTTCGCGCTGAAGATGCTGAAATCGCAGGTGCTGCGCTACGGCATCCATTCGCGCCTTCCCTTCGATACCGTGATCGCCAGCAAGGGCGGAAGGGGCAAGCGCGGGCGCATGGATGCGGGCATCGTCTATCGCGACGGCGCGCCGCTCTTCATCCTCGCCGCCTATACGGACGGGGTACCGCTCACCATGCCGGACGGGCTTCCCGGCTACACGGTGGCACTCGAGACGATCGGCCGGCTCGCCCGCGCCTGTTTCACCGGACTTTGAAGGCCTGAAAACAGAACCAACAGCAAAGAGGGATAAACATGAAGAAACTACTCCTTGCCGGCGTGATGCTGGCGGCGCTCACCCAGACGGCGGCAGCGCGCGACATCGTCGTCGCGCTCTCCTCCGACCTGCGCTCCAACGATCCGGGCGTCAACCGCGACGGCAATACCGACGCAATCATGATGCACATTCTCGAAGGCCTCGTCGGCTACACCGAGGATGGCGCGGTTGAGCCGCTTCTCGCCAAATCCGTCGCCATGTCTGATGACGGGCTGACCTACACATTTACGCTGCGCGATGACGTCACCTTCCACAATGGCGACAAGATGACCGCCGATGATGTGGTCTGGTCCATGAACCGCTACATGGATGCCGACGGCAAATGGCGCTGCCTGCCGGATTTCGACGGCAGCCGCGTGGTCAAGCTGACCGGCATCGAGAAGGTCGATGACGCCACCGTGACGATGACGATTGCCGAGCCCTCGGCGGTCTTCCTCGGCCTCATGGCCCGCCCGGAATGCGGCTTTACCGGCATCATCTCGCCGAAATCCGTGGGCGAGGATGGCAGCTTCGCAGCACCGATCGGCACGGGCCCGTTCAAGTGGGACGAGTGGAAGAAGGGCGAGTATGTCCATCTCGCCAAGAACGACGCCTATGTCTCGCCGGAAAACGACGGCGCGCCGGACGGCACGGTCGGCGCCAAGAACCCGCTCGCCGACGGCGTCAAGTTCATGGTCGTTCCCGACGCCTCGACGGTGAAGGCCGGCATCCAGTCCGGCGTGCTCGATCTCGCCGAAGTCTCTCCGGATCTGATGCCGGAATTCGAGGACCGCGATGACAGCAAGCTGATCGTCGCCGTCAACAACGGCAAGAACCTGTTCTATATGCAGACCCGCGATCCGGTGCTCGCCAATCCGGGCGTCCGCCGCGCCATGGCCATGGCGCTCGATCTGCCGCAGCTGGTCGCCGCCGCCTCCAACGGAACCGGCACGCCCAACTGCTCGATGATCGCGACCAACTCGATCTATTACAGTGAGACCCAGCAAGAGTGCCTGCCTTATGACATCGAGGCGGCAAAGAAGGAACTGAAGGACGCCGGCTATAACGGCGAGCCGATCTCCATCATCGCCAACCGCCGCGGCAATGTGCCGAGCTATCCGGCGGCGATCATCGCCCAGGCGATGATGCAGCAGGCCGGCCTCAACGTTCAGATCGAGGTGCTCGACTACGCCACCCAGGTGGAACGCCGCCGCTCGGGCAATTACCAGGTGATCTCGCAGTCGGTCTCCCCGCGCCTCGATCCGGCGCTGATGATGAGCTTCTATGTCGGCGACAAGGACGAGAACACATCGCTGATGTGGGAGAACCCGAAAGCGGTTGAACTGCTCGACGCCGCCTATCGCGAAACCGATCAGGAAAAGCGCCAGCAGATCTTCGACGATTTCCACACGCTGATGCTCGAGGATATGCCGGGCCTGTTCATGTACGACATGGTCGACATCTGGGCCGCGACCGCGAGCCTCGAGGGCTCCCCCGTTTGGCAGGGCAATCCCCGCGTATGGGAAGTTTCGGTCGACTGACCGGCTATCGCCGCGCCGTCCCGGCGGCGCGGCCTTCCTCCTCAAGAACCCTTATCCCGCGGCCCATCGACATGGGCCGCGCGACCTTTCATGACCCCAGACCTGCTGCCCCGGCAGCAAACAGGACTTTTCCATGACCCAGCAGGCGATTGAACAACTCGCAAGTGAAATCGAGGCGTTGAAGCCCGAATTCATCGAACTCTCCGACCGGATATGGGACCTGGCCGAACTGAAATTCGAGGAATTCGAATCGGCGAAGCTCCAGGCAGCGCTTCTGGAGAGATACGGGTTTTCCGTCACGCGCGGCGTTGCCGGTATCAAGACCGCCTTTTGCGGGGAATATGGCGGCGGCAGGCCGGTGATCGCGATCCTCGGCGAATTCGATGCGCTGGCCGGCATGAACCAGGTCGCCGGCATCGCCGAGGAGAAGTCCGACAAGCCTGGCGCAAGCGGCCATGGCTGCGGCCACAATCTGCTCGGCGCGGGCTCGCTTCTGGCGGCGGTCGGCCTTGCCCGTCATCTGGAAAAGAACGGCATTGCCGCCACCGTGCGCTATTATGGCTGCCCGGCGGAGGAGGGCGGCGGCGCCAAGACGATCATGGCCGAGGCCGGCGTGTTCGACGATGTCGACCTTGCGCTCACCTGGCATCCCGCGCCGTTCAACGGCGTGCGCTCCACCAACAATCTCGCCGTGATCGAATATGATATCCGCTTCAAGGGCACGGCCGCGCACGCCTCCAATGCCGCCCATCTCGGCCGTTCCGCGCTCGATGCGCTGGAGCTTACCAATATCGGCATCAATTTCCTGCGCGAACACATGCCGTCGGATTGCCGGATCCATTACGCGATCACCGAGACCGGTGGCGTCGCGGCCAATGTCGTGCAGGCGCGCGCGGCCGGCCGCTACATGATCCGGGCTCCGGAAATCGTGGGCGCGCGGGCGCTCGCCGAACGGGTGAAGAAGATCGCCGAAGGCGCCGCGATGATGACGGAAACCAGCGTCGAACTGGAACTCGGCAAGGCAACCAACAGCCTGCTGCCCAACCTCACGCTCGAAACCGCGATGCACGAGCAGATGACGGCGCTCGGTCCCGTGCCCTTTGACGAGGCCGACGAGGCTTTCGCGAAGGACATTCAGGCGACGTTCTCACAGGAGGCGATCGACAGCAGCATCCGGCTCTATCAGATCAAGGGCGATGCGCTTTCCAATACGCCGGTCGACGGAAGCCAACCGCTGCACCGGGGCTTGAGGGCCTTTGAGGGCAAGTCGCATTTCCGCGCGGGTTCCACGGATGTCGGCGATGTCAGCTGGGTCGTGCCGACGGCGCAGTGCTGGGCGCCGGCCTGGGCGATCGGCACCAATCCCCACACCTGGCAGGTGGTCGCCCAGGGCAAGAGCCCGGCCGCCCACAAGGCCTTCGTCCACGCCGCCAAGGCGATTGCCGCCACCGGCCTGGCCGCCGTCCGCGACCCCGGCCTGATCGAGCGGGCGAGGACCGAATGGCGCGAAAAGACAAAAGCCCGGTAAACCTGCGGCAAGGCCCAGGGCCTGCAGGACGGCGTGTCCTCCGGCGGGCAACCCGGAGGGGCATGGTCCTTGCAGCGACGAGACGCTCGGACGGTTGGAGCATCGGGCGAACAGGGGATTGCCGGTTTTTCGATAACCCGATGCGCCTGAACAAGGAGATGGATCATCGGTCGGTTCAGATTAACCGCCGGATGAGCGAAGTCGAACGCACCCGTGTCTTTCGGGCCATCCCCCTGTATATCATCAGAAAGGTGATTCCAACGCCCGGATGCTTTTGCTACCATGCGGAGGGATCTGGACGTAAACTGGCGCCCGTTCTCCGGGCTTTGTGATGGCCTCGGCAACGTTGGGTTGGCAGGCGGGAGGGGGACGCCCGTGGCGTCGAGGGGCACCAAATGACAATCATGCAGCTGTTGATGCTGCTCGGCGGGCTGCTGATCCTGGCGGGCAGCTTCATCGTGGCCTGGCTCACCGGTGTCAGACGCTCCTATTTGCTGATGCTTTCGGCGTCCTTCCTCGTTCTCGCGCTCGCGTTCCTGGTGACCTTTCTCTTCGGACACTACCGCGTCACGCCCCTGCTTTCCGTGGCGAACGGGCTGTTCATCGTCGCCCAGGTTCTGTTTGCGGAGGGCCTGCTTCAGCGGCGCGGCAAGACCTTCGGCGTCGCCTTCAACGTCACGGCCTTTCTGGCGCTGTTCGGCCTCTACAGCTTTTTCCAGATTTACGGCACGGCGTTTCAGCGCACGATCGTCATCAATGTCGGCCTCGTCGTGGTGATGGGGCTTGCGATGCTCAGGTTCTGGATCCGCCGCGACGACACCCTGCACGACAAGCTGATCTTCTGGACAATCATCGCGCTTGGCGTCATGCACTGCCTGCGCACCGCCGTGATGCTGTTCACCGGGATCATCGCCGATCCCAACTCGATCCTCTGGCAGGCGACGCAGATCTATATCCTGATGATCGCGATGATCCTCACGATCGAAATCCTGGCGTCGCATTTCGTCGAGTCTCTTGACCGGCTCAACACGCTGCGCGACCGCGACCGCCTGACCGGAGTGCTGAACCGCGAGGGCTTCGAACGGGCGGTCAGCGGCCTTTACAGCGAGGGCTCGTCCACGCCGGTGGCGCTGACCCTGCTCGACCTCGACAATTTCAAGCTGACCAACGACACGCTGGGCCATCCCGTCGGCGACGCCGTGCTGAAGGCCTTCGGCCAGATCCTGCTCAGCGAGACGAGGGCGACGGACGTCGTCGGCCGCATCGGCGGCGACGAGTTCGCCATCCTCTCCCTCGGGCTCGATCGGCAGGGGGCCTGCGCCATGGCGGAGCGTATCCGCATCCATCTCGCCCACCGGCGCTTCCCGGAGGTCTCCGACGGGCTGGAGGCAACCTGCAGCATCGGCGTCGCCATCGCGCGCTCCGAGCGCGGCTACGAGACGCTCTACCGGATGAGCGACAACGCGCTTTACGGGGCAAAGCGGCTGGGGCGCAACCGCGTGGTTGCCGACGGCGCGCCCTCTGCCACGGCGCCGGGCGAAGTCTCGCGGGCTGGCGCCTGAAGCGGCGGGGAAGGGGCCGACGGCCGCGCCAGCGGCCCGCAGGCATGCGCTCCCAAGCTCTTGGCCATGCGTCGCTTTTTCGGGGAAGGCCGGTTTCCGCGTGTCCGATGGCGGGCAAAAGGGACCGGGTTTTCGCCCCCGGTGGGACCGGGGGCATCAAACTGTCGAATTTGGTCTTGCTTATTGCTGTCGAAAGCCTTAAACGGCGGCACTAAACCGGTTCGCCGGGTCATCCGTGTTACCAGTTACAGGAAGCATTTTCATGGCAAAGGCAAAGTTTGAGCGGAGCAAACCGCACGTCAACATCGGCACGATTGGTCACGTTGACCACGGCAAGACGACACTGACGGCTGCGATCACGAAGTTCTTCGGTGACTTCCGTGCGTATGACCAGATCGACGCGGCGCCGGAAGAAAAGGCACGCGGCATCACGATTTCGACGGCGCACGTCGAATACGAGACCGAGAAGCGCCACTACGCCCACGTCGACTGCCCCGGCCACGCCGACTATGTGAAGAACATGATCACCGGCGCGGCGCAGATGGACGGCGCGATCCTGGTATGCTCGGCCGCCGACGGCCCGATGCCGCAGACCCGCGAGCACATCCTGCTTGCCCGTCAGGTTGGCGTTCCGGGGATCGTGGTTTTCCTCAACAAGGTTGACCAGGTTGACGACGAGGAGCTTCTCGAGCTCGTCGAGATGGAAGTGCGTGAGCTGCTGGACTCCTACGAGTTCCCCGGCGACGAGATTCCGATCATCAAGGGCTCGGCTCTTGCCGCTCTGGAAGACAGCAACAAGGAAATCGGCGAAGACGCGATCCGCGCGCTGATGGCCGCTGTCGACGACTACATCCCGACGCCCGAGCGTCCGGTTGACCAGCCCTTCCTGATGCCGATCGAGGACGTGTTCTCGATTTCCGGCCGCGGCACGGTCGTGACCGGTCGCGTCGAGCGCGGCATTGTCAAGGTTGGCGAGGAAGTCGAGATCGTCGGCATCAAGCCGACGCAGAAGACGACGGTGACCGGCGTTGAAATGTTCCGCAAGCTGCTCGACCAGGGCCAGGCCGGCGACAACATCGGCGCTCTGATCCGTGGCATCAACCGCGACCAGGTCGAGCGTGGCCAGATTCTCTGCAAGCCGGGTTCGGTGACGCCGCACACGAAGTTCAAGGCAGAAGCCTACATCCTGACGAAGGATGAGGGCGGCCGCCACACGCCGTTCTTCACCAACTACCGTCCGCAGTTCTACTTCCGCACGACGGACGTGACGGGCGTCGTCACGCTTCCGGAAGGCACGGAAATGGTGATGCCGGGCGACAACGTCACGGTTGACGTCGAACTGATCGTGCCGATCGCGATGGAAGAAAAGCTGCGCTTCGCCATCCGCGAAGGCGGCCGCACCGTCGGCGCCGGCATCGTGGCATCGATCGTCGAGTAATCGACGCGCGACGCAGACATTCG
The DNA here is from genome assembly GCF_001578105.1 of Martelella sp. AD-3. Classification (GTDB taxonomy): domain Bacteria; phylum Pseudomonadota; class Alphaproteobacteria; order Rhizobiales; family Rhizobiaceae; genus Martelella. The sequence continues at coordinate 2,655,321 of NZ_CP014275.1, read as the reverse complement.
AGAGCCCCGCCGGAGCGATCCGGCGGGGCTTTTCAGTTTGTTGACCAACCTCGCCACCCATACGGACGTCATCCTCGGGCTTGTCCCGAGGATCTAACCACCTCTCCCTGCGAACGGAGCGGTTGGTTGATAATGTTCTGTTTTAAAATGGATTTTTGTCCGATGCGCCTGTCATGCGGAAACGCGCTTGGATGCTCGGGACAAGCCCGAGCATAACGGGGACAAGAGAGGGGGCTTTCCTAGCAAGCTGAGCTCCGTCGGGGCGGTTCGGCGGTTTTTCGGCGTATTTGAGCCAACACGAATATCACATCGGCTCCCCCACCTCGACGATATGTCCGTCGGGATCATAGCAGCGAAACACCTTCTGGCCCCAGGCCTGGGTTTCGATCGGGTGGATCAGGTCCGTCTTCAGCGGCATCCGCGCAAACATTGCCTCGAGTTCGTCGGTTTCGAAATAGAGCACCAGATTGCCGCGGCCGTAGGGGCTGCGTTCGCCGGAGGGCGCGCCGAACATGGTCGCCTCAAGGGCGGGCCCCCTATGGAGAGCGAGCCCGTTTTCCAGCTGGACGAAATCGCCGTGATCCTGCGCGACGGTCTGGCCGAGGCGATGGCAGTAAAAGTCGACCGAGCGTTTCATGTCGGAGACGAAGACGAGCGTATTGATGAAAACCGGCTTGGCCATGGTCTCAGCCGCCCCCCACAAGCATCAGCGCCAGCGGCAGGGTGAAGAACGACAGCATCGTCTGCACCGTCACCACAGCCGAATAGAGACGGGCGTCGCCGCCGAGCTGGCGGGCGAGGACATAGCCGTTCATGGCGGTCGGCACGCTGGCGCCGAGGACCATGATGGCAAGCGGCGTGCCTGAAATGCCGAAGAGGGTGGCGAAGGCGTAGGTGATCAGCGGGAAAAGGGCGAGTTTCAGGAAGGACGGCAGCAGAACCATCGGCTTCGGCTTCAGCGCGTCGGAAATCACCAGCCCGGCGCCGACGAGGACCAGGCCCATGCCCAAGGCGGCGCGCGCCATCAGGTTCATCGCGTCATAGACCGGCTGATAGACCGGGATGGCAGCGAGATTGAAGGCGATGCCGATGAAGGCGGAGATGATCAGCGGGTTGGCGGCGATCTTGCGCGCCATCATGCCGACATTGCGGTTCTCGCCGGAAAACCACACCAGAACCAGCACGTTGATGAGGTTGAGGGGAATGATCGTCACCGTCATCATCAGCGAGATGACGGCCATGCCCTCAAGCCCGGCGAGCTTGTCGGCGATGGCGAGCGCCACGAAGCCGTTCCAGCGCGTCGTCGTCTGGAACACGGAGGTGAAGGCCGGACTGCCCAGCCCGAAGGCCCTGAGCAGCGGCCAAAGCGCCATCGTCAGGGCGGAGATGGCGGCGACGCCGAGAAGGGTCACCCAGGTTATGTCTCCCGCCGCAATCGTCGAAAAATCGGCCCGCGCCAGAGTGGTGAACAGAAGCGCCGGAAAGAGCACGTAATAGCCGAGCTGGTTGAGGCCATCCCAGAAATCGGCGCTGAAGAGCGGCAGGCGCTTCAGGCCGACGCCGAGCGCCACGGTCAGAAAGATCGGCAGAACACTTTCGAAGATGATCAGCATGCACGCATTCCGTGATTTCCTTACCGCCCGGTTAACTTTGCGAACCGAAGGCGCTTGCCAGAGAGAAAGAATTGCTGTCAGACAAGACAGGAGGAAAGGCGGAAAGGCAATGCAGGAGCGGATGACGCAGCGGTTTCAGATCGGGTTGATGGGTGCTGCGCTTGCCGCCCTTCCGGTCGAGCTCGCCGTCAGCGGCGCCATCCTGCTTGCCTTCGTGTTCGTCGATTATCTTTTCGACCCGAAGCGCATGCTGCGCGATCCGGCTGTGGATTGCGGTCCGGCGGGCGAGCAATAATCCTATCCGCGCGACAGGGCCGCAAGCCTGTCGAGCGCGCCCTGCAGGATGAAGGAGGCGGCAGCCGAATCGATCCGCCCGGCGCGCTTTTGTCGCGACACATCCATTTCCAGAAGCGCCCGTTCCGCGGCAACCGTCGACAGTCGCTCGTCCCAGAAGGTGAAGGTGAGAGGGGTTAGCGCCTCCATGTTGCGCACAAAGGCGCGGGTTGCCTGCACGCGCGGACCGGAAGAGCCGTCCATGTTCACCGGCAGGCCGATGACGAAGCCTGCGATTTTCTCCTTCTCGGCGAAGGCGAGCAGGGTTTCCGCGTCGTGCGTGAACTTGACGCGCCTGATCACCGGGCGCGGCGTCGCAAAGCGGCGCGAGAGATCGGAGACGGCAAGGCCGATGGTCTTGGTGCCGAGATCAAGGCCGGCGATTGCGGCATGTGGCGGCAGGGTTTCGGCCAGTTCCTCGATTGTCATCACTGTCATCGGTCTTTTCCCATGGTTTTGCCGCTTCCCGATGGAAAATGGCGCCTGTTCGCATTACGTTTTAGCCAATCGCGTTCAACTACCGCCTCGAAGGGAGAAATGCAAAATGAAGATCACCTGGCTCGGACATTCCGCCTTCCGCATCGAGATTGCCGATGCGACGATCCTGATCGACCCCTTCCTGTCCGGCAACCCCTCCTTCGAGGGGCTCGACCAGGCGGCGGTGACCAAGGGCGTCACCCATATCCTGCTCACCCACGGCCACGGCGACCATCTGGGCGACACGATCCCGATCGCAAAGGAAACCGGCGCGACCGTGCTTGCCAATGCCGATCTCGCCGCCTGGCTCGGGTCGAAGGGGCTTGAGAACCTGCAGCCGGGCAATACCGGAGGCACGGTCGATTTCGGCTCCTTTACCGTCACCTTCACCAATGCGCTGCACTCCTCCGCCTTCATTACCGAGGATGGCGTATCGCATGCGCTCGGCAATCCCAACGGGCTGATGCTGCATATCGACGACGAGCCGACGCTCTATCACATGGGCGACACGGATATCTTTTCCGATATGGCGCTGATCAACGAACTGCATGCGCCTGCGATCGGCCTCGTGCCCATCGGCGACCGCTTCACCATGGGCGGCGCGGTCGCAGCCCTTGCCTGCAAGCGCTATTTCAGCTTCGATACGGTGATACCGATCCACTACGGCACGTTCCCGATCATCGACCAGACGCCGGAGGCTTTCGTCAGCGGCATGGCCGGCGGGCCGACCGAAGTGCTGACGCCCAAACCCGGCGAAACGGTCGCCTTCTGATGAAATGCCCCGTTGCGAAGGGCGGCGACGCCCTTTATAGCGTGTGGTGAAATCGTGAAACCCGGAGAGCATTCATGTCCGTAGACACCGCGACCGTCAAACGCGTTGCCAGTCTGGCCCGCATCGCCGTCGATGAGGAATCGGCGGAGCGGATGACCGGCGAACTCAACGCCATTCTCGGCTTCGTCGAGCAGCTTGGCGAAGTTGACGTTACCGGTGTCGAGCCCATGACCTCGGTCATGCCGATGGAGATGAAGAAGCGTCATGATGTTGTGACGGACGGCGACAAGGCCGACGACATCGTTGCCAACGCGCCGGAATCCGAACGGAATTTCTTTCTGGTGCCAAAAGTTGTGGAGTGAGGGATGGTACAGCCGAAAATCGATATCGAGAGCCCCCAGCAGGATGATCTGAAGGCGCTCTTCACCGAACTGAAGACATCGCTCTCGCGCATGTCGTCTTCCGATGCGATCGACTACCAGCTGACCGTGGATGTCAGCACGCCGGGCGCCACGAGCTTCGTTGCCCGCGTCGACGGCAAGCCGGTCGCCACGGGCGCGCTGGTGCGCCACGGCAACGGCGTGGCGGAGGCCAAGCGCCTGTTCACGGAGCCCGCCTACCGCAAGCACGGGATCGGCCGCGCCATCCTGCGCCACATCGCCTCCCTGGCGAAGAGCGAGGGACTGCGCGAACTGGTCATCGTCACCGATGCCAATCTGACGGAATCGATCGCCTTCTGCGAGAAGGCCGGTTTCGAACGCACGGAAAAGATTCTGAACCACGCGCCGACCAAGCAGTCCGTCTTCTTTCGCAAGGCGCTATAACAACACGACAAAGTGAAGCAGATGACCGAACTGACCGCCCTGACCATCGCCGAGGCCCGTGACAAGCTTCAGGCGAAGGAAATCACCGCGACCGAACTGACGGCGTCCTATCTGAAGGCGATCGACGACTTCAACGGCACCTTCAATGCCTATGTCGCCGTCACGCCGGACAAGGCGCTGGCGATGGCCAAGGCCTCCGACCTGAAGCTGTCGCAGGGCACCGGCGGCGCGCTGGAGGGCATTCCGCTCGGCATCAAGGACCTGTTCGGCACGCGCGACGTCCACACCCAGGCGGCCTCGCACATCCTCGACGGGTTCAAGCCGAAATACGAATCGACCGTTACCCGGAACCTCTGGGATGACGGCGCGGTCATGCTCGGCAAGCTCAACATGGACGAGTTCGCCATGGGCTCGTCCAACGAGACCTCCTACTACGGTCCGGTGATCAACCCATGGCGGGCCGAGGGTTCGAACCAGAACCTCGTGCCGGGCGGTTCGTCCGGCGGCTCGGCTGCGGCCGTTGCCGCGCATCTTTGCGCCGGCGCCACCGCGACCGATACCGGCGGCTCGATCCGCCAGCCGGCGGCATTCACCGGCACGGTCGGCATCAAGCCCACCTATGGCCGCTGCTCGCGCTGGGGCGTCGTCGCCTTCGCCTCCTCGCTCGACCAGGCGGGACCGATCGCGCGCGACGTGCGCGATGCCGCGATCCTCCTGAAATCCATGGCGAGCGTCGACGACAAGGACACGACCTCCGTCGACCTTCCCGTGCCGGACTACGAGGCCGCCATCGGCCAGTCGGTCAAGGGCATGAAGATCGGCATTCCGAAGGAATACCGCGTCGAGGGCATGCCGGAGGATATCGAGAAGCTCTGGCAACAGGGCATCGCCTGGCTGAAGGACGCCGGCGCGGAAATCGTCGACATCTCGCTGCCGCATACGAAATACGCGCTGCCCGCCTATTACATCGTCGCGCCGGCCGAGGCCTCCTCCAACCTTGCCCGCTATGACGGCGTCAAATACGGCCTGCGCGTGCCCGGCAAGGACATTGCCGACATGTACGAGAAGACCCGCGCGGAAGGCTTCGGCAAGGAAGTCCAGCGCCGCATCATGATTGGCACCTATGTGCTCTCGGCCGGCTATTACGATGCCTATTACCTGAAGGCCCAGAAGGTGCGCACGCTGATCAAGCGCGACTTCGAGAATGTCTTTGCGCAAGGCGTCGACACGATCCTGACGCCGGCAACGCCGTCGGCCGCCTTCGGCATCGCCGACGAGGCGCTCGCCAATGATCCGGTGAAGATGTATCTCAACGACATCTTCACGGTGACGGTGAACATGGCCGGCCTTCCGGGCCTCTCCGTGCCCGCGGGCCTCGACGCCAACGGCCTGCCGCTCGGCCTGCAGCTCATCGGCAAGCCGTTCGACGAGGAAACCCTGTTCCGCACCGCCGCCGTCATGGAAAAGGCCGCCGGACGGTTCACCCCGAAAAAGTGGTGGTGAGCGGACGGCTTTCGCCCTGAAACGCGACTCCGTCAGTCCAGGTTTACGGCGCCGGCCGGAATAAGGCCCGCGCTGCCAAAACGCCTCCTTCCGGTGTCAATTCGGTCACACTCTCCGCGTTCAAGCGCGCCGTTCAATTGATTTGAAAGGCTGAACGTGAAGACGCTTATTGTGATGTGCCTGGCGGCCGGTGTGGCGCTTGCGGGCTGCACCTCCATGCTTGCGGAAAACGGTGAAACAGCCGCGATCGAGCATTTCCTCAGCCCGTCCGGCGGCGCGGCGGCATCCTCCTCCGGACCGGATGACCGGATGCGGCTTTCCTATGCGGCGGAGGACGCGCCGAGCCTTGCGGCGAGCGCTTTCGACATGGTCGTGAGCCTTGGCGACAGCAAGGTCAAGGTCTACCGCTACCGCGATCCTGAAACGGGCAAGAGCGGTTATTTCGATGCCCAGGGTTATCGCCTCGGGCAGTATCTGCTGCGCAACCCCGTGCCGGAGGGGCGGCGCACCTCCGGCTTCGGCAACAGGCGCCATCCCGTGCTCGGCTATTCGCGCATGCATGCGGGCGTGGACTGGGCAGCACCCGTCGGCACGCCCATCCATGCCGCCGCCGACGGGGTCGTGAAGTTCGCCGGCAGGCACGGCGGCGACGGCCGCATGCTCGTGATCGACCACGGCCACGGATACGAGACCGGCTACAGCCACCAGAGCCGTTTTGCGGACGGCATCAAGCCTGGCGCTGCCATTCGTCAGGGGCAGGTGATCGGCTATGTCGGCACGAGCGGCCTGGTGACCGGCGCTCACCTGCATTACGAAGTCTCCGTCAACGGCCGCAAGGTCGACCCGATGAAGGTGCATTTCATTCGCGAAGGGCGGCTTTCCGGCGCGGCGCTTTCGAAATTCGAGCGGGCGGTCGCTGCCGACGGCCGGGAGAAGCACGCAGCCGCCGGCGTGTGACAGGGATTACCGCCCGTCGCCGTCCTTCTTCTTCTTCCCGTCCGGGCGGAAGGTGTAGCCGGTCTCCACGGCAGAGAGGCCGTATTTGTTCCGCAGCGCATCCATTGCGCTTTCCGCGGCTTTGCGGCGGGCGGCCTTCGGGTCGACGAGGTCGGGCGGGTCGGCGATCGCGGGGTCGCAGAGTTCGCTGATGCCGATGCCGATCAGGCGGAATTTCGTGCCGTCGGCCTCGTTCTTCATCAGCGACAGACCGGTGGCGAAGATCCGGTCTGCAAGCTGCGTCGGCGCTTCGAGGTGGCGGCTGCGTGTGCGGCTCCTGAAGTCGGCGGTCTTCAGCTTCAGCGTCACGGCGTGCCCGGCAAAGCCCGCCGCCTTGGCCCGCCGCGCGGTCTTTTCGCTCAGCCGGCGCAAATGCCCGGCCAGAGTCTCGAAATCGCTGATATCGGTGAAGAAGGTGGTCTCGTTGGAAATGCTCTTGGTCGCCCGCTCGGGCTTCACGCTGCGCGTATCCTCGCCGCGCGCCAGATGATAGAGCCGCTGGCCGATCGTGCCGTAGCGCCTCAGGAGTTCGTTCTTTTCCATCTGCTGGAACTGGCCGATCGTGGTCAGCCCGTCGCGCTTCAGCGTCTCGGTGAAGGCCTTGCCCACGCCCCAGATCATGCCGACCGGCTTGTCGGCGAGGAAGGTCATCGCCTCCTTCTCGCCGATAACGGAAAAGCCGCGCGGCTTCTGGAAGTCCGAGGCGATCTTGGCGAGGAACTTGCAGTAGGACAGGCCGATGGAAATGGTGATGCCGAGCTCCTTTTCGACCCGGATGGCGAAGCGGGCGAGCGTCTCGGCGGGCGTTGCCTTGTGCAGGCGCTCTGTGCCGGACAGATCGAGAAAGGCCTCGTCGATCGACAGCGGCTCGACCAGCGGCGTCAGGTCGAACATCATCTTCCGCAATTGCCGGCCGACGGCGGAATATTTCTCCATGTTCGGCGCAATGACGGTTGCCTCCGGGCAGGCCTCCAGCGCCTTGAACATCGGCATCGCCGATTTCACGCCGCGAATGCGGGCGATGTAGCAGGCGGTGGAGACGACCCCGCGCTTGCCGCCGCCGATGATCAGCGGCTTGTCGGCGAGCGACGGATCGTCGCGTTTCTCGATCGCCGCATAGAAGGCGTCACAGTCGATATGGGCGATCGAGAGCGTGAACAGCTCCTCATGGCGCAGAAGGCGCGGACTTCCGCACCGGGCGCAGCGGCGCAGGGCGCCCGCCGACGGGGCGAGACAGTCGCGGCAAAAGCCGTTTGCCTTGGAAGTCATCTCTGCCATGGCGATCGGAACAAAGGTTGAACATAGCCGAAAATAGTGCTGGCGACGCGCCAAGGCAAGCGGGGACGTCAGCCATTCTCGGCGATATGGCGGCGGATGATGGCCTCGGCATGGTCCCAGCCCGTGGCGACGACGGATGGCGGCGTGGTCTCGGGCGCCAGCGCGCGGTAGTCGTCGTCGATCAGGAGGTTGATCGTCAGCGCCTCCGGCAGGCATGACGAAACCGAACGGCAATTGTAGAGCATGTCGTCGACGAAGATCAGCAGCGGCGGGCTGGTTTCACACAGGTCTCTCAGCACCTCGCCCTTTGGCTCTTCCGAAGCGATCAGCGGAAAATCGAAGCCGTGGCGGGCAAGCAGCCGCCGCCTTGTTTCGCGATGGCGCGGCGGCATGGCCGTCAGAAGCAGAACATCGGCGACATCCGTCAGGCCTTCAAGGGTATGGCGGGCGGCGGGGAAGGGTTCCTGCCAGTCCTCCTGGCTGTCGTAGAATGACGAGATCAGCGCCTTGACCTCGGCGTTTTCCACGCGCCGGCCGTCCTCCAGCGAAATGACATTGCCGTTGAGGGCGAAGGTCTCCAGCCTCAGTTCGTGATCATGCGCGCGCAGGAAGGCCTTGAAGGGCGCGACGAACTGCAGCACCACCTCGTCGACATCGACGACCAGAAGCGGCCGGTGGCCGATCCGAAGGTCGTCCGCCGATGCTTCCGCAAGCCGGGTCATTCGTCTCCACCATGGCCGTATTCGAGCCGCTGCCAGGCGCGCGAGACGGTCTCAGGGGCAATATCGTTGTCGCTGCAGAACGCCATCAGCGTCGGCTCATGGCCGGCGATGAAGCCGATCATGGCGCGCGCAAAGCCCGGATCGCCCGCAAGCGCGCGCAACTGGCCGGCTTCCACGCCTGAAAGCGCGCAGAATCGGCTCAGCATCTCGGGTTCGCGGGAGAGCCAGACCAGAATGGCGATGGCGAGGTCTTGTTCCGACGCCGAATTTTCCGGCTCTTCTTGAAAATGTTGCAAGCGGATTTCCGTTTCTTAACCAAATCGTCCTAAACTCGGCATCTGATGCGCTGATACGGGCACGGACGTGATTCTAGCTTCTTGCCGGCGCGTTGCAAGCCGGTACAGGGGCCGGTGCAAGGGGATAGCGCGAATGGCAAAACAGGTTCTGATCGTCGAAGACAATGATTTGAATATGAAGCTGTTTCGTGATCTCGTCGAGGCGCAGGGCTATGAAGTGGTGGAAAGCCGGACAGGGACGGACGCGGTGGCGCTCGCCCGCCTGTTCAGGCCCGGACTGATACTGATGGATATTCAATTGCCGGAACAATCGGGTCTCGACATTGCCCGGGAGATGAAAGCCGATCGCGAACTCGCGAAGATCCCGATCGTCGCGGTCACGGCCTTCGCCATGCGCGGCGACGAGGAGCGCATTCGCGGCGCGGGTTTTGATGCCTATCTTTCGAAGCCGGTCTCCGTGCCGAACTTCATCAAGACCGTGAAGACCTATCTGGGTGATGCCTGAGGGGACGACGTTGAGACGCGCGACGCATGAAAGCATTGTCCTGATCGGCGGTGAGGGCGCCGTGGCCCAGACGCTCACGGCGATGCTGAGCGGCTGGTCGGTCGGGTTCTTCCAGGCCGACTTCTCCGACAGCGAGAGCACCATGGCGGCGGTCAACGCCGCAAGCCTCATCCTGGTGGCCGTCGATGACGATGCGCCGGGGCCGGCGCTGGCTTGCTGCGGCATCCTCAAGGAACATGATTCGGGCGTCAGCGCGCCCGTCGCCCTCGTGACGCCGGAGCGGGCGGACGCCACGCTCAGGCTCGCCGCGCTGCGCGCCGGCGCCGATGACGTGATCGGGCTTGAACACAATCTGGCAACGGCGGCCGCGCGGATTTCCGCTCTCCTGCGGTTCCGGACATTGCAGAGCGAGGCGGGCGCCTTTGCCGAGGCCTGGCCCTCCGCCCCGCGCGCCGCCGCCGTGCCGGACGAGACGGTGCGGGTGCTGATCGTTGCCGAGGATCCGGCCATGCGCCGGGACCTTCTGAAGAGCATGCTTTCGCTGACGACCACGGTTGCCACCGGCAATCTGCGGGAGGCGCTCTACCTGGCTTCTAGTCAGAGCTTCGACCTCGTGCTTGTCCATGGCGGGCCTGTGCTCGCCGACGGCCTCAGGATCTGCGGCCAGCTCCGCTGTGTGCCGGGCATGCGTTTCGTGCCCCTGTTCGCGCTCAGCGAACCGGGCGGGCTCGCCGACATTTCCGGCGACGCCGCGCGCAGCGCCGATGACTGCATGGCATGGCCGGGCGAGACCGGCGAGCTGATCTTGCGGGCGCTTCTGCATCTGCGCCGCAAGCGCTTTGTCGAGGCGCTCGGCACGGCGATCGATGATCTTTCCGAGGCGCCGGAAACGGTCGAGAGCGATACCGGGCTTCTGGCGCCGGAGCGTTTCGCAACGACGCTCAACGCGTTGAAGCGCGAGGCCTCGACCGCCGGCGCGCCGCTCTATATGGGCGTTGTCCGCGTGCCGGAGGATGAAAGCGGCGCTCGGGCGGAAGCCGTCGCGGCGCTGATCCGCTATCACCTGAGCGGGCGGGATGCGGCAAGCCGCGTGGAAGACGGACTCTTCGCCATTCTCTACCCCGACCGTCGCCGCGACGACGCCGAACAGGCGATCGCGGCGCTGCGCCAGCGTCTCGATGCCAATCTCGCCAGGCTTCTGGGGGAGGGCGTGCAGGACGCCTACCAGCCCGCCGTTAATCCGGCGCTGGCCATCCGCACCGCGCTGACGGAAGTAAGCTGAAGCAGGGCAAAGTCATTTTGAAGAAATCCACCGTCTGATCTTCTTGGCGGATTTCGCCCGCAGGTGCTGCGGCGCAGCGCGTCTCGGGTTATCGCAACCGAGCGACCGTTTTTTTGACCATCCGGTAAATCCCGGATAAATGCTTGGCCGTTAACCATGAAAGCGCCGGTTTCGGGCGAAAACATCGAAAATCGGTTGATTATTATTTCAGAGCGTACAAAATTGATGAAACTGCCTTTGGCAGTTGCCCCATGATGCTCAGGTCCGCCGCATCTCCTGGTCTCGTGGGGTCGGTCGGCTGATTGGCGACGGGATTCCTCGTGCCCGCGGCAATCAGCCGGCCGCTCTTCATGTTAGCGCTTTCTTTTTCGTTCTCGCGGGTATGCGCGCTCCTGACGCGCCGCGACTGCGCCGCGCGCCAGGCCACATGCGCCCGGCCGCGAACGGCCGACGGCACGTGCGGCCCTCAGTCTTCGTCCGGGACGAAATGCATGGCATGGCCGTTCATGCAGTAGCGCAGGCCGGTCGGGGGCGGGCCGTCGGGAAAGACGTGGCCGAGATGGCCGCCGCAATTGGCGCAGCGGATTTCGGTGCGCACCATGCCGTGGGAATCGTCGCGCAATTCGGCGACGACGCCGGGCGCGACCGGCTCGAAAAAGCTCGGCCAGCCGCAGCCGGCGTCAAACTTGGTGTCCGAGCGGAACAGCGCGGTTTCACAGCCGGCGCAATAGTAGGTACCTGATTCGAAGCTGTTCCAGTACGGGCCGGTGAAGGGCCGCTCGGTGCCGTGCTCGCGCAGGATATGGTACTGTTCCGGGGTCAGTTCTTCACGCCATTGTGAATCGGACAGCGTTTTTTTCTGTTTATTGCTCTGGGTCAACGTCGCGCTCCGGATTGTTTTACCGTTTAATGGGATTGCCCGCTGTCTTACTTGGGTTTCCGGGCGAGGAAAAGCAATGGCTTGCATCCGTCTGGCGCGGCGCGCGCGGTCAATGTCCCGGCGTCTTATCTCGCGGATGCGAAAAGGCGCCGATCGCTCTTGAGCCGGTGCTTTTCTTGTCGTAACACGTCTGTTGTCTGTACTATTTACCCGTCCGGCTTGTATATTGTCAGTTTTTTGGAGACGCCATGACCGCCAGTGAAACGGCTCTTGTTCTTTTGGCCTTGTGCTTGCCTTTTCTGGGCGCGGTTCTTTCTCCGATACTCTACCGTATCTTCAAGTCGAGTGCGCCGTGGCTTCTTGCCCTTGTCCCGCTGTTCTCGCTCATCCAGTTCATCCGCCTCGTGCCGAGGATCGGCGAAGGCGCGGTGCTGACCGGCGGCTATGACTGGGTGCCGAGCCTCGGCCTGCGTTTCTCCTTCCTGCTCGACGGCCTTTCGCTGACCTTCGCGATCCTGATCACCGGCATCGGCACGATGATCATTCTCTACGCCGGCGGCTACATGAAAGGCCATGCCCAGCAGGCGCGGTTCGTGTCCTTCATGTTCCTTTTCATGGGATCGATGCTGGGCGTGGTCATCTCCGACGGCCTGCTGATGCTGTTCGTCTTCTGGGAACTGACCTCGATCACCTCCTTCCTGCTGATCGGCTTCGACAACGAGAAGGAAGCCTCGCGCCGCGCCGCGATCCAGGCGCTGGTGGTGACCGGCGGCGGCGGTCTCCTGCTTCTGGCCGGCGTGCTGCTGATCCAGCACATCACGGGGGCTTCCTCGCTTTCGGCGCTGTTTGAGACCGGCAATGTGCTGCGCGACAGCCCGCTCTATCTTGCCGCCTTCATTCTGGTGCTTGGCGGCGCCTTTACCAAATCGGCGCAGTTTCCGTTCCATTTCTGGCTGCCGAACGCCATGGAGGCGCCGACGCCGGTTTCGGCCTATCTGCATTCGGCCACCATGGTGAAGGCCGGCGTCTATCTTCTGATGCGGCTCAACCCGGTGATGGGCGATACGGCGCTGTGGACCATCGTTTTGCCGGTCTTCGGCGCGGCAACGCTGATCGTCGGCACGCTGCTCGCCATCCGCCAGACCGACCTGAAGCTGATGCTCGCCTATACCACCGTCTCCTCGCTCGGCCTGATGGTGATGATGACGGGCATGGACATTCCGCACGCCGCGGAAGGCGCGGTGCTCTATCTGATCGCCCATTCGCTGTTCAAGGGCGGGTTGTTCATGGTGGCGGGCCTGATCGACCACGAGACCGGAACCCGCGACCTGACGAAACTCGGCGGTCTGGCGAAGGCGATGCCGATCACCTTTGCCGCCGGCCTTGCCGGCGCGATCTCCATGGGCGGCCTGCCACCCTTCGTCGGCTTTCTGGCCAAGGAGGGCATCTATGAGGCGCTGGCCGCCGGAAGCTTCTATGCAACGATCTTCCTGCTGATCGCGATCCTCGGCAATGCGCTGATGTTCGCCGTCGGCTTCGGCGTCGGGCTGAAGCCCTTCATCGGCGAAAAGACCGAGACGCCCAAGCATGCGCATGAAGGGCCGGCGCTGATGTGGCTCGGGCCGATCGTGCTCGGCGCCACGGCTTTTCTCGCGGCCGTCTTCGCCCATTTCTTCAACAGTCATTTCTCCGGCCCGATGGCCTCGGCCGTTGCCGGAAAAGAGGTCGAGATCCACCTGTCGCTGATCCCGCATATCGGCCTGCCGCTCGCTTTGTCGGTGCTGACCGTGATCATCGCGCTTTTCGTCTACTGGCGTCTTTCGCAGGCGCGCGCGGCCATGGCCGCCATGTTTGCCCGCCTCGGTCCCGGACCGGATGCCTGGTTCGACGGTTTCATGCGCGGCATCGTGCGCCTGTCGTTCAGGGTTACCCAGATCGTGCAGCCCGGCCGGCTGGAGTTCTACATCACCGCGACCTTCTGCATCATTGCCGCTGTGCTGCTGGTGTCGCTCTTTTCCTTCGGCGAGCTGCCGCAATGGCCCGGCCTGCCGGAAGGCTTCCTGCTGGGCCACTGGGTCATCATCGCCCTTGCCGTTGTCGGCCTGCTGGCGGTGATCAACGCCCATAACAGGCTGACGGCGATCGTCACGCTCGGCATACAGGGCTTTTCCGTCGCGGTGCTGTTCCTGCTTCTCGGCGCGCCGGACCTGTCCTTCACCCAGTTCATGGTCGAAACGCTTTCGGTCGTGATCCTGACCCTGGTGATGACGCGTTTGAACCTTGCGCCCTCGGACCATCGCGCGCTCGGCCAGAAGGTCTTCGACGGCACGGTGGCCGCGCTTTGCGGGCTCGGCTTCGCGCTTTTGTTGATGCGCGTCACCCAGGTGCCGTTCAACGACAGCCTGACGGCATTCTTCAATGCCTATTCGAAGGTGATCGCCCACGGCCAGAACGTCGTCAACGTCATCATCGTCGACTTCCGCGGAACGGATACGCTGGGCGAGATCGCCGTGGTGATGATCACCGGCCTTGCCATTCTGGCGCTGATCCGCGTGCGGTCCGACCGGGCAAAGGCCACCCCCGTCGCCAAACAGGAGAAGGCACAATGAACACGCTGATCTTTCGCACCGCCGCGCCCTTCCTCTCGGCGCTGATGATGCTGTTTTCGATCTTCGTTCTTCTGCGCGGCCACAACGCGCCGGGCGGCGGCTTCATCGGCGGGCTGATCGCGGCGTCCGCGATCGCGATTTTCGGCATCGCGTCGGGGGTCTCGGCGGTGCGCCGGGCGATCCATTTCCATCCGATGTCGATTGCCGGCGCCGGATTGCTGCTCTCGACGCTGTCGGGCTTCATCTCGATCTTCGCCCAGGTGCCGTTCATGACGGCGCACTGGATCTATCCGGTGATCTTCGGCGTCGAGGTGCCGATCTCCACGGTCACGACCTTCGACATCGGCGTCTATCTGGTGGTCTTCGGATCGATTTCCTCGATCTTCCTGGCGCTTGAAGAAAAGGACCACGCCTGATGGAATTCGTGCTTTCCTGTCTTGTCGGCCTGTTCTTCGCCGCCGCGATCTATCTGATGCTGTCGCGCCACAGCGTCCGGATCATGCTTGGCATCGCCATTCTCGGCAATGCGGTCAACCTGCTGATCTTCACCGCCGGACGGATCTCCGGCCTGGTGCCGCCGATCATTCCGAAGACCATGGACACGCTGCCTGCCGGCACGGCCAATCCGCTGCCGCAGGCGCTGATCCTGACGGCGATCGTGATCTCGTTTTCGTTCTTCGCCTTCCTGCTGGTCCTCACCTACCGCGCCTATCAGGACCTCAACACCGATGACACCGACGACATGCGGGCTGCCGAACCCAAGGACCAGCCCATGCCGCCGCTCGGCTACTGAACAAGGATTTAGAAAAACACGCTCATGGCCGCTTCGTCCTCCGCCCATTCCGTCGATCTGTCGCTTGCGCTGACCATGGAACCGTCAACGCTGACGGACTGGCTCGTCATCCTGCCGGTTGCGATCTGCATTACCGTCGGCGCCTTTCTGATGCTCATCCGCAAGCACACCGTCTGGCATCCGATCATCGCCATCCCCGCCCTTGTCCTTCTCGTGGTCGTGGACTGCCTTCTGGTCTTCAGCGTCTCGACCCAGGGGCCGATCACCATGGTCGCCGGCCGCTGGCTGCCGCCGTTCGGCATTGCCTTTTCCGCCGACCTTCTGGGCGCCCTTTTTGCCCTTGCCGCAGGCATTGCCGGGCTCGCCGGCGCGATCTTCGCGCTCGGCGATATTCGCGCGAGCGGCAGGCGCTACGGCTTTTATCCCTTTCTGCTGCTGCTGATGGCCGGCGTCTCCGGCGCGTTCCTGACCGGGGACATCTTCAACCTCTATGTCTGGTTCGAGGTCCTGCTGATTTCCTCCTTCGGCCTGCTGATTCTGGGTTCCTCCCACGAACAGCTTGACGGGGCGATGAAATATGCGGTTCTGAACCTGATCGGCACGACGCTGTTCCTGATCGCGGTCGCCTATACCTACGCCGTGTTCGGCACGCTCAACATGGCCGATATCGCCATGCGGGCGCGGGCTGCGCCGATGCTGCCGACGGCGACGATCGGCGCGCTTTTCGTGCTGGCCTTCGGCATGAAGGCGGCGGCGTTCCCGGTCAATTTCTGGCTGCCCGCTTCCTACCATACGCCGCGCACGGTGGTCTCCGGCCTTTTCGGCGGACTTCTGACCAAGGTCGGCGTCTATGCCCTCCTGCGGGTGATGGTGATGATCCTGCCGGCCGACCTCGAGCGGCTCGGCGCGCTCGTCTCGCTCAGCGCCTTTCTCACCATGGCGCTCGCCGGGCTCGGCGCGATCGCCCAGCACGATATCCGCCGCATGGTCGGCTATGTGGTGATCATCGGCATCGGCAATGTCTTTGCCGGCGTGGCCGTCGGCGGGGTTTCGGGGCTTGAGGGCGCGCTCGTCTATGCGCTCCATTCGATGATCCTGATGACGGCGCTCTATTTCATCGTCGGTCTTGCCGGAAAGCTTGCGGGCGGATTTTCGCTGAACGCGATCGGCGGGCTTTACCGCAGCAATCCGGCCTTTGCGGGCTTAAGCCTTGCCGCCTTTTTCGCCGCCGCGGGCCTGCCGCCGTTCTCCGGCTTCTGGCCAAAGGCGCTGCTGGTCCGGGCGACGCTCGGCGACGGACAGTGGTGGCTGGCCTTCGCCATTCTTTTCGCCGGCTTCTGCACCACGATCGCGCTGGGGCGGGTCTTTCTTCTGGCCTATTGGCGGCCCGCCGCCGCGGCGCCCGCGGCCAGGGTCCGCTTGACGCTGTCGGAAAGCCTGCCGGTGGTGGGGCTGATGGCCCTCGTCGTGGTCTTCGGCGTCTATCCCGAGCCGCTGCTTGCGATCGCCACGCGCGCCGTCGAGGGGCTTCTTGCGCCCGAGGCCTATTTCATGTCGGTCTTTCCCGGGGGAGCGTCCTAGATGTCATCCATGCTGCTCTTGAACCTTGTTCTGGCCATTGTCTGGGTTGCCGTCACCGGCAGCGCCTCGCTGCACAACCTCGTCTTCGGTTTCGTCATCGGCGCCATCTCCGTCGGCCTCGTTCGCCACCAGCTCGGCGGAACGGGCTATTTCTCGCGGGCAAGGCGCGTCACCGCGCTGTTCCTGGTGTTCCTCTATGACCTGATGAAGTCGGCCTGGTCGGTCGCAAGACTCGTCTGCTCGCCGCGCATGGAGGTGAAGCCGGGCATCCTGCGCTTCGAACTCTCGCTCGAGAAGGATTTCGAGATCGTGCTTCTCGCCAACATGATCACGCTGACGCCCGGCACGCTGACCGTCGATGTTTCCGACGACAGGAAATATCTCTTCATCCATGCCATCGACTGTTCCGATCCCGACGGCATTCGCCGCGACATCGCCAACGGTTTCGAGAAGAAGATCAGGGAGGCCTTCGCCTGATGACGCCTGATATGATCGTTTCAGCCGCCGCCGACATATCGATCGGCATCCTCTCGCTGGCGCTTATCCTGACCGCCGTGAGGGTGGTGAGGGGCCCGACCCTGCCGGACCGCGTTCTGTCGCTCGATATGCTCGTGGCGGTCGCCATTGGCTTTATCGTCGTCATAGCCATTCGTTCCGGCTTCACGCTCTACATCGATATCGCCATTGCCCTCGGCCTCGTGGGTTTCCTGGCAACGGTGGCCTTTGCCCGCTTCATCCGCTCGAGCGCCATGCGCGACGAGACCGAAACCGGGTTTCAGGTCAAGCCGCACCCGATGGCCTATGATTCGGGAAGCAGCGGGGAGGACGTCCCGGTCGTCTCCGCCGACGAAACGAAGAAGGAATAAGCCGCATGGACTATGTTGTCGCCCTGTTCGTCTCGTTCCTGATGCTGGCCGGCGCGCTGTTCACGCTGACGGCGGCCATCGGCATTCTGCGTCTTCCCGACCTCTACACGCGCATGCATGCGGCCTCGAAGGCGGGCACGGTCGGCTCCGGCCTGATCTTTCTGGCCATCGGATTTCATTCCGCCGAGATCGCGACCTTCGTCCGGGCCTTCGCCGGCATCGCCTTTTTCGTGCTGACGGCGCCGATTTCGGCGCATCTCCTCGCCCGCGCCGCGCATGAGGTGGGCTATCCTCTGCATGAAAAAACCGTGCAGGATGAGCTCCAGAGTAGTGAAGAGGTTTAGTTGCGCGGTAATCTTGCCTGACCGCTCGCCAAGTATAAGAAAAAGTGCGCGGGGCTCAATCAAAGTTCCTATAACTTTTCATAATCGGCATTATTTTTTAATCAATGTAACTTTACTTTTCTGTGTAGGGTGGTATTTGCTGCCTTGAGCATGAACAGAAAGCTCTTGCTGGAATAGAAAACAAAACTGTCTCTACGTCGATGCGGGCGCGGCCTTGTTCGGTAGACGGCCGTTCTCCCGAAGCTAAACGTACCCCACGCTTCGAAGCAATCGCCGACGGTTCGGAATATCTGTCCGGACATTGTCGTCGTTTAGGCTCCTGGCGGGAACGTTGGCGGTGGGGTCGAAGACGAACAGAAAAGTATAGGAGTGAAGAATGACGGAAGCTGCGGTCGAACAGGATGCCCAGAACCTCGTCGAACTGACGGCCGATATTGTCGCGGCCTATGTCAGCAATCATGTGGTCCAGACCACGGATCTGCCGGGTCTGATCCGCGAAGTGCACGCTGCGCTGAGCAACACGGCCCGTCCGCAGGAAAGCACCCCGGCTGCCGAAAAGCAGAAGCCGGCGGTTTCCGTGCGCAAGTCGATCAGCGGCGATCATCTCGTCTGCCTCGAATGCGGCGGAACCTTCAAGTCGCTGAAGCGCCACCTGATGACCCATCACGACCTGACGCCCGACGCCTATCGCGAGAAATGGGACCTGCCGGTCGACTATCCGATGGTCGCGCCCTCCTATGCCGAGGCCCGCTCGCGGCTTGCAAAGGAGATGGGGCTCGGCCAGCGCCGCAAGCGCTGAGCCGCCGCTCCGGATCGGAGTCCCGCAAGCGCTCCGGGTCCCGCAGGAGATTTATATCTTGATGCCAGCCGCGAATGCGCGCTGGCATTTTTTTTATGCAAGCGCTGTCAGCTTCCTGCGCCGGGTTATCCGAAATACACGCATTAAGGGTATGTTCATTTTCGCTCCCGTAAAAGGACCCGGTTGATCAAAGTAGGAAAAAAGTCCTAAGATTGACCAAAATTCAGCAATAAAAACAGCGAAACGACCGCACAAGACCCCGCCTTCCGTCCCCGTCGTGCCGACAGGTGCAAGAATATAATCCTATTTTAGCCGGGAGATGACATGAACGAGTACAAAGCAGAATCCACAGCGCCCTTCCATCAGGCCTTTGTCCACCAGGTCGCCGGGTCGTGGTCATTCGAACGCGCCGGCCAGATGGCGGATATTCGCACCGCGTGCCGCATTGTTCTTCTGATCACCAGGGAGATGGCGCAGGTCGCCGGCGATCGCGTCTCGCTCAAGGCGGACCGTCGCCGGTCGGTCTCCCATTTCCGGCAGATCGCCATGTATGTCTGCCACGTCACGCTGCAATTGTCGCTGAGCGAGATCGGGGCGGCTTTCGGCCGGGACCGGACGACTGTTGCCTATTCCTGTCGGGTGATCGAGGACCGCCGGGACGACCGCGCCTTCGACGAGTTCATCGCCTCGGTGGAACGGCTTGCCTATTCCGTCGTCGTTGCGGCGGGAGTGCGGGAAAATGCATGAGGGGAGGGCGGCGGCGATGACGGGCGCGCGGATGGGCGAGAAGACGCCTCTTGAGATGCTGGCCCGCCTGAAGGGGCGCGATGGCGGCCGGTTTCTGCCGCAGGACGCCCATGACGCGGGCGAGCGCCTGTTTTCGGATTTCAACCGGGCGCAGATGCAGCCCAGGATCACGGCCTCGCTTCAGCCGCGGCTGGAAAGCCGGGCGCGCGCAATGCGGGCTGACGCCGCCGGACTGTCCGACAGCGCGCTTGACGCGCGCCGGCGCGTCGGCCGCGCGCTCCTCTCCGTCGGTCCGGAGCTGGCCGACGTTCTGCTCGATTTCGTCTGTTTTGAAAAAGGCCTGGAGCAGATGGAGCGGGAACGGCAATGGCCCGTGCGCTCGGCGAAGCTGATGGTCCGCACCGCGCTTATGGCGCTTGCCCGCCACTACGCCCCGCCGCCGCCGCGGCGGGCCATCCGCCACTGGGGCGGCGAGGGCTACCGGCCCGACATCGCGGCGATGTTTGCCGAGGAGTAAGACGCCGTAGAAGGCGGCCGCCGGAAGCGGCGTCAGGCGGGAAGCGCCGCCGCCGCCGTTTCCCGGATCTTCGCCACCATGGCATTGAGGCCGTTGGCGCGCTGGGCGGAGAGGTTTTCAACGAGCCCGATCCGCCGGAAGATGTCGATCGCATCCGTTCCCGCGATCACCGAGGCCTTCTTGCCGGAATAGACGGTCAGGACGATCGACACCAGGCCGCGCACGATGAAGGCGTCCGAATCGCCGCGAAACCGGATCACGGGATCCGCGCCTTCGTCTTCTTCGCTGACAAGCCAGACCTGACTGGCGCAGCCGTGGACGCGGTTCTCCTCGGTTTTTTCCTCCTCCGCCATGTCGGGGAGTTCCTTGCCGAGTTCGATCACATAGCGGTAGCGGTCTTCCCAGTCGTCCAGGAATGAAAAATCGTCGATGATCTGCTCGAGTTTCTCGTTCATGAGGCGCCTTTCGTCTTCTGTTGCGCTCCATATAGGCCGATCGGCCTCCGAATGAAACGGGGCGGGGCCGATTGTCAGCGCGGGCGGCGCGTTGGCAGCGGCACGTTCTCCGGCAGGCCCGATATGCGCTGCGGCTGAACGGCGGGGGCAGGGGGCTGCGGCGCGGGCGCGATGTCGGGTTCCGGCGTGATGGCGCCGGTGCGGATGAGGTCGGTCGGCGTTTCGGCGGGCTCGGCCATGCGTTCAACGACCGTCACCTCGGCTGCCGGCTGTTCCGGACGCGTGGTTTTCCGCGCCTGCTGCGGCGCCGGGACCCGTTCATCCTCGGCGAAATGCGCGCCGAGATAGAGGTAGACGATTTCCGCCCCCTGACGCGCCCGCCGGCCGAGAAAACCCAGCAGGCCCGCGCCGTCATCACAAACCTCCGGCCGCTCCTCGCACATGCCGCTCATATAGTCGATCGTGCCGCGGGCTGCGGAAACGGCGCTGCCGATGTCGCGGCCGCTCGGCAGCATGGCCTCGTTGCGCGTCGCCTTGTCGCCCAGCAGCAGGGGCGCGAAGAACGGCACGATCAGCAGCAGCACGAAGATCATGAATGCCGATTTCAGCAGAAATCTCATCGATGTCCTTGCCCGTTTCAGGGTTTCGCCTCGCGTGTCCGGGCGGCCACGCGCTTGATTGCTATCATAGGACGGTAAATGAGCCGCTAAAAGGGCCGGCAGCTGTTGACGCCCGCCGCGCCGGCCGGGACGGTTTTTCGGGAGACGCCCTGATTTATGACGCAAAAACAGGTGTATGGCACAAGAGCGGTGCAAGGCTGGTTTTCGTTCCTGTTACCCGGCGTTAACCATGTTGGCCGTTTTTGCCGCTTTTGCGCCGATTTGTCGTCTGGCCGCGAGCCTTTCGTTCCATTACCCTTCGTTAAGCCGTGCGGCGTAGTTTGGCGCCGACGACCCGAGGTTGCAGACGACTGACAGAGTGATGATGAATGGCGAAGGCTAGGAAGACCAGACGCAGCAAGAAGAAGACGCCCTCGCTCATGGGGCGCGGCGCCTCGGCCGTCGGGGCCTTTGTCGCGCGCCACCCGTCATGGGTCGGCGGGCCGCTGGTCTTCGGCATCGTCCTCAGTTTCGTTTCCGCCAATGCGCTCTGGTACCAGCCGGGCCCGCATCCCGAACCGCTGATGAAGACGCGCCAGCCCTCCGATCCCTATGCCGTACCCGGCCGCCGGATGGCGAGCGAGGAGGATTTCGAGACCTTTCGGATCGAGCTCGAGGGCGAGGGGAATGGCGCACCGGTCGAGGTCGCTTCGCTTGAGCGCGATGACGGCGGCGACGATCTGATGGCGATCCTGCAGGCGGTCGAGAAAGAGCCGCCGGCGACAGCCCGCCGGTCGCAGGCCGAGCCGCAGGCTCAGCCGGCGGTCGTCGATGACCGCGAGATCATCCGTCAGGTTCAGGAACAGCTTGCCGCCGCCGGCTATTACAAGGGCAAGCCCGATGGCGTGACCGGGCCGCTGACCGAGACCGCGGTGATCGCCTTTCAGGCTGACCAGGGGCTGGCGGAGACGGGCATTGTCGATGCGGGTCTTCTCGCTGTCCTCAAGGGCGATGACGGCGGACCGCCGCCGGTGCCGACGCCGCGCGCGGCAACGAAGGCGGGCGGGGGCTCTGCCGATCCGACGGCCGCGCTTCCGGCATCAGACGAACCCGCTCCGGCCGCTGACGCCCTTGTCGTCGAGATCCAGCGCGGCCTCGTCAACATCGCCTATGACGACGTGACGGTCGACGGCGTGGCCGGCGCCAATACCCGCGCGGCGATCCTGGAGTTCCAGAAGCATTATCGCCTGCCGGAAACCGGCGAGCCGAGCCCGGCCGTACGCGACAAGCTTGCGGAAATCGGCGCGCTCTGACCGCCTGAGAAGAGAGCCTGGCCATGCGTCTCAAATCGGAGATTTTTGTTTCGGCGCTTTTGCGCCGGGTTTTCGCCAATGGCGATTTTGCCGTGGTGGAACGCAAGGGCGCGGCCGATGCCGGCGCGATCGCGATCCGTCAGGTGCTGCGGAACGGACAGGAATGCCTGTACATGCCGGCGCCGCAGTTTTTTACCGCTGAGAGCAGTGAAGACCGGCTGTTCGAGCAGCGTCTAGACAGGGTCCCGGCCGACGATGTCGCGGCGCGGCTCGAAAAGGAAATCCGCTTTGACGGCGATCTCTGGGTCGTGGTCCTTGAGACGGAGAGCGTCGAGGGGCTTTTTGCCGTGGCCGGCGACGGCGTTTGAGAGATCAGGCCGAGCGGCGGTTCTGCCGGCGCGGGGCATGCTTGGCGGCAGCCGCCTCTTCCTCGGCGCGCCGGTTCTGCCATGCCAGCAGTTCCTCGATGCAGGCCGCCGGCTTCAGCGCGTCCACCAGACGTTCCGCCGCTTCATCGGCGGGCATCTGCGCCGTTGAAAGACCCGGCGCGACGCGCGGCAGGACATAGAGCGTATCATCCCTGCCCATGCCGAGCGCGACCAGTCCGACGGCGAGGCGTCGTCCGCTTTCTTCCGACAGGATGTCTGCGGCCAGCACCCGGTCGCCCCCGAGTGCGCGGGCGAAGGTCTCGAGAAACAGCGTGCCCTCGCCGCGGCGGGCAAAGCGCACCAGAAGGGCGGTCTGCAGTTCGGAGAGCGTCGACAGGCCCAGCCGGTCCTCTACCTCGCTGCCGGCTTTTGCCGCCATCGCCTTCAGCGTCTGGCGCAGCGCTTCGCTTTCATCACGGTAGCCTGAGCGCACGTCGAAATTGCCGTCCGGCGTCTCGTCTTCCTCGGGGCGGTGGCAGCCGATCAGCGCCTGGATGACCTTCTGCGACAGGTCGGCGCGATGAATGATCGCGCGGATGTGCTCCTCGCCCATGGTCTCGATCAGCCGCGTCAGGGTCTCGTCGCCGAGCGCGGGCGAGCGGGCGAGGAAGGGAGCGGAGATGGCGATTTCCCGCGTGCCGATATAATGGCAGATCTCCTGCGGCACATGGGGATTGCCGGAAAGGGCGGCGACGGCCTGTCGACGGGCCTCCGGCGTGGACGCTTCATAGACCGGGGGAAACAGCTCGATAAAACGGCGACGCTCGGCGGCACTCGGTTTTTCCAGAGCGCCGAAGCTCGAGACCGTTGCCATCAGCACGACGTCGAGCTTGCGTGTATTTTTCAGCCCTTCAAGTTCCCGGTAACGATCGACCAAGGCCGTACTCCCCGACGAGATCTCCGGCAGCTTGTGCCGGGCGATGCCGTTCTTCTTTGTCACGCCGGGATGTCGAAAAAGCGGCAGTCGCTCTCTCGCCCGACGCATGGATGTCTTCAATCTGACAAGACGTTAGGGGGAAATCGTTAGAAAGATGTTAACCATAGAAGAAAGCGGGAATTGACCGGCGGAAGATGCGATTCCCGCCGCCGGTCTGACAGACGATCAGATCGCGAGATATTCCTCGCGCAGTTCCGCATTGTCGAGCACGTCCTGGGCGCTGCCGGAAAAGACCACCTGTCCGGTGTCCATGATCACGGCGCGGTCAGAGAGCCTCAAGGCGGCGACGGCGTTCTGTTCGACGATGATCGTGGTGATGCCGAGATCGCGGATCTGGCGGACGATCTTTTCGATCTCCTGTACGATGACGGGCGCGAGGCCTTCATAAGGCTCGTCGAGGAAGAGGATCTTGATCTTGCGCGCAAGGGCGCGGGCGACGGCCAGCATCTGCTGTTCGCCGCCCGACAGCGTCACCGCTTCCTGGTTGCGGCGTTCGGCCAGGCGGGGAAAGCGATCGTAGATCTCCTCGATGGACCAGCCCTTTTCGCCGGCGACCTGGGCCAGAACAAGGTTTTCCTCCACGGAGAGACCGCCGATGATCCGCCGGTCTTCCGGCACGAGCTGGACGCCGGAAAGCGCTGCCTGGAAGGCTTTCTTCTTGTGAAGCGGTTCGCCGTCGAGCCAGATCTCTCCCTGGCTGAGCGCCGGATTGTCGAGGCGGGCAAGCGTCCTGAGCGTGGTCGTCTTGCCCGCGCCGTTGCGCCCGAGAAGGGAAAGCACCTCGCCTTTCCTGATGTCGAAGGACACGCCCTGCACGATATAGCTTTCGCCGTACCAGGCATGAATGTCGCGAACCGACAGGAATGCATCATTGACTGTTTCCGACACTGCGATCTGCTCCCCGGCGAGATTGCCTTTCTCCATGACCATGTTCATTCGTGGGCCTCCCCGAGATAGGCTTCCCTGACCTTCGGATTGCCGCGCACCTGATCGGGAGAACCTTCGGCGATGATGCGCCCCTGGGCAAGCACGGAGATCTTGTCGGCGAGCGAAAAGACGACATGCATGTCATGTTCGATGATCACCTTGGTCATGCCGCGGGCCTTGATCCGCTGCAGGAGCTCGATGGTCATGTTGGTGTCGTGGCGGGCCATGCCGGCCGTCGGCTCGTCGAGCAGCAGGAGCTTCGGCTTCTGGATCAGGCACATGGCAAGCTCCAGCCGGCGCTTGTCGCCGCGCGACAGCGAGCCCGCCTCGTGATGGCGGCGGGCGGAAAGGCCGATATCCTCCAGCATGAATTCGGCTTCCTCGCGGATTTCCTTTTCACCGGAAAGCGCCTTGACCGCATTCAGCCTGAAGGCGCCGTCGCGGCGGGCAAAGGCCGGGATCATGACGTTCTCGATCAGGCTCAGGTCCGGGAAGATCTCCGGGGTCTGGAACACGCGCGAGACGCCCATCTGGTTGATCTCGTGCGGTTCGTGCTCGTTGAGCGTCTGCCCGGCGAAGACGACCCTGCCGTGGCTTGGTTTGATCCGACCGATACAGACGTTGAGCAGGGTCGATTTGCCGGCGCCGTTCGGACCGATAATGGCGTGGACCTTGCCGCTTTCGACCTCGAGATTGACATCTGAGAGGGCGCGCAGGCCGCCGAAGCTCTTGTGGACGTCGTCAACGTGCAGGACGATGTTGTTGTCTGCCATGGGTTTACTCCGCTGGCTGGATTTTGGCGGCGGATTGCGCCTTGCGGCCGCCGCCGCCGCCCGAGAAGCGGGCGCGAAGGCGCTTGACGCCTTCCATGATGCCGCCGGGCAGGAAGATGACGATGGCCATGAAGATGAGGCCGAGCGTCAGGTGCCAGCCGTCGCCGACGAAGAGCGACAGGAGCCCGACGAGCGGGGTCTCGATCGCGTCCGGCAGGGCCGACAGCGCGCTGTGCAGCGCGGCGTCGTTGAACGAGGAGAAGATGTTTTCGAAATACTTGATCACCACCGCGCCGATGACCGGGCCGAGCAGGGTGCCGACGCCGCCGAGAATGGTCATCAGCACGACTTCGCCGGACGCCGTCCACTGCATGCGCTCAGCGCCCGCCAGCGGGTCGGTGACGGCCATCAGCGCGCCGGCAAGGCCGGCGAACATGCCCGAGATGATGAAGGCGGAGCGCAGATAGGGCCGCGTGTTGAAACCGGTATACATCATCCGGTTCTGGTTGGATTTCACCGCCTTCAGCATCATGCCGAAGGGCGAGCGGAAGATCCTCAGCGTGATGAAGAAGCAGACCAGAAGGGCGATGGCGCAGAAATAGAAACCTGCATAGCCCTGGAGCTGGACGCCGAAGAGATCCGGCGATGGCAGGCCCTCGGTCGGGGCGAGGAACATGCGGTCGATGATGCGGGGATCGCTCTGCGACAGCTGCAGGCCGGTCTCGCCGTTGGTGATCGGCGTCAGGACCGAATAGGCGAGATTGTAGCTCATCTGCGCGAAGGCGAGCGTCAGGATCGAGAAATAGATGCCTGAACGGCGCAGGCTGACATAACCGATGAGGGCCGCGAACAGGCCCGAGCAGATGACCGCGAAGAGGATGGCCGGAATGGCGTTCATGGTGAAAAGCTTGAACGACCAGACGGCGGCATAGGAGCCGACGCCGAGAAAGGCGGCGTGGCCGAAGGAGAGATAGCCGGTGAGCCCGAACAGGATGTTGAAGCCGATGGCGAAGATCCCGAAGATCGCGAATTTCTGCAGGAGTGCGGGATAGGCCGCGCCGAGCGGCATGAACAGGATGGGCGCCAGAAGCACGATCGCCGAAAAGACGATGAAGAGCAGCCAGTCGTTGCGCGAGAGATTGGCGAACATGTGGGTTAGTCCTCCATCACGCCGCGGCGGCCCATCAGCCCGCGCGGCATGGTCAAGAGAATGATGACGGCAACGAGGTAGATGATCACCTGGTCGATACCGGGAATGATGGATTTCACCTCGTTCATCGAGGCGAAGGATTGCAGGATGCCCAGCGTGAAGCCGGCAACGATCGCGCCCGGCAGCGAGCCCATGCCGCCGACGACGACCACGACGAAGCTCAGCACCAGGAAATCCATGCCGAGGTGATAGTTCGGCGGCAGGATCGGCGTGTACATGACGCCGGCGAGGCCTGCGACGACAGCGGCGATGCCGAAGACGACGGTGAAGCGCTTTTCGATGTCGATGCCGAGCAGGCCGACGGTCTCGCGGTCTCGCATGCCGGCGCGCACCACCATGCCGTATGTGGTGAATTGCAGGAAGGCGAAGACGGCGCCGATGACGAGGGCCGCAAACAGGAAGTAGATCAGCCGCCACCAGGGATAGACGATGAAGGCGTCGGCCATGCCGAACCAGGCGGCGATGTTGGCGGTGCCGGCGAAGACGTCTGGCGCGGACTGCGGGACGGGGTTTGCGCCGTAGATCTTCTTGATGATCTCCTGCAGCACGATGGCAAGGCCGAAGGTCACCAGGATCTGGTCGGCATGCGGGCGCTTGTAGAAGAAGCGGATCAATCCGCGTTCCATGACGAGCCCGATCAAGAGCATGACGGGAATGGCGAGCAGGATGGAGAGCGGCACGGACCAGTTGATCATCGCCGCGCCGAAATCGCCGAAGGCGTATTCCATGTAGGGCACCGGGCGCGGCGCGAACAGCGCGCCCTCGGCCTTGGGCGGCTGGACCGGCCAGGTCAGAAGCGCGTTGAAGGTGACGGCGCAGAAGGCGCCGAGCATGAAGAGGGCGCCATGGGCGAAGTTGACGACGCCGAGCGTGCCGAAAACCAGAGTGAGGCCAAGGGCGATCAGCGAATAGGCTGCGCCCTTGTCGAGGCCGTTCAGAAACTGAATGATGATGGCGTCCATTGACCGCGTTTCCACTGTTGCCGGAAAGGGCCGGGCACATTCTGAAGCGCCCGGCCGGGAATGCAGCGATTGGTCTAGAGCGCCGTGCGTCCTTTCGGACGCACAAAGGGCGCTCTAACCTATTGAATCTACGCATCGTGCTTTCCGAAAATCGATTCCGATTTTCGGGCCGATGCGCTAGATCAGCAGGTCTTGGCCGTGTCCGGGCCAAGCTCGCCGCCGAAGATCGCCGGGTCGTATTCGACATCGGCGCGCGGCACGACCTTGACGACTTTCAGCAGGTCGAACTCGCTCTGCGGATCGGGGTTGCCGCGCACGACGAGCACATCCTTCATGCACTGGTGGTCGGCGGCGCGGTAAAGCGTCGGGCCGTTGCCCATGCCGTCGAATTCGAACCCTTCCAGCGCCTTGATGACCGCGGGCGCGAAGAAGGTGCCGGCGCGTTCCACGGCATCGGCATAAAGCAGCGCCTGAACGTAGCAGGTATGGGCGGCCTGGGATGGCGGGAAGCCGTATTCCGCGCCGAAGGACTGAACGAAGGCCTGGCTGCCCGCGTCATCCAGCGACCAGTTCCAGTTGGCCGAGCCAAGGATGTTCTTGGCTGCCTCGCCCGCGCCCTGCGCCATCAGGCGGGAGAACAGCGGAACCACGATTTCGAAATTCTTGCCGTTGACCTGCTTGTCCTTCAGCCCGAACTGGACGGCCTGGGTCAGCGAATTGACCATGTCGCCGCCATAGTGGTTGAGGATCAGCACATCGGCGCCGGAATTGAGCACCGGGGTGATGTACTGCGAGAAGTCGCCGGCGCCGACCGGCGTCTTGACGGTCTGGACGGTTTCCCAGCCGAGGCCCTCGGTCGCGTTCTTGATCGATTCCTCCTGGGTCCAGCCCCAGGTATAGTCGGCGGTCAGGTGATAGGCGCGGCGGTCGGAGCCGTATTCCTGCTGGAGCACGGGGGCGAGCGCCTCGCCCGACTGGTAGGCGTTGAAGAAGTGGCGGAAGCCGTAGCGCCGCTTGTCCTTGCCGGTGGTGTCGTTGGAGTGGGTGAGGCCGGCCATGAAGATCACGCCCATGTCCTGGCAGAGGCTCTGCACGGCAACGGCAACGCCCGACGACGAGCCGCCGGTGATCATCACCGCGCCTTCCTTCTCGATCATGCGCTTGGCGCTGTCGCGGGCGGCGTCCGATTTGGTCTGCGTGTCGCCGGTGACGTAGTTGACCTTCTTGCCGAGAATGCCGTTGCCCTTGAGCGCCTTGGACGAGAAGGTGGCGAGCATGCCGCCGTCGCCCTCGCCGTTCAGGTGCTTGGCGGCGAGCATCAGCGCCTTCATCTCGTCGGCGCCCTCATCGGCGTAGGGGCCGGTCTGCGGCACGTTGAAGCCGAGCGTGACGGTGCTGCCGGTCGGCATGTTGCAGGACATGTCCTGCGCGTAGGCCCCGCGCACGAAATGCATGGGGGCGGCCAGCGTGACGCCGGCGGCCGCGCCGGCCCTGAGCAGGCTGCGGCGGTTGATGATAAACTTTGACATCGGACTCCTCCCAAGTCGTCTGAATTGGCTGCGCGCTCCTCAGGGCGCAGAGGCGCTTTCCTCCAAAGCGCATGGGAGACAGTAACAAGCAGTCAAATTGTCGCAATTGAGCGAAAGTGATAAGACCTTGGTTGAAGGAAGCGAGCGCTTACCTTCGCCGCCGCAATGCCCGCGACGGGTTGAACCGCGGGACCTTGTGACGCATATAGCCACCTTCAAGAGGAAGGTGATCCGGACATGGCCGACAGGGCAGCAGAACAGGAGCCGTTCTGGAAGACGAAGCGGCTCGACGAGATGGACGCCGGCGAATGGGAAAGTCTCTGCGACGGCTGCGGGCTTTGCTGTCTCAACAAGCTGGAGGACTGGGAAACGGGCGAGGTGGCCTTTACCTCGGTCGCCTGTCGCCTTCTCGACGGCCATTCCTGCCAGTGTTCCGATTACGAGGACCGGTGGAAGACTGTGCCGGAATGCATCCAGCTCGATGTCAAGGGCGTCAGGGAGATCCCCTGGCTGCCGCCGACCTGCGCCTACAGGCTGGTGCATGAGGGGCATGATCTCTACTGGTGGCACTACCTCGTCTCCGGCGACCGCGAGACGGTGCACCAGGCCGGCATTTCCGCGCGCGACCGGACGGTGAGCGAGATGGAGGTGCCGGTCGAGGACTACGAGGACTACATCATCGAATGGCCGGTGCTGACCGGGGAGAAGACGGGCTGATTCGCTTTCTGATAGGGCGGGCGCCGCTTGACCCAGCGCAATGCGGGAGCGGCGAGAGACCTTATGTATTCATCCTCGTAAGTATGAATATAAGGATCCTCCCCATGGCCACCGATTATCTTCAGATGACTGCCGATGTTTCGAAGCAGACCGCCGTGCTTCGCAAGGACATTCCCGACACCATGAGCGGTTTTTCGGCCCTGGCCGGCGCCGCCTGCAAGGCGGGCGCTCTCGATGCCAAGACCAAGGAATATATCGCGCTCGGCATTGCCGTGGCGCTGCGCTGCGAACCCTGCATCGCCTTTCACGCCAAGGCGCTTGTCAAGCTTGGCGTGACCAAGGCGGAATATGAGGAAGTGCTGGGCGTCGCCGTCTACATGGATGGCGGACCGGGGCTGATGTATGCGGCCCATGCGCTGGAGGCCTTTGAACAGTTCTCCGCCGGATAAGAAAAAAATCTTACAATAGGAAAATAGTCCTTGACGGCGTTACGGTCGTCTGCTAGGTTTTATCTACAGTCGGAAATCTGCGGCGGTCGGTGACCTCCCTGGCTTCAGGCTTCCCTCAGCTTTTTCAAAGCCCGGTTCTCGCCGGGCTTTTTTGTTGCCGGACGGCTGCCGCGAACGGCCAAGAGGAGAATTTCGTGGTCGACCATGAAACATTCGATATTTCGCTGTTCGGGCTCTGGCCGCGCACGCCGCGTTATGAGGGGGATCCGGCGACGCACCGCACCCATGCGGGCTATCATGCCATCGAACCGAAGGCGCGGCGGGCGAATGCCGATGACGATCTCAGGCTGCTGCTGAACGATCTGACCGTCGAGATGCGGGCGCAGTTCGCCTTTTTTCGCAAGCTCAGGATGGCGGCGGTCAAGAAAGGCCGGGAGGGAGACGATGCGGATGTGCGCAGCGAGGTGAAGGCCGCGGCCGACGCGGTGGCGCTGATCATCCGCACGCTGGAAAAGGCCGACGAATTGCAGCGCAGGCTTGCGGAAAGCCGCCGCGATGCCGAGGAACGCGCACTCGATCTGAGGACATATGAAGATGCCAAAGCCCATTTCCTCGACCTCATCGAAAAGCGGGCCGAGGAACTGGCAGAGCGGCGTATCGCCGAGCGCGCCGGTGGCCAATGATCCCTATGCTCTTGTCAAAGCGCTTGCCCGCGACTGGGCCTTTCTGGGGCGGCCCGAACAAATGCCGCCCGCGGGCGACTGGCGGACATGGCTCCTGATGGGCGGGCGCGGTTCCGGCAAGACGCGGGCCGGCGCGGAATGGGTGCACGCACTGGCGCTTTCAGGCGGCGCAAAATGCGATCTGCGCATCGCCCTTGTGGCCGAGACGCTCGGGGATGCGCGCGAGGTGATGATCGACGGCGTGTCCGGCATCTGCCGGATCGCGCGGCGGATGGCTCCGGTGCTGGAGATCACCCGCCGGCGGCTGGTCTGGCCGAACGGCGCCGTGGCTTATCTTTTTTCCTCTGAAGATCCGGAGGCGCTGCGCGGGCCGCAATTCCACTTCGCCTGGTGCGATGAGCTGGCGAAATGGCGCTACGGCCAGGAATGCTGGGACATGCTGCAGTTCGGTCTGCGGCTTGGCGCGCGGCCGCGCCAGATGGTGACGACGACGCCGCGCGCCGTGCCGCTTTTGAAGAAGCTGATGGCGGAGAGCGACACGGCGCTGACGCGGATTTCGACGGCGGACAACCACGCCAATCTGGCCCCGGGCTTCATCAAGACGCTCGCAAGCCGCTATGGCGGCACGCGGCTCGGCCGGCAGGAACTCGAAGGGGAAATGATCGAGGACCGCGAGGACGGTTTGTGGCGGCGGGGAGAACTTGAGACGGTCGTCTCCCGCAATGCCATGGCGACGGGACGGATTGTTGTCGCGGTCGATCCGCCCTCCGGTTCCGGTCGCCGCTCGGTTTGCGGCATCGTTGTCGCGGGCGGCATGGAAAACGGCGGCGCGCTGGTGCTGGCCGACTGCTCGGTGGAGGGCGGCACGCCGGCCGAGTGGGCCCGCGCCGTGGTCGAGGCCTATCGCCGCTTTGATGCCGACCGGGTGGTCGCCGAGATCAATCAGGGCGGCGACATGGTGACGGCGATGCTGAAAAGCGTCGACGAGCGGCTGCCGGTTGCAACGGTGAGGGCGCGGCGCGGCAAGTTTCTGCGCGCCGAGCCGGTTGCCGCGCTTTATGAGCAGGGCAGGGTGCGCCATGCGGGCCATTTCGCCCGGCTTGTCGACCAGATGTGCGATTTCGGTCCGGACGGGCTTTCGGGCGGGCGCTCGCCGGACCGGCTCGACGCCCTGGTCTGGGCGCTGACGGCGCTGCTTCTGGAAGGCGACGGGGTGCCGCGCGTGCGCGGGGTGTGAGGCGCCATTGGCGCTTGCGCCGGCTATGGCCCCATGCTAGCCGAATGCCGCAATCGGCCTTTTGAGGGCGCAACGAGGTTTTCGCATGATCAGACATATCGTTTTCTTTTCGGTGCCGGAGGGCGGCGATGCCGATCAGATCGAGGCCGGCCTTTCGATCCTGACGGAAAGCCCGCATGCTTTAGTTCTGGAGATCGGTCGCAACACGCGCAGCGATCTTTATGACGAGAAGGTCGATTTCGTCGTCTATGGCGAATTCGAGGACGAGACGGCGCTGGCCGCCTATCGCGAACACTCGCTCTACAAGAAGTCGACGGCGCTTGTCCGTCCGCTCCGCGAGATGCGCATTGCCGCCGATTACGACACGGCAAAGGCCGTGCGGCATGCGCGTCCGACGGACTGATGTCCGATCTGCATTCCGACTGACAGGCCTCGGTTTTCCGGGGCCTTTTTCGTTTCAAAGCAAGGATAAGGGGAGGCGGCATGAAAATGCCCTTTCATCTGCCGGGCAGGCGCCCGGCCGAGCCTGTCGGCGTGCCCGACAAAAAGGCGGCGACAATGCTCTCCGCCATCGCCTTCAGCGGCGAGGCGCGCTGGTCCGGCCGGTCCTATGCCGCCCTTGCCCGCGAAGGGTTCATGAGGAACCCCGTGGCCCACCGCGCTGTGCGTCTGATCGCGGAAGCCGCGAGCGCCATGCCCTGGCAATTGTTCGACAACGGCACGCTCGTTTCCGATCACCCGCTTCTGTCGCTTCTGAAGCGACCGAACCGGCGCATGTGCGGCGCGGACTTTCTGGAGGCGCTGTTCGGCGTGCTCCTGCTTTCGGGCAACGCCTATATCGAACCCATCATACTGGGTGAGGATTTGCGCGAGCTGCACCTGCTGCGGCCGGA
Organism: Martelella sp. AD-3; assembly: GCF_001578105.1. GTDB lineage: Bacteria > Pseudomonadota > Alphaproteobacteria > Rhizobiales > Rhizobiaceae > Martelella. The sequence goes on along the minus strand of NZ_CP014275.1, from coordinate 2,622,472 downwards.
CCGCATCCGCGTGATCGAGGGGCGCGACGGCTGGCCGGAGGCCTATGAATATCGCGCCGGAAACCATGTGACCCGTTTCGCGGCGGAGGGCAAGGGGCTGACGCTGCTGCATATGCGGCTGTTCCACCCGCTTGACGACCACACGGGGTTTTCGCCGCTTGCCGCCGCGCAGATGGCGCTCGACCTGCACAACGCCGCTTCCGTCTGGAACAAGGCGCTGCTCGACAATTCGGCAAGGCCTTCGGGCGCGCTGGTCTATCAGCCGAAAGATGGCGGCAACCTGACCGAGGAGCAGTATGAGCGGCTGAAGCAGGAACTGGAGGAAGGCTATGCGGGTCCGGTGCGCGCCGGCCGACCGCTGCTTCTGGAAGGCGGGCTCGACTGGAAGGCGATGGGGCTGACGCCGCGCGACATGGATTTCACCGAGGCGCGCAATGGTGCTGCCCGCGACATTGCGCTTTCCATCGGCGTGCCGCCGATGATGCTCGGGATTCCCGGCGACAATACCTATTCCAACTATCAGGAGGCCAACCGCGCCTTCTACCGGCTGACCGTGTTGCCGCTGATTGTCCGCACGGCCGCCTCGCTGACGGCCTGGCTGGAGCCGGTTTATGGCGCTGGACTGAGGCTCGAGCCGGACCTCGACCAGGTGCCCGCACTTGCCGCCGAGCGCGATGCGCTCTGGTCGCGGGTCGCAACGGCTGATTTCCTCACCGACGAGGAGAAGCGCGCGGCCGTGGGGTACTGAAACATGCAAGAGCTTTCAGGAGGCGCCGCTATGGGCGAAGGATCGATGCTGGCTGACGAACTGAAATATGCCGATCTGTCGCTGACAGACCTTGCCGGGGACGGCTCGTTTTCGGGCTATGCGAGCCTGTTCGGCGAAGTTGACCTGGGCAAGGACATGATCGAGCGCGGGGCGTTTTCGCGCTCGCTGCAGAAGCGCGGGGCCGAAGGCGTGCGCATGCTGTTCCAGCATGATCCGTCCGAGCCGATCGGGGCCTGGCGCAGGATCCGCGAGGATGGGCGCGGGCTCTACGTCGAGGGCGTGCTTTCCCCGGATGTGGCGCGGGCCCGCGAGGTGCACGCGCTGATGAAATCCGGCGGCCTCGACGGACTTTCGATCGGCTTTCAGACCGTGCGCGCCAAGACGGATGCGAAGACCGGCGTGCGCCGGGTGCTGGAAGCGGACCTCTGGGAAATATCGATCGTCACCTTTCCGATGCTGCCGTCGGCGCGCATTGCCAGCGTGAAGCAGGCGGGTGACGCATTTCCCACCATCAGGGAATTCGAGCGATGGCTGACGCGGGATGCCGGCCTGAGCCGAAAGGCGGCGCGCCGGCTTCTTGCCGGCGGCTACGAGGCGCTGGTCGGCGGGCGGGATGCGGCCGGCGGCGATGACGAGATGGACGACGAACGCCTGCTCGGCCTGCTGCGCCGGGCACGGCGGATGATGTCGTCCTGAAGTTTTTCAAAGAGAGGAATTCATCGTGACCGATGCGAAGATGAAAGCGGCGCCCGAGCTCAAGAGCGCGCCCGCGGGTATTGCCGAGGCCTTCGAGGCCTTCATGTCGAGCTTCGAGGCGTTCAAGGACGCCAATGACCGAAGGCTCGGCGAGATCGAGAGCAAGATGGGCGAGGATGTGCTGACCCGCGAAAAGGTCGACCGCATCAACCGCGCCATGGATGCCCAGGCCCGCCAGCTCGACGAGATGCAGCTGAAGCGGGCGCGACCGGCGCTTGGACGCGGAACGAGCCTTGCGGCTGCCGAGCACAAACAGGCCTTCGAGAACTATATCCGCCGCGGCGACGACCACGGCCTCAGGGCGCTGGAGGCGAAGGCGATCTCCACCGCGGAAAGCGACGGCGGCTATCTGGTGCCGGAGGAAACGGATACGGAAATCGGCCGCAGGCTTTCCGTCGTCTCGCCGATCCGCCGGCTGGCAACGGTGCGCCAGGTGTCCGGCGCGGTACTGAAGAAGCCTTTTATCGCGTCCGGTTTCACGGCCGGGTGGGTCGGCGAGATTGCCGACCGCGACCAGACGGCGACGCCCGATATCTCCGAGCTCTCCTTCCCGACCATGGAGCTTTACGCCATGCCGGCAGCGAGCGCATCGCTGCTTGACGATGCGGCGGTCGATGTCGAGAACTGGATTGCCTCGGAGATCGACATCGCCTTTGCCGAGCAGGAGGGCGCGGCCTTCGTGAACGGCAATACGGCGAATACGCCCAAGGGCTTCCTGAGTTACGCCACGGTGGCCGACAGCGCCTGGGAGTGGGAGAAGATCGGCTATATCGCGACCGGCGTCGATGGCGGCTTCAAGGCGGCCGATCCCTCCGACACGCTGATCGAGACAATCTATGCGCTGAAGGCGGCCCACCGCCAGAACGCCCAGTTCGTGATGAACCGGAAGACGCAAGGGACGATCCGCAAGTTCAAGGACGATGACGGCAATTATCTCTGGCAGCCGCCGGCGAGCCTCGGCCAGCCGGCCTCGCTGATGGGCTTTCCCGTGACCGAAGCGGAGGACATGCCCGATATCGGCGTTGATTCCATGTCGATAGCGTTCGGCGATTTCGCTGCCGGTTATCTGGTGGTCGATCGCGCCGGGGTCAGGATCCTGCGCGATCCCTATTCCGCCAAGCCCTATGTGCTGTTCTACACCACCAAGCGCGTCGGCGGCGGGGTGCAGAACTTCGAGGCGATCAAGCTGATCAAATTCGGCGACATGTGATCCGTCACGACGGGAGCAATGCGCGCCCCGGCAGTTTCTGCCGGGGTTTTTAAATGGCAGAAGGACACTTTCGCGATGAGCTATGCCCTGATCACGCCGGCCGCCGAAGAGCCGGTGACCCTTGCCGAGGCCAAGGCGTTTCTGCGCCTCGACGGCAGCGATGAGGATGCGCTTCTCGGCGACCTTATCGCCACGGCCCGCGACTATCTGGAGATGGTGAGCGGGCTTTCGCTTGTCACGCAAGGATGGCGGCTCTACCGCGATGACTGGCCGGCGAGCGGAATGGTGTCGCTTGCCCACGGGCCGGTGCAATCGGTCGGGGCGGTGACGGTCTATGACCGCGAGGGCATGGCCTCGGCGGTGCCGCAGGATCAGGCGCGGCTGGACGGCCGCGCGCGCCCGGCCCGCTTCTATATGCCGGGACTTGCCGGCCGCAGGGCGGGGTGCAACGGGATCGAGGTCGACTTCACCGCCGGCTTCGGAGCGGCGGCGGACGTGCCCGATGTCGCCAAACAGGCGATCCTGCGGCACGTCGCCCATATGTTTTCCTTTCGCGGCGTCATTGCCGCCGATCAGCAGCCCGCCGGCGCGCCGGAGGGCTATGACCGGCTGATCGCGCCGCTGAAGGCCTGGAGGCTGTGATGGTGACGCTTGATCCCGGCGCCTTCTCCCACCGCCTTGACCTGATGACGCCGGTGGCGACGCCGGACGGACAGGGCGGCGCGAGCATTACCTATTCGCTTCTCGCCCAGGCCTGGGCCAGGGTCGAGCCGCTTTCGGTCTCCTCCAGCGAAGAGGCCGGCGGCGAAACCTTTCGGGTGACGCACGAAATCTGGCTTCGGGCGCGCGGCGATCTCGTGCCGGGCATGCGGTTGGTGCGGGGCGGGCGCATCTTCAGGCTCGCGGGCTTTCGCGATCCCGACGAGACGGGCCGCTATACCGTCTGCCGCTGCGAGGAGGAGAGGCCATGAGCTCGGCTGAAAACGCGCTTTTGAGCGCGATCCACGCGACGCTTTCCAATGACGCCGCGCTGACGGCCCTGATCGGGCCGGATGCGATTTTCGATCGGCTGCTGAACCGGCCGCAACTGCCGGCAATCGTCTTCGGCGAATGCGAGACGCGCGACTATTCGACGGCGACCGAGCCAGGCAGCGAGCATTTCCTCACGCTCGAGATCTGGTCGGAAGCGCATGGGCGCAAGGCGGTGCAGGCGATCGAGGCGCGGGTCAGGGCGCTGCTGCACGATGCGGCGCTTTCCCTTTCCGGCTTCGCCCTCGTCAGCCTGCTGCATCGCGCGAGCCGGGTGCGGCGGCTGGCGCGGACCGGTTATTTCCTTGCCGAGATGCGCTTTCGCGCGGTGACGGAACCCTTTTGAACGACCCTTTTAGCGATTGACCACGGAGATCACGATGACAGCCCAGAAGGCAAAGGACCTGCTGCTGAAGCTGCATAACGGAGCCGCCTACGAGACGGTCGCCGGCCTCAGGTCGAAGGCGTTGCGCTTCAACGCCGAGACTGTGGATATCACCGATTCTGAAAGTGCGGGGCGCTGGCGCGAACTGCTTGGCGGTGCCGGTATTCAACGCGCCTCGCTGACGGCAAGCGGCATCTTCAAGGACGCGGCCTCCGATGAGACGGTGCGCGCGGCCTTTTTTGCCGGGGCGCTGGTGAGTAGCGAGATCGTCATCCCCGGCTTCGGCACGCTCTCCGGCCCCTTCCAGTTCACTTCGCTCGAATATTCGGGCCAGCACAATGGCGAATTGCAGTTCGACGTCGCGCTGGAATCGGCCGGAGCGATCAGCTTTGGAGCGCTCTCATGACGATCGGCGGAAAGGGCGCGCGCGCCAACCGTCATCGCGGCGAGGTCGAGGCGGTGATCGATGGCGAACGCCGCATTCTGTGCCTGACGCTCGGCGCGCTGGCGGAGCTTGAAACGGCGTTTTCGGCGGACGGCCTCGGCGACCTCGGCGGGCGTCTCGGCTCCGGACGGCTGCGAGCAGGCGACCTGATAGCGATTATCGGCGCCGGTCTTCGCGGCGGCGGTAATGCCATCAACGATGACGAGGTGGCGGCAATGAGCATGGAGGGCGGCGTGGCCGCCTATGCAAAACTGGTCGGCGAATTGCTGACCGTGACCTTTTCGGGAGGGGAGGCGGAGCGCGCGCCAGCGGGCGCGGCTAGGCCGGACCCTTCCTAGCCGCAGCGGCAGGCCCCGAACCTCCCGGCGCCGAGCCTTTCCCCTGGCGCTCGGCGCTGCATACGGGGCTTTGCCTGCTGCGGCTGAAACCCGAGGACTTCTGGTCTTTGACGCCGGTCGAGTTCGCGGCGATGACCGGCGCCTTCGCGCCGGCAGGTCCTTATCCGACACGCGCGGGGCTGGAAGAGATGATGATGCGCTATCCCGACGATGCGAGGAAAACGTGATGGAAGCTGATACAGCCGACAATTTCGCCGATGCGGCGAACGGAGCGAGTGCGCTCTATGACGTGCTTGTCGATCTGGAAGCGCAGTCCGACCGGTTTTCGACAGCGATCACCGGCGCGCTCAAGGATGCGACGCTTTCCGGCAAGGGGCTGCAGAGCGTTCTCGGCGACCTCGGTCGGCGACTTTCGGAACTCGCGCTGAGTTCGGCGCTGAAGCCGCTTGAGAACGCGATCTCCGGCCAGATCGGCAATCTCGCCGATGGCCTGATCCAGGTCGTCGCCCATGCCAATGGCGGCGTGCCGGGCCGGATCACGCCCTTTGCCGATGGCGGCGTCGTTTCGCGCCCGACCTATTTTCCGATGAGCGGCGGGCTCGGGCTGATGGGCGAGGCCGGCAGCGAGGCGATCCTGCCGCTGAAACGCGGGCCGGACGGCGCGCTCGGCGTATCGGCATCCGGGGGCGGCGGCGGGCCGCAGATCGTCTTCAATGTCACGGCCCAAGACGCCGCGAGCTTCCAGAAAAGCCAGGGGCAGATTTCCGCGATGCTGGCAAGGGCGGTGCGCACCGGCCAGCGCAATCTCTAGCGCATCGGCCCGAAAATCGGAATCGATTTTCGGAAAGCACGATGCGTAGATTCAATAGGTTAGAGCGTCCTTTGTGCGTCCAAATGGACGCACGGCGCTCTAGAACGGTTACGCCTTTCTGGGAAACGCGGCACCGCTCTATCTATTTGTTTTGACGCATTTTCGCGAACGCCAGATGTTTCCGTCTGACTGCGAAATGCTCCGAGGGAGGCATCATGAGCGCGAGCTTTCACGAGGTGCGTTTCCCGCTCAGGCTGTCGCTTTCCGTCAGCGGCGGGCCGGTGCGGCGCACGGATATCGTCAACCTGTCCAACGGGCGGGAAAACCGCAACCAGCGCTGGAGGAACTCGAGGCGCTCCTACGACGCGGGCTCGGCCCTGCGCTCGGTGGCGGACCTTTACGAACTGACGGCGTTCTTCGAGGCGCGCGGCGGCGAGCTTTACGGCTTCCGCTTCCGCGATCCGGTGGATTTCAAGTCGTGCGGCCCTCTGGCGGAGCCAGGGCCGACGGATCAGCGGATCGCAAGCGGCGACGGATCCACGGCGACGTTTCAACTGGTCAAGACTTATGGCGATCCTGCGGCTTCGTTCGTCAGGACGATCGAAAAGCCTGTGGCGGGGTCTGTCCGGGTGTCCGTCGACGGCGTCGAGATCCCCGGCTCCGACTTCTCTGTCGATACGACAACCGGCATCGTGACCTTTGCGGCAGCCGCAATACCGGCTGCGGGAACGGAGATATTCGCCGGCTTCTCCTTCGACGTTCCGGTCCGCTTTGCGATCGACCGGATCGACATCAACATGAAGGCCTTCAATGCGGGGAGCGTGCCTTCGGTTCCGCTGACGGAGATCATGCCATGAGAACACTGGACGCGGCGCTCGCAGCCCATCTTGGGCAGGATGCGACAACGGTCTGCCACTGCTGGCGGCTGTCGCTTCGGAACGGAAGCGTGCTTGGTTTTACCGAGCATGACCGGGATCTTGTGTTCGCGGGAACACAGTTTCAGGCGGCAAGCGGTTTTTTCTCCTCGGGCTTCGAGGCAGAAGAGGGGCTCGCCGCGAGCACCAACGAGGTCGTTGGCGGCTTTTCCAGTGACGCGATTTCCCAGGAGGCGCTGGCCCGGGGCGATTATGACGGCGCGCGGGTCGAGGTCTTTCTCGCCAACTGGCAGACGCCCGAACAGCATCAGCGCCTTCAGGTTCTGGAGATTGGCGAGGTGTCGCGCGAAGGCGGCGGTTTCAAGGCCGAACTGCGTTCGCGCGCGCATCGCCTGTCGCAACCGCAGGGGCGCAGTTTTACGCGGCGCTGTGACGCGGTTTTCGGTGATGCCGCCTGCGGATTCGATCCCGACAGCGCCGGCTTTATCGCCACGGGGACGGTTCTGGCCGTCGAAAGCGAAACCCGGCTGGTGATCGCCGGGACGGGCGCTTTCGCCGAGGGATTTTTCGCCCACGGCACGGCGCGTCTCGAAAGCGGCGACCTTGTCGGCCGCAGCTTCGACATCGACGGGAATGCGCCCGTTGCCGGGGGCATGCGCGTCGATCTCTGGCTGCCGCTCGAGCATCTGCCCGAGACCGGCGATCAGGTCCGTCTGACGGCAGGGTGCGACAAGGCTTTCTCCACCTGCCGGACAAAATTCGGCAATCACCTGAATTTCCGTGGCTTTCCCCATGTGCCCGGCGCCGACTTTGCCTATTCCTATGTGAATGGCGAGAGCGCCCATGACGGGAGCCCGCTGTTCAAATGACGGTGACGGGAGACCGGGCCGTCGCCGAGGCCGAGAAATGGATCGGCACGCCCTATCGGCATCAGGCGGCAGAGATCGGCGTCGGCTGCGATTGCCTGGGGCTCATTCGCGGCGTCTGGCGCGCGCTTTATGGCGCGGCGCCGGGTATCGACGTTCCCTATGCGCCGGACTGGGCCGAGCGCAGCGGAACCGAGCGGCTGCTCGAGGCGGCGATGCGCCATTGCGGACCGGCTCTCGGTCCCGATGAAATGTTGCCGGGCGATATCCTGCTTTTTCGCTGGCGTCGGCAGTATGCGGCCAAGCATGCCGGGATCCTCAGCGGGCCGGATCATTTCATCCACGCTTACGAGCAGGCGGGCGTTATCCGCTCCCCGCTCGTCCCCTCATGGCGGCGCCGGATCGCCGGCGTCTTCCGCTTTCCCGCGCTTTAGAGCGCCGTGCGTCCATTCGGACGCACAAAGGACGCTCTAACCTATTTTATCTACGCATCGTGCTTTCCGAAAATCAGACCCGATTTTCGGGCCGATGCGCTAGCCGGAGGACATCGTCCAGGGCCTCGCCTTGGCGCGGTCGTTGAAAATCCAAACACGCATATCGCGCCGGCGGCAAGCGGGCGCGCTGTTCTTCTCGTCGAGGTTCAACTCATGGCAACGATCCTATTTCAGGCGGCAGGCGCCGCATTTGGCAGCGTTCTCGGACCGTTCGGCGCCGTTGCCGGGCGGGCGCTGGGCGCGCTCGCCGGCGCGGCGGTCGACGGATCCATCTTTTCCGGCGGCCGCAGGGCAGCCGGCCGCCATTTGCCGACCGCCCGGGTTGGCGGCGCGGAGGAGGGCGTTGCCATTCCGCGCGTCTACGGCGCGTCGCGGGTCGGGGGAACGCTGATCTGGGCGACGCGATTCGAGGAAGACGTGGTCGAGGAGCGCGCCGGCGGCAAGGCGTCGGGCTCGACGCTCGAGAGCTTCGCCTATTACGGCAATTTCGCCTTCGGCATTTGTGAAGGCCCCGTTGCCGCGATCCGGCGGGTCTGGGCGGACGGGCGCGAGCTGGACCTGACCGGCATCGAGATGCGCTTCTATCCGGGCGATGACAGCCAGTTGCCAGATCCCCTGATCGAGGCCAAGCAGGGCGCCGGCAACGCGCCTGCCTATCGCGGGCTCTGTTATGTCGTCTTCGAACGCCTGCCGCTCGACGGATTCGGCAACCGCATCCCCGTGATCCAGTTCGAGGTGCTGAAGCCGACGGGAGCGCTCGAGAGCCGGGTGAAGGCCATCGCCGTCATTCCCGGCGCGACCGAACACGGGCTCTGCCCTTATCCGGTCACAGAATCGCTCGGCCGCGGAAGCCAGCGGATCATGAACCGCAACACGCTCACCCGCGCGACCGACTGGGAAGCCTCGGTCGACGAACTGACCGCGCTTTGCCCCAATCTGGAGCGCGTGGCGCTGGTCGTCACCTGGTTCGGCTCGGATCTGAGGGCGGGTGAGTGCCGCATTCTGCCGGGCGTGGAAACGCCGTTTCGCGCCGAGGAGAGCACGCCCTGGTCCGTTTCCGGCCTCAAGCGCGACGAGGCGCATGTGGTGAGCACGCATGAGGGCGGACCGGCCTATGGCGGCACGCCCAACGATGCCGGGCTGATGGCGGCGATCGCAGACCTGAAGGCGCGCGGGCTGAAGGTGTTTCTCTATCCCTTCATCATGATGGACGTGCCTGCGGCCAACGGTCTGCCCGACCCCTATGGCGGCGCGGAGCAGGCCATCTATCCCTGGCGCGGCCGGATCACCTGCCATCCCGCCAGGGGCGTTTCCGGCTCGAGCGACCGGACCGCGGCTGCCCGGGCGCAGGTGGAGGCATTTCTGGGCACGGCCGAGCCGCATCACTTCACGCCGGGACCGACGGGTGTCACCTTTGCCGGCACGGATGCCGGATACCGGCGTCTCGTTCTGCATTATGCGCATCTCGCCGCCGCCGCCGGAGGCGTGGACGGCTTCATCATCGGCTCGGAACTGAAGGGCCTGACCTCGATCCGCGATCAGAATGACGCCTTTCCCTTCGTCGAGGGGCTGATCGAGCTTGCGGGCGACGTGCGAAACATCCTCGGGCCGGATACGGCGCTCACCTACGGCGCGGACTGGAGCGAGTATTTCGGTTTCCATCCGGACGATGGCAGCGGCAATATCTACTTCAACCTCGATCCGCTGTGGGCGAGTCCCGATATCACCGCTGTCGGCATCGACAACTACATGCCGTTGTCGGACTGGCGCGATGACGACCTTGCTTCGGAGAATCCGGACGGGTTCAAGAGCGCGACCGATCCGGCCGGGCTTGAAGGGCAGATCGCAGCCGGCGAAGGATACGACTGGCACTATATCGACCAGGCGGATCGGGTAGCGCGACGACGCACGCCGATCACCGACGGACTTGCGAACAAGCCATGGGTCTACAGATACAAGGACCTTGCGGGCTGGTGGTCGAACAGGCATTTCGACCGGATCGGCGGCGGCGAGGCAGTTGCGCCCACCGCCTGGGTTCCCATGGAAAAGCCGATCTGGTTCACCGAGCTCGGATGTCCGGCGGTCGACAAGGGAAGCTGCCAGCCGAATGTCTTTGCCGATCCGAAATCGGCGGAATCCGCCTATCCCCATTTCTCGAGCCGCCGGCGTTCCGACGACGAGCAGCGCCGCTTCCTGGAAGCGCATCTTGGGTATTGGACGGGCGCCAGCGCGCCTGCCGGCATGGTCGATCCTGACCATATTTTCCTCTGGTGCTGGGACATCCGGCCCTATCCGGCCTTTCCGCAGAACGATGCGCTGTGGAGCGACGGCGCCAACTGGACGACCGGGCACTGGCTGAACGGCAGGCTGGGAGCGACCACGCTTGCCGACGCCGTACGCGCGCTTCTTGCCGATCACGGTTTCAACGATTGCGACACGCGCCTGCTGAGCGGTGATCTGACAGGCTATCTGCAGGCCGATATCGATGCGGCACGCGACCTGATCGAGCCGCTGCTCTCGCTCTATTCCGCGGACTGTATCGAAACGGCCGACGGCCTGGTGTTCCGTTCGCGCCAGCGCGCCAGCCTTTCACCGCGCGTGATCGATATTGTTGCCGAGCGCGACGCCGGCCCCTGGCGCGAGACGCGGCTTCACGGCAGCGATATACCGGGCGAGGCTGCCGTCACCTATTTCGATCCGGAAGCCGATTACGCGCAGGCAAGCGCCCGCGCGAGCCGCGCGACGACGGTCAGCGATCGGGTGCTCCGGTTCGCATTGCCAACAGTCCTTTCGGAGGCGACGGCGCTGGAGCGGGCCCACGCGCTGCTGCGCGAAAGCCGTTGCGGCATGCGGACCCTGCAGATTGACCTGTCGCCGCAGGAGCGCGCTCTGGAAATCGGCGATGTGTTCCGGCTCGAAGGCGGCCCGGCCGGACGCTTCATGGTGACGCGGCTTGAGGTCGCCGAGACGATCCGGCTGGAGGCGCGGTCGTTTTCGCCGTCTGCCGGCACGGCCCCGGGCGCCGGCGAAAACGCGCGCCTTGCGCATGACGCCGCCTCGGAGGGTTTCTCGCCGAGGGTGATCTTTCTCGACCTTGCGCGCGACGCACCGGGACCGGCCGAGGATTTCGCCCGGGTCGCGGTCTTCTCCCGCCCCTTCCGCCGTGCGTTCGTCGCCTCCTCGTCGACGGATGAAGGTTATCAGCCCGGCGCGGTCATCGACAGGCCGGCGGCAACGGCGCGACTTGCCGCCCCGCTTCAGCCCGGGGCGAGCGGGCGGTTCGACTTCACCCGCGCCCTCGTCGTCGATCTGGATTTCGGCGGTCTCGCATCGGCGACGAGAACGGCCGTGCTGAACGGCGAGAACCGCATTGCCGTGAGGGCCGGCAATGGCGTGTTCGAGATCATCGGCTTCCTGCGGGCCACGGAAATCTCGTCCGGGCGCTGGCGGCTGGAGGGCCTGTTGCGCGGTCTTCACGGAACCGAGGACGCCATGCTGGCGGGCGCGGAGACGGGCAATGACGCCGTCGTTCTCAACGCTTCCGTTGTCCCGGTCGGGCTTGGCAGCAGGCATGTGGGGCTATCGCGGAACTATGTCGTCGAAACCGCCAACGGCCAGGCCGATCCGCGCGCGCCCTATCAGTTTGCCGGGGGCATCAGGGCGGAGACGCCTCTGTCGCCGGTGCAGCTGAAGGTTCGGCGTCTCAATTCCGGTGACCTGGCCTTCAGCTGGGTGCGGCGCTCCCGCCTCGACGCCGATGACTGGGCCGCTGCCGACATTCCGAAGGACGAGGACGCCGAAGCCTACCGCCTGGAGATTTTCGCCGGCGCAACCTTGCTGCGCAGCATCGAGACCGCCGTGCCGCAATGGCTCTATCCGGAGGCCGAGCAGATCTCCGACTTCGGTCTTCCCGCGACGGTTTTTGCGGTCCGGCTTCGTCAACTGGGGCGGAAGGTGCCGCTCGGCACGGCCCTCGTCCGCACATTTTCACTTGCGGTCTGAACAGAAAGGAAATGACATGGATAATACGAAGAAATGGTATCTTTCGAAGACGGTATGGGGCGCGCTTCTGGCCATCGCCGCTCCTCTTTTCCAGATGGGCGGCCTCTATCTGGACGACGGCACGCAGAGCGAACTGGCCGCCTCCATTGCCACGCTCGCCGGCGCTTCCGGCGGGCTGGTCGCGCTTTTCGGCCGGATAGCGGCCAAGGGCACGCTGAGCCGCTGACGCACGGTGCGATAACCGGCTGCCGGGGCCAAGCGCTCCGGCAGCCGTGGGTTTTGCCTGCGTCTATGGGACTATTCATTTGCAGTTCAGCCAACTATTCTTATCAGTAAGAGCAAAGTGAATTTCTTTGGGAAACATGATGATGCGCAAGACGATGCTTGCATTGCGGATGGCGTCGGCCGCCGGCCTGCTCCTTGCCGCCCAGACCGGCGGCGCAATCGCTGCCGACTGCGCGGCGGCGGCGGCGGCGGTCGTCAGGAGCACCGGCGGAGAGTTGTTGTCCGCGGTGCCGACGCAGGACGGCAGCAGCTGCCAGGTGACCGTCATCATCCCCGCAAACAACGGAAATATGCCGCGCAAGATTACCCGAACCGTTCCCGCGAGCTGATCGTCCTGCGGCCCTTGCGCCTTGCCGAAGTCCCTGTCCGCAAACAGTGAGTTGACCGACATGCGTATCCTGCTCATCGAAGACGATGAAAACCTCAACCGGCAGCTTGCTCAGATGCTGAGGGAGTCCGACTACGTTGTCGATTGTGCCTATGACGGCGTCGAAGGGCATTTCCTCGGCGACACGGAACCCTATGATGCCGTGATTCTCGATATCGGCCTGCCGGCGCTGGACGGCGTGTCTATTCTGGAAAAATGGCGCGCCGCCGGGCGAAAGATGCCGGTACTGATTCTCACGGCGCGCGATCGCTGGAGCGACAAGGTTGCCGGCATCGACGCCGGCGCCGACGACTATGTGACCAAACCCTTCCACATCGAGGAAGTGATGGCGCGCATCCGGGCGCTCATCCGCCGGGCGGCCGGACATGCGGCCAGCACGATCTCCTGCGGGCCGATCGCGCTTGACGTGAAGGCCTCCAAGGCGACGCTCAACGGCGAGTTGCTGCGCCTGACCTCGCATGAGTACAGGCTGCTGTCCTATCTGATGCACCACCAGGGCGAGGTCGTCTCGCGCACGGAACTGACCGAACATCTTTACGATCAGGACTTCGATCGGGATTCCAACACGATCGAGGTCTTTGTCGGACGTCTGCGCAAGAAGATCGGGCCGGAATGGATCGAGACGGTCCGCGGTCTCGGCTACCGCATGCAGGTGCCTGAATGAAATGGGCAAACTCCCTGACGCTGCGCTCCCTGGCGCTGACGACGGTCTGGTTTGTCATCGCGCTTCTGGTGATTGCGGTGGTGATTTCCGCGCTCTACAGAAATGCCGCCGAGCGCGGTTTCCGCCAGCTTCTGCAGGCCGAGATGTTCAATGTCGTCAACTCCGTGTCGATCGACGAGGACGGGGACCTGACCGGCGCGCCGCAGCTCGGGAACCTCAGCTACAAGCAACCGCAGACCGGTTGGTACTGGGTGGTCGATCCGCTTTATGACGACAAGAGAGAAGCACTGCGCTCCCCCTCGCTCGGGGGTGAGGAACTGCCGCTCAAGCCGGTCAGTGAAGTGCCGTATGACGGTGACTTTCGGCGGACCTATGTCGTTCGCGACGACCACGACAACGAATTGGCGGTGATCGAGACGGTGGTCGTGATGGACGATCAGAACCGGGCGACCCGGGTGCGCGTATCGGGCAACCGCGATGCGGTGGACAATGACGTGCGCTGGTTCTCGCGCCGGCTCTATATCGCTCTCGCGCTCTTCGGCATCGCCAGCATTCTCCTGAACGGGTTGATCATTCTGTGGGCCCTGCGTCCGCTGGACAGGGCCCGCGCGGCGCTCAGCACCATTTCCGAACAGGGCGACGGGGAAATGAAAGGCGCCTTTCCCGTCGAAATCCAACCGCTCGCCGACGAAATCAATGCGCTTCTTCGCAATAACCGCACGATCGTCGAACGCGCGCGCATGCAGGTCGGCAATCTTGCCCATTCGCTGAAAACGCCGATTGCCGTGCTTTTGAACGAGGCGCAGGCCATGGGCGGGCAGGGCGGCAAGCTGATCGCGTCGCAGGTCGTGATGATGCAGGCGCAGGTCCAGGCCTATCTGAACCGGGCGCGGATTGCCGCGCAAACCGAATCGGTGCTGACGCGCTGTGAGGTGGAGCCCGTTCTGGAACGCCTGGTCCGCGTGATGCGTCGATTGAACCCTGATACGCATTTTGTGCTCTCCTGCGCTCCCGGTCTTGTGCTGGCGGTAGAGCAGCAGGATATCGAGGAAGTGGTCGGCAACCTGCTTGAGAATGCCGCCCGTTTTGCCGAGGGCGAGGTTCGGGTGGATGTCCTGAGGATGGAGGGTGGCGCGGAAGCCGGCGAATGGGCGGAAATCACGGTTGTCGACGATGGCCCGGGACTGACGCCCGAGGAGATCCGCAGGGCGATGAAACGCGGCCAGAGGCTTGACGAAAGCGGATCGGGTTCCGGGCTCGGCCTTTCCATCGTCGACGACATCGTGCAGGCTTATGGCGGCCGGTTCGAGTTGACGGGGCTTGAGGGAGCCGGACTACACGCACGCATCGTGCTGCCGGCGAAACTCAAAAAATAGCCGTTCCGCTTGGCCGGCCGGCCGGTCCGGCGAAATCTGGCCATAATCTGTTTCTAGGTCCAAGGGCGCATCAGTCCATGCTATGCCTTGCCCGCGCCTTGGAGCCGCTTTGTCCCGCGCCGTAGGGCGGAACCAATTCATGACGTTCAGGGGGTAACAACATCGTGCAACGGATCATTCTGCTCGCCGCCGCCGCTATTGCGGTTTCGGGTTGCGCCACGACCGACACCGGGATACCCACCGGCGTGGCGCCCGCGCCCGCGTCCCGGCAAGCCGTTCCCGCTGTCGCTCTTGAAGGCGGGCTGGTGGAGCGCGCGGGCATCGCCCTTTCGCCTGCCGACCGCGCGAAAGCCCTGCAGGCAGAACAATACGCGCTCGCCTCCGTTCCCGCGGGCGAAACCGTCACCTGGCAGGGGCGGGATGCCACGGGCAGCGTGACCGCGGCCAGTCCCTATCAGGTAGGGGACCAGAACTGCCGGCAATACACGCAGCGCGTGAACATCGACGGCCGCGAATATGTCGGACGCGGCGCCGCCTGCCGGGGCGAGGACGGGCTGTGGTC
The DNA here is from genome assembly GCF_001578105.1 of Martelella sp. AD-3. Classification (GTDB taxonomy): domain Bacteria; phylum Pseudomonadota; class Alphaproteobacteria; order Rhizobiales; family Rhizobiaceae; genus Martelella. The sequence goes on along the minus strand of NZ_CP014275.1, from coordinate 2,607,217 downwards.
GCTGCTGAATTAGCCGTGTCCCTCGCGCTCTTCCCTGCTGCGACCTTTTGCGGCAGATTGCGCCGATAAAGCTTTAGTGTGTTGGCTATTGTGCGGCGGTAGCGTACGAAGACATCGTTATGATTTTCGCCATTCCAGCCCTTGTCGTCTTCCTGGTCGCGGCCCTCGCGGTCGCCCTGCCGCTGCTGCGCAAGCCCGCAGGCGGGGGCGAAGGGCCGGCTGCGGGCCAGTCCGCCGTCTATCGCGATCAATTGCGCGAGATCGAGCGCGAAAAAGCGGAAGGGTTGCTCAGCGACAAGGAATACGAAGCGGCGCGGGCCGAGATCGGTCGACGGCTCCTGGCCGTTTCCTTCAAGGGAGGCCTTGCTCCCGAACGCAGGGCCGGCCGCCGCACGACGGCCTGGGGGACGGCTGCCGCGATCCTGGTTTTGATGGTCGGGTCGGCTTTGCTCTATCCCATTCTCGGCACGCCGGGCGCGCCGGATCAGCCGCTTGCCGCGCGTGTGAATGCGGACGAACCCGACCTTGCCGTGTTGGTGGCGCGCGTGGAGCAGCATCTTGCCGAGAACCCCGAAGACGGACGCGGGTGGGATGTGATCGCGCCGATCTATCTGCGCGAAGGCCGGTTCGAGGCGGCAGAGAACGCCTATGCCAATGCGATCCGCGTTTCGGGCGCGACCGCCGATCGGCTGGCCGGGCAGGGGGAGGCCATCGTCGCCATGCATGCGGGGATCGTGACGGACCAGGCGCTTGACCTTTTCCGAAAGGCGGAGGCGCTTGACCCGGATGACCTGCGCGCGCTGTACTTCATGGCTCTTGCCGCCGAGCAATCGGGAGACAGCGCCGTGGCGGCGGAGCGGTTCAGGCGTCTTGAAAACGCGCTGCCGGAAGGGTCTCCCTGGCGCGACATGGTTGACCGCCGGATCGCGGCCAATAGCGGCGGTCGTCCCGCCGATGGCGTCGTGCCGAATGGCCCCGACGAAGAGGCAGTGGCGGCCGCGTCCGACCTTTCGGATGAGGCGCGCGCCGAGATGGTCGATGGCATGGTCGCCGGGCTTGAGCAAAGGCTGGAAGATGATCCGGATGATATCGACGGCTGGATGCGTCTGATCCGATCCTATAGTGTTCTCGGAAACGAGGAAAAGGCGGTTTTGGCCCTCCGGCAGGCGATCGGTTACTTCGGAGGGGACAGCGCGCAGGGGGCAAGGCTTGAGGCCTTTGGAGCCTCGCTGCAGTTATCGGGAGCAGAGCGTTGAATCGCAAGCAGAAAAGGCTGACTGTCATCGCAGGCGGCGTCGGTTTCATTGCCGTCGCCGTGCTGCTGGTGCTGTTTGCGCTCAGCCGCAGCGTTTCCTATTTCTACATGCCGTCCGACCTTGCCGAAAAGCCGGTCGGCGAGGGAACGCGCATCAGGCTTGGCGGGCTGGTCGAGGAGGGGTCGATCAAGCGCGTGGAGAACTCCAATGTTCTTTTTACCGTGACCGATGGCTCCAGCGCGGTCGAGGTGCGGTATGCCGGCATCCTGCCGGACCTCTTCCGTGAAGGGCAGGGCGTGGTGACGGAAGGACGCTTCGACAGGGACGGCGCGTTTCATGCCGACATGGTGCTTGCCAAGCACGACGAAAACTACATGCCCAAGGAAGTTGCCGACCGCCTGAAGGAAGACGGCGTCTGGGAGGGGGAGACGAGCCAGTGACGGTTGAACTCGGTCTGTTCTCGCTGATCCTCGCGCTTGCGGTCGCTTTTGTGACCTTTCTGGTGCCGGCTGTCGGCGCCAGGCGGAACAACCCGCAAATGATGGCGGTGGCCGTCAGCGGAACGCTCACTCTGTTCGCCCTGGTGGCGACGTCCTTCGGCGTGCTGATCCGCAGCCATCTGGTCTCCGATTTCTCCGTCCGCAATGTCTGGGAGAATTCGCACTCGCTGATGCCGCTGATCTACAAGTTCTCCGGCGTCTGGGGCAATCACGAGGGATCGATGATGCTCTGGCTTCTGATCCTGACGTTGTTCAGCGCGCTTGTTGCCGCCTTCAGCCGCAATCTTCCCGACGATCTCAGGGCCAATGTGCTCTCGATCCAGGCCTTGATCGCGACGGCTTTTCTCTTTTTCATCCTGTTCACCTCGAACCCGTTCATGCGGATCTTTCCCGTGCCGGGAGAGGGGCAGGATCTCAATCCTATCCTGCAGGATTTCGGCCTCGCGATCCATCCGCCCTTGCTTTATCTCGGTTATGTCGGCTTCTCCGTGTGCTTTTCTTTTGCGGTCGCGGCGCTCATCAGCGGGCGGATCGACGCGGCCTGGGCACTGTGGGTTCGTCCCTGGGCGCTTCTGGCATGGCTGTTCCTGACGGCCGGCATCGCGATGGGCTCCTACTGGGCCTATTACGAACTGGGCTGGGGCGGCTGGTGGTTCTGGGATCCGGTCGAGAATGCCTCCTTCATGCCCTGGCTTGCCGGTACGGCGCTGCTGCATTCCGCCCTGGTCATGGAAAAGCGCGAGGCGCTGAAGATCTGGACGGTGCTCCTGTCGATCCTGACCTTCTCGCTGTCGCTGCTCGGAACCTTTCTCGTCCGATCCGGCGTTCTGACCTCGGTGCACGCTTTCGCGACCGACCCGACGCGCGGCATCTTCATTCTCGCCATCCTTGCCTTCTTCGTCGGCGGCTCGCTGGCTTTGTTCGCCTTTCGCGCACCGCTCCTGCGCGCCGGCGGCCTGTTCTCGCCGATCTCGCGCGAGGGGGCGTTGGTCTTCAATAATCTCATTTTGACGGTGGCTACGGGAACCGTGCTGACCGGCACGCTCTATCCGCTGGTTCTCGAAACACTCACCGGCGACAAGATTTCCGTCGGCCCGCCCTTCTTCAACATGACCTTCGGCGTGTTGATGATCCCGCTTCTGCTCGCCGTTCCCTTCGGCCCGATGCTGTCGTGGAAAAGGGGCGACCTGAAGGCGGCCGGCGAGCGCCTGATGGTCGCGGCAGTTCTGGCGCTCGTTCTGGCTGCCGGCTTCATCTACTACCATTCCCGCGGCCCGGTTCTCGCGGGCCTTGTCATCGCGATTGCCTTCTTCCTGATGTTCGGCGCGGCCAGCGATCTCTGGTATCGCTCGGGTTTCGGCCGGATGTCGATGGCGCGGGCATGGCCGCGATTTGTCGGCCTGCCGCGTTCCGCCTTCGGCGCGGCGCTCGCCCATTTCGGCCTCGGCGTGACGGTTCTCGGCGTCGTCGCGGTTTCGCTCTACGAGACCGAGGCGGTTCTGGAGATGACGCCCGGAATGAGCGTGGATGCCGGCGGCTACACGGTGACATTCGACGGTATCACACCCGTAAGAGGCCCCAATTATGTCGATGAACGGGGCGCGTTCACGATTGCCCGAGACGGTCGGCCCGTCACCGAAAGCTTTTCGGCCAAGCGGGTCTACCTCGCCAACAACATGCCGACGACCGAGGCCGGCATCTCCACCTTCGGCCTCAGCCAGCTCTATGTCTCGCTCGGAGATGAGCGCGCCGATGGCGCCTGGGTCGTCAGGGTGTGGTGGAAACCGTTTATCCTGTGCATCTGGCTCGGCGGCGTGGCCATGGCGCTTGGCGGCGTGGTTTCGCTGACCGACCGGCGACTGCGCGTCGGCGCGCCCGCGCGCAGTCGCAGGCGCTCGATGGACGCGGCCGCGCATGCAGGGGCAGCGGAATGAAGCTTGCCGCCCTTCTGGCCATGGTTCTGCTCCTGGCGCCGTTGACAGCGGCCCAAGCCGTTGCGCCTGACGAAGTGCTGGACGATCCGGCACTCGAAGCGCGCGCCCGCGAGATTTCCGCCGAACTGCGCTGCCTGGTCTGCCAGAACCAGTCGATCGATGATTCGAATGCCGATCTCGCGCGGGACCTGAGGCTTCTGGTGCGGGACCGTCTTGTCGATGGCGACAGCAATGAGGAGGTCATCGACTATGTGGTCTCGCGCTACGGCGAATTCGTGCTGCTGAAGCCCCGCTTCTCGCCCCAGACATGGCTTTTGTGGGGCGCGCCGGCGCTGCTGGTCGTGATCGGCGGCATCGTGGTGTGGCGCCTTTCGAAGTCGCGTCGCGCGCCGGATCGCCCGCTTTCCCAGGCGGAGGAGGAGCGCCTCGAGCGGCTTCTCGCGGATGGCGACGACAATTAACAATCCGTCATTTTGTGGACAGATTGCTGTAAGGTCGCAACATTTATAGTGCCTTTATCCGATTTGAAGACATCTTCAAAAACGTCAATCAAGGAAAAGGTAGACCAGATGCTCGACCAGACTTCCGGATACAACAAGTTCAAGCCGATTCTGAAAGCCTCGGCGCTTGCCGGCGGCGTTGCCGCTGTGCTGTTTTCGGCAGGTGCGCCCCTGACCGTTCCCGAAGCCCTCGCCGACCCGGTTTATGTCGAGGCCCCCAAGGTGCCGGGCTTTGCCGACGTGGTCGAGGCGGTCTCGCCGGCCGTGGTCTCCGTGGTCGTTGAGAGCAATGTCCAGCCCGTTGCCCAGAATGACGGCTTCGGCTTCGGCTTTGGCGGACGCGGATTTGACAACCTGCCGGATGATCATCCCCTGAAGCGTTTCTTCAAGGATTTCGGCGCGCCCATGGAGCCGCAGCAGCCGCCGAAGCCGCGCGGTGGCGGTCCGCGTCCGGTCGCTCAGGGGTCAGGCTTCTTCGTGTCCGGGGACGGCTATCTCGTCACCAACAATCACGTCGTGCGCGAAGGCGACAGTTTCTCCGTTCTGATGGATGACGGGACCGAATATGACGCCAAGCTCGTCGGCACTGATCCGCGCACCGATCTCGCCGTCCTGAAGGTCGATGCCGACCGCGACTTCACCTATGTGAACTTCGCCGATGATTCCAAGCTGCGCGTCGGCGACTGGGTCGTGGCCGTGGGCAACCCCTTCGGCCTCGGCGGCACGGTGACCTCGGGCATCGTCTCCGCGCTCGGGCGAGACATCGCCTCCGGCCCCTATGACGACTACATCCAGGTGGACGCAGCCGTCAACCACGGCAATTCCGGCGGTCCGACCTTCGATCTCAACGGCGAAGTGGTCGGCATCAACACCGCGATCTTCTCGCCGTCCGGCGGCAATGTCGGCATCGCCTTTGCCATCCCCTCGCATCTGGCCCAGGACGTGGTCAACGATCTGATCGATGACGGCGCGGTCGAGCGCGGCTGGCTCGGCGTGCGCATTCAGCCCGTCACCGAAGATATCGCCGATGCGATCGGTCTGGCAAAACCGGAAGGCGCGATGATCTCCGAGCCGACCTCCGACAGTCCCGGCGCCGAAGCCGGGCTCAGGCAGGGCGATGTGATCACCGCGGTCAACGGCGAGGTCATCGAGGACGCGCGTTCGCTCTCCCGGATGATCGGCATGATGGAGCCGGGCGACAATGTCGAGCTTTCCGTCTGGCGCGACGGCAAGTCGCAGACGGTCGATGTCACGCTCGGTGCATTCCCGACCGAGGACCAATTGGCGGCCGCCGAAGGCATGAGCGCGCCCGCCGAGAGCTCGCTGATGACCCGGATGGGTATCGAGGTCGTTCCGTCCGATGACGGCAAGGGCGTCACGGTCACCGTCGTCAATCCCGATTCGGATGCCGCTCAGAAGGGGCTTGCCGAAGGGCAGAAGATCCTGAGCGTCAACAACAAGGAAGTCGGCTCTGCCCAGGACATCCTTGATCAGGTCGAAGAGGCGGCGAACAACGGACGCAAGCAGGCGCTTTTCCAGGTCGAGACCGAAAACGGCAGCATGTTCACCGCCCTGCCGACCGGTAGCGAGAACGAGGATGCCGGCTGATCGGCACTGACAGAATGGCGGGCGCACGGGCAGGACCTGTGCGCCCCTTTCGTTTTGCCGCCCTTTCGGAGGAGCCAAATGTCTGTCGACGAAACCCTCAAGACTGCTTGTAACGAAGATCGCAATGGCGATAGTGTCGCCGCCATGCGTATTCTGGTTATTGAAGACGATCTTGAGGCCGCCGCCTATCTGACCAAGGCCTTCCGCGAGGCCGGCATCACCTGCGAACATGCGGGCGATGGCGAGAGCGGCTTGTTCATGGCGAGCGAGAACGAATATGACGTGCTGGTCGTGGACCGCATGCTGCCGCGCCGCGACGGGCTCTCGGTGATTTCGGCGCTGCGCGCGCGCGGCGTGCACACGCCGGTGCTGATCCTCTCGGCACTGGGGCAGGTGGACGATCGCGTGACGGGGCTCAGAGCAGGCGGGGATGACTATCTGCCCAAGCCTTATGCCTTCAGCGAGCTTCTGGCCCGCGTCGAGGTTCTCGGCCGGCGCAAGGGCGCGCCCGACCAGGATGTCGTCTACCGGGTCGGCGATCTGGAACTGGATCGCCTGTCGCACGAGGTGCGCAGGGCCGGGCGCGAGATCACGCTGCAGCCGCGCGAGTACAGGCTCCTCGAATATCTGATGAAGAATGCCGGGCAGGTGGTCACCCGCACGATGCTCCTCGAAAACGTGTGGGACTATCATTTCGATCCGCAGACCAATGTGATCGACGTGCATGTGTCGCGGCTGCGCTCCAAGATCGAGAAGGATTTCGACAAGCCGCTTCTGAAGACGATCCGCGGCTCCGGCTACATGATCAAATCCGATCCCTAGGGCATGTCCGCGTTTTCGTGAATCGCGAACATGCTCTAACCTTTTGTCTTTTCGCGCGTCCGGACGGAAAACCGGTCTCCGCTTTTCCTGGGCGCGCTCCAACAGCGATCGCAACCGATGAGAGAACGCCTGCGGCTCCTGTTCAAATCCACCGCCGTCCGTCTTTCGGCCGTCTATATCCTTCTGTTCGGCCTATGCGCGGCGGTGATGGTGTTTTACGTCACCGCGGTCTCAGAAGATCTCGTCGTGCGGCAGACCAGGGCCTCGCTTGAACCCGAGGTTACCCAACTCGATCTCGCTTTCGAGAGCGGCGGCATCCGGCGCGTCTTCAACATCATCGAGCGACGCGCGCGCCAGCCCGGCGCCAATCTCTATGTCATTGCCAGCCCGCAGGGAGAAATTCTCGCCAGCAATGTCGCCTCGCTGCAGCCGGGCGTATTGAACCGGCTCGGCTGGATCGAGCCGCCCTTCCGCTATGAGGGCTTTGCCGAAAACAATGGCGGGACGCATCAAAACCTTGCCGCCGGTTATGTCATCGAGCTCGACAACGGCATCAGGCTGCTGATCGGTCGCGACCTCGGCGATCCCGAACGGCTGCATATCGTTGTCCGGCAGGCGTTGCTGCTCGCGCTCATCATCATGGGCGTCGGCGCGCTGGTGATCTGGTTCGCGATCGGGCGCAATGCGCTGAAGCGCATGGACCGGATGTCGAGTGCAAGCGGCAAGATCATGGCCGGCGATCTCTCCCAGCGTCTTCCCGTCACCGGCTCCGGCGATGAATTCGACCGGCTTTCCAACTCCCTCAACCTCATGCTCGACCGTATCGTGCGGCTGAACGAGGGCCTGCGCCAGGTTTCCGACAATATCGCCCATGATCTGAAGACACCATTGACCCGCCTGCGCAACAAGGCAGCAGATGCGGCAGCAACGGAGAACCCCGATGACCGGCGTCTGGCCCTGGAAGGCATCATCGCCGAATCGGACCAACTGATCCGGACCTTCAACGCGCTGTTGATGATCTCCCGCGTCGAAGCGGGCGCCGTTGCCGCCGAGATGTCGGTCGTTAACCTCTCGGCGATCGTCGAGGACAGCGCCGAGCTTTACGGCCCGGTTGCCGAGGAGGCCGGTCTTGCGCTCGACTGCGCCATCGAAAGCGATATCTCCGTCAACGGCAATCGAGAACTGATCGGCCAGGCGATCTTCAATCTTCTCGACAATGCCATCAAATATTCCGAGGGCTGCGGGCAGTCGATCCACCTTTCGCTGAAGCGGGAAGGGCGTCAGGCCGTGTTCGTGGTGGCCGACAACGGACCCGGCATTCCGCCTTCGCGCATGGACGACGTCAAACAACGCTTCTTCCGGCTCGATGAGAGCCGGTCGAAGCCCGGAACCGGGCTCGGCTTGTCGCTGGTGGATGCCGTTGCTTCGATGCATGGCGGCGCGTTTTCGCTTGTTGAAGCCGGAAGCCTCGTCGAGGGGTACTCCGGTCTTGCGGCTGTGCTGCGCTTTGCGATCGTCAGCGAAAAGGGCAGCGCCGGCTGACGCGTCGCTCCGTGCGCCTCCGTCTTTTGCTTTGAGCCTGCCGTCCGCGATGTTAAGGCAGAGCAAACGGCATACGGAGGAAAAGATGAGCGACCAGGCAGGCGGCACACTGCGCGATATGGCGGGGGAGCCCATTTTCCCGCTCAACGACGAACTGGCGCGGTCTGCCCTTGACGAGATGGCTGCGGCGGCTGAAAAGCACGGGCTTCCTGCATTTCTCGCCGACCGTGACGACCGGCTGACGCGCTTCCTCGCTGCGGCCTTTTCGCTTTCGCCGTTTCTGTTCGACAGCTTCCGCGCCCACCCCGAACTGCTTTCCCGCATCGATGAGCCGTTCCTGCCGCAGATTGAAGCCGATATCGAGACGGCGCGCGCAGCCTGGCGGGATGGGGAGGGCAAGGTCAGCGACAGTGACATCATGCTGCGCCTGCGCCGGGCCAAGCGCGGGGTTGCGTTCCTGACGGCGCTTGCCGATCTCGCCGGCATGATCCCGCCGGAAAAGACGACCGCTCTGCTGAGTGACTTTGCGAGCGCCGCAGTTGCCGCGACGGTGGACCATCTGCTCACATCGGCCGCCGGGGAGGGCAAACTCGCGCTCCAATCCCCTGATCGTCCCTCGGATCAATCGGGCATGGTCGTTCTCGGGATGGGCAAGCTGGGCGCCTGCGAACTGAATTATTCCTCCGACATCGACATCGTCGTCTTTTTCGAGCCGGAAGCGAAGATCTTCACCGACAAGGATGATCCGCGCGCGCTCGTGCCCCGGCTGATGCGCCGTCTGATCCGCATCCTGCAGGAGCGCACCGGCGACGGCTACGTCTTCCGCACCGACCTTCGTCTGAGGCCTGATCCGGGATCGACGGCGCTGGCGATTCCGGTCGAGGCGGCGCTTCTCTATTATGAGAGCCGCGGCCAGAACTGGGAGCGCGCCGCCTTCATCAAGGCGCGGCCGATTGCCGGCGACCTTGCGGCGGGCGAAGCTTTCCTCGCCGAAATGGTCCCTTTCATCTTCCGCAAATATCTCGACTATGCGGCGATCGCCGATATCCATTCGATCAAGCGGCAGATCCATGCTCACAAGGGCTTCGGCCTGGTGGCGGTTCATGGCCACAACGTCAAGCTCGGACGCGGCGGCATCCGCGAGATCGAGTTCTTCGTCCAGACCCAGCAACTGATTGCCGGCGGGCGCATGCCGGAACTCCGGTGCCGCAGGACCGTCGATGCGCTCGCGGCATTGCGGGAGGCGCGCTGGATCGACAAGGCCACCGCCGATGAACTGGCAGAGGCCTATTGGTTCCTGCGTGATGTGGAGCACCGCATCCAGATGGTGCGCGACGAGCAGAGTCACGTTCTGCCGGAGGATGATGCCGAACTTCTGAGAATCGCCCGCATGAGCGGTTTTGAGACCACGCACGCTTTTTCCGGCGCCCTGTTGAAAGCGCTGAAGACCGTCGAGCGGCGCTATGCCCGCCTATTCGAGCGGGAGGAGACGCTTTCGGGCGAGGCGGGCAACCTCGTCTTCACCGGCGAGGATGATGACCCGGGAACGCTCGAAACCCTGCGCAAGCTCGGCTTCGACCGGCCCGAGGACATCGCCCGCGTTGTCCGGACCTGGCATTACGGCCGTTACCGCGCGACGCAGACGACCAAGGCCCGTCAGCGGCTGACCGAGATCATGCCCGAACTCCTGAAAGCCTTCGGCGCAAGCCGCAGGGGCGATGAGGCACTGCTGCGCTTCGACCGGTTTCTCTCCGGTCTGCCTGCCGGTGTCCAGCTTTTCTCGCTTCTCAAGAACAATCCGAACCTGATGCTGCTCATCGTCGAGGTGATGTCGGCAGCGCCGAGGCTCGCCGAGATCATCGCCGCGCGCGCCCATATCGTCGACGGCATGCTCGACCCCGCGCTGATGACGGAAATCCCGACCCGCGACTATCTCGCCGGCCGGCTGGAAGACTTCATGAGCGGCGTGGAGATCTACGAGGAGCGGCTTGACCGCCTCAGGATTTTTGCCGCCGAGCAGCGCTTCCTCATCGGCATCCGGCTGGTGACCGGGTCGATCAGCGGTTTTGCCGCCGGCCGCGCGCTGACGACGCTCGCGACGCTGGTGATCGACGAGGCGCTTCAGGGCGTGCTGGCGCAGATGGAAGAGGCGCATGGCACGGTCGACGGCCAGCGCGCCTGCGTTCTCGCCATGGGCAAGCTCGGCAGTTCGGAACTGACGGCGGGCTCCGATGTCGACGTGATCGTGCTTTACGATTGCGACGACCCGCTTGCCATGTCGTCCGGCCCGAAACAGCTTGACGTGCCGCGCTATTTTGCCCGCGTCACCCAGCGCCTGGTCGCCGCCCTGAGCGCGCCGACGGCCGAAGGCGTGCTCTACGAGGTGGACATGCGGTTGCGCCCCTCCGGCAATGCCGGTCCGCTGGCGACGCGCCTTGCCGCTTTCGAGAAGTACCAGTTGAACGATGCCTGGACCTGGGAGCATATGGCGCTTTCGCGCGCCCATCCACTGTGCGGCGACCCGTCGCTGATGGCCGATACCGGGGCCGTGATCGATGCCATCCTGGGGCAGAAGCGGGATCTCGGGAAACTTGCACGCGACATTGCCGACATGCGCGCCCGCATCGAACGCGACAAGCCGGCAAAGAGCCCGTGGGACCTGAAGCTCATTCCCGGAGGGCTGGTCGATATCGAATTCCTCGCCCAGTATTGCCATCTCGCCTGCCATGTGCCGCGCGGCGAAATCGGCGGCGCGGACGCGATGACCACGGACGATGTTCTGGCGCGTTTCGGCCCGGAGGTGATGGCTGCGGGCGACCTGGAGACCTGCCGCAAGGCGCTTGCACTTTATACCGACATTGCCCAGTTGACCCGCGCCTGCCTGAATGAGGGTTTCGAGCCCGAAACCGCGCCGTCCGGTCTTCTGGAGCGCCTGTGCAAGCTCGCCGATTGCCCGGATGTCAGCGCCCTTGAGGCAAAGATCGCCGATCATGCACGCGACGTGCGGGTGATCTTCGAAAAGCTGCTTCCCTTTGCCGAGGACAAGGCGCTCTAACCTATTTTATCTACGCATCGTGCTTTCCGAAAATCGATTCCGATTTTCGGGCCGATGCGCTAGACCGGTCAGCCGATCCTGCGCCTGACGACGGGTTCGTGGCCGGAGACCCCGGCGGCGGGCGCATGGGGCTTGCCTTCAAGCCGCCGGACCAGTGCCTGAAGCGCTTCGCCGCCGCTGTGGATGTGGCGGGCATAGTCGTTGAGCTTGCCGCCGGACGTCTTGTCCGTTTCGGCCATCATCAGTTCGGAGAAGCCGAGCACGGACGTCAGCGCGGTGCGGATTTCGGCGGGGACGGAGGCGTCGGCGAGAACGGTGTCCTCTCGGCGCGGCGCGGCCGTCTTCCCTTCAAGCGACCGCTCGAGCGATGCGCATTTCAGTTCCAGCTTGCGGCGGTCAAGCGCCATGGCGCTGACCTTTTCCCGCAGTCGTTCCTGCTCGGCCTGGAGCCGGGTCTGCTCCTGTCTGAAGCTGGTGATGTCGGTGCCGACCGTCAGTCGGGCGCCGTCTTCAATGGAGTGCTCGGCAATCCGCATCCACGCGCCGCGCGCCGTCCTGACCTCGGCCGCCGTGCCGCACGCACCGTGGTTGCGGCGAACGACAACGGCCTGATGCCGGCTTTCCGCAGCAAGCGCATCCCGGCGCATGGCGCACTGGCCGTCATCAAGGTCGTAGGCGGCCCTGAAGGCGGCATTGGCAAGGTCGAGGCTTCCATCCTTGTGCCACAGCGCCAGCGGCTGGGGCAGTGCATCAAAGGCAGCCTCGAGCATGCCGGCGCGCGCTGCAGACGCCTCGACCGCCTTCTGGTGGCACGATGCCTGACGGATGGCCGCGCCGGAAACGGATACGGTGTCGCCCCTGATCGCCGCATGGGCGCGAAGCGCGAACAGGCCGTAGCGTCCGTCCTGGCGGCGCAGGCGAAGATCGGCCTCTATCAATCCGTCATCCGTGGGGCGGAGTTTCCGGGAAAGCCCGCGCCGGTCATCGGGATGGACGAGAGCCAGGAGCCCGCGATAATCGATCTCTCGCGCCGTCTCGCCGAAGCCGAGGGCCGCGCAGGCCGAGCCGTCGAGACAGGCGCGGCGGCGCGCCGGGTCGAATGACCACAGTCCCGCCTCGCCGTTGGCGAGCATGACATCGCGCGCGCCGCGCTCGGCGGACATGACGCCTGTCGTCGCGTCGGCGCGGTTGATCTGGGTGTAGTAGGCGTAGACCACGACGAGCAGCAGCAGCGCCATGGCGGCAAACAGGGTGACGTTGAGATTGACCTCGGCGCGCCAGAAGGCATTCATCCGCTCCATCGCATGCAGCGCGATCACCATGCCGCCGTCATTGCCGACGAGCTGCATGGAGACCTGGTAGGGCGCGCCGTCGATCCGCGTCTCGACGACCTGTCCGCCGGTGCGCGGATGGTGGGCCGAGGTCAACTCGGGAAAGACGGAGGCGAGCGAACGGCCGACGAGGCCGGCGCGCGCTGGGGTTGCGGCAAGCACAGAGCCGCTGGTGTCGATCATCACGAGATCGGTGTCCGGGTCGGTGGCGGACACCGCGGAAAGCGCCTGCAACCTGTCGTCGGCGGCAGCGGCATTCTCGGGGTCGAACAGCGCCGTCTCGTCCTCCAGCGCAACAAGCGCGATCGTCGAGGTCAGTTCTGTTGCCTGGCGCAGGGCGTCTTCCATGCGGGTATGGCTGGAGATCAGGGAGAGCCCGCGCGCCAGTGCGACGCAGATGAGAAAGGCAAGGATCAGATAGGGAATGGACTTCTTGAGAAGGCTTTCGACCGCCGGCCTGTTGGCGGCGGCAAAAGCGCCAAGGCCCTGAAAACCGGCCTGTTCGCGGCCTGACAATGTCTGGCTTGCAGTGAATCCGGAGCGCAGGTTCCCGTTCACTGCGGGGTCGTCCCACAGATCTGATCGTTTCATGTGCTTAAGTTCCCTCGTGCGATCCGCGAAACCGCCTTGCGAATCTACCCTAGTGAATCAAAGGTGATTCGGCTTGTCCAGCACCCTTCGGGAAGCTTTTGTTAACCATATATCAAATAAGGCTTTTTTGTGAATTGACGGCCGCCGCGAAAGCTGTACGGCGCAGCTGCGGCGGCCGGTCCGTCAAAACGGAGGACTCGGATTGCGTGTCTTGGCAAGCGCTAATTCAGCCTTTCAACATGCGATCGACGATATCCCGCAGGTTGCGGGAGAGATCATCATGGCCGGCAATGCGTTCGATAGCCTTGCGGGCAAGCGCGCGCCGTCCCGGCTCAAGCGCCTCGAACGAGCGCATCGCCGTCATCAGCCGGGCCGTCAGCGTGGCATTGCGCTTGTCGGAGGTCAGGATGAAGTCGGCGAAGAAAGCGTAGCCCGCGCCGTCGGGCCGGTTGAACCCGGTCGGATTGGACGAGGCGAAGGCTCCGATAAGGGCGCGCACCCGGTTGGGGTTGGTCTCGTCGAAGGCATCGTCACCCATCAGCGATGCGACGCGTTCAAGCGTCTGCGCGCCCGGAACCGTCGCCAGCGTCGCGAACCATTTGTCGAGCACCAGCGGCTCGCGGGCAAAGCGGCGCCTGAAATCGGCAAGCGCGTTTTCCGCCTCGCCGGAGCCTGAAAACTGGTGGGCCAGAACCCGCATGGCGGCCAGCATGTCCGTCATGTTGTCCGCCGCCTGATAAGCCCGGCTTGCGCGTTCAGGCGCCTTCTCTGCGGCCGAGGCAAGCGCGAGCGCCGCGTTGGCGAGCGCCCGTCTGCCGGCGCTTTCGGCATCGGGGCTGAAGGCGCTGCGCGTGCCCATGTCGGCTGTCAGGCGGATGAAGGTCTCGCGCCCGGCTTCGGCAATGGCCTCGAAAACCGCCTTTCGCGCCGTATGGATCGCGTCCGGGTCGACATTGTCGCCGATCTCGCGGCCGATATCGAGTTCGCTCGGCAGCGTCAGCGCCAGGGCGCGGAAAGCGGGTTCGAGCGTCTCGTCCTCCGCCGTGGCGACGAGAACCGCGCTCAAGCCTGCATCCGGCCTCACCGTCCGTCCGGCCCTGATCTCCTCCGTCGCCCTGACCAGCGCCTCGAGCGCCAATGCATTGACCGTATCCCAGCGGGCAACCAGATCGGTCTCGGCCCCGGCGATCCTGAGCCGGTCCTCGCGCGACTGGTCGAAGCGGACCCGCACCGGCGCGGAGAAATCGCGATTGACCGAAATGGCCGGACGCGCGCCGATCCCTTCAAAGACGAAGGTCTGCTCGTCCTGCGTGAGTTCCAGAACGTCCTCGCGATGTGCCCCGCCGCTGATCGCCGACGGTTCCATGTCGTCACCGTTCGGGCCGATGAGGCCGACCCGGAGCGGGATGTGCAGCGGCTTCTTGACCCTCTCGCCGGGGGTGGGCGGCGTCTTCTGGCCGAGCGTCAGCTTCAGCTCGCCCTTCGCCTCGTCATAGAAACTGGCAACCGAGATCACCGGCGTTCCGGCCTGGTGGTACCAGAGCGAGAAATGCGCGAGATCGTGGCCGGTCGCATCCTCGAAGCACTTCAGGTAATCCTCGATCGTCACCGCGCCGCCGTCATGGCGCTCGAAGAACAGGTCGAGTCCCTTGCGGAAGCCATCCGGTCCCAGAAGCGTGGCGATCATGCGCGAGACCTCGGAGCCCTTCTCGTAGACCGTTGTCGTATAGAAATTGTCGATCTCGAGATATTCGGCCGGGCGCACCGGATGGGCGAGCGGCCCGCCGTCTTCCGGGAACTGGTGGGCCCTGAGGAATTTCACTTCCTCCACCCGCACGACCGGGCGCGAGCGCTCGTCGGCGGAGAACTCATGCTCGCGATAGACCGTCAGGCCTTCCTTGAGGCTCAGCTGGAACCAGTCGCGGCAGGTGATCCGGTTGCCGGTCCAGTTGTGGAAATATTCATGCGCCACCACGGCCTCGATCCGGGCATAATCGTCGTCGGTCGCCGTTTCCGGATCCGCCAGGATCAGCCGGTCATTGAAAATGTTGAGGCCCTTGTTCTCCATCGCGCCCATGTTGAAATCGGAGACGGCGACGATCATGAAGATGTCGAGGTCGTATTCGCGCCCGAAGCGTTCCTCGTCCCACTTCATCGCGCGCTTGAGCGAATCCATCGCATAGCCGGCGCGTCCGGCCTTGCCGTGCTCGACATAGATCCTGAGCGTGACCGCGCGGCCCGACATGGTCGTGAACCTGTCCTCGATCATCGCAAGGTCGCCGGCGACGAGCGCGAAGAGATAGGACGGCTTGGGGAAGGGGTCGTGCCACCGGGCCATGTGCCGGCCGTCATCGAGCTTGTGTTCCTCGACGAGATTGCCGTTCGACAGCAGGAGCGGGCAGGTCTTCTCGTCGGCGATGATCGTCACCGTGTAGACCGCCAGCACGTCGGGCCGGTCGTAGAAATAGGTGATGCGGCGAAAGCCCTCCGCCTCGCACTGGGTCGAATAGACGCCGTTTGTCCGGTAGAGGCCGAGAAGCTGGCTGTTCGCGCTCGGATTGATGCGCGTCTTGACCGTCAGCGTGAAGGCGCCGTCCTCGGGCAGGTCGCGGATCGTCAGCCTGTCGGCGTCGCTGTCATAGCGCTCGGGGAGCAACGGCTTGCCGTCAAGCGCAAGGCCGGACAAGGCGAGCCCGTCGCCGTCGAAGATCAGCGGAGCGGAAGGGTCCGCGCCCGGCCGGCGGCGCATGCGGATCTGGCTCCCCACGGTCGTCATTGTCTCGCCGAGGTCGAACACCAGGTCGACGGTCTCGATGAGGAAATCGGTCGGCTGATAGTCCTTCAGGTAAACGGTCCGGTTCTTGTCCGCTCGCATGGGCTTCCTCTTCATATGGTTTCATTCGGCGCGGCCGATCGATGCACAACAAAGCGCCCGGGGCGGGAAAATGCAAATGCTTCGCCGGATTTTCATGAAATCTGTACAGGCATGCGGGAACTGGCGTAAGGAGGATGGGACATACGCGGCCCTTGCCGCCAACAACCCTTGACCAGAATGCCCCGTTCATGCCCTTCGAAACCAATGCCAACCCGTTGCGCGGCATCGTCCTCAAACTGTCCTCGATCCTTGCCTTTCTCGGCATGCAGACCTGCATCAAGCTCGCGGGCGAGGGGATCGCGCCGGGGCAGGTGACGTTTTACCGCTCCCTGTTCGGCATCGTGCCCATCATCGTCTATCTCGCCTGGCGGCATGAACTGAAGGGCGCTTACAAGACGAAACGCCCGGTCGGCCATTTCCTGCGCTCGCTGATCGGTATCACCTCCATGGGCATGGGGTTTTACGGCCTGATGCACCTGCCGTTGCCGGAGGTGATCGCCCTCGGCTATGCCCTGCCGCTGCTTTCCGTCGTCTTTGCCGCCCTGCTTCTTGGCGAGGTGGTGCGCATCTATCGCTGGACGGCCGTCGGCGTCGGGCTGTTCGGGGTGATGATCATCTCCTGGCCCAAGCTGACGCTTTTCCGCGAGGGCGGGATCGGTTCGGAGGAGGCGCTCGCCGTTGTTCTCGTCCTTGCAGGCGCGGCGCTCGGCGCGCTGGCGATGATCCAGGTCCGTCGCCTGCTGGTGACCGAGAAGGGGCCGACGATCGTGCTCTATTTCTCGACCTTTGCCGCGCTGCTGTCGCTTGCGACGCTGCCCTTCGGCTGGGCCTCGCTCGGCTTCTGGCCGCTCGTCCTGCTCATCCTGTCCGGTCTCTTCGGCGGCGTCGGCCAGATCATGATGACCGAGAGCTATCGCTTCGCCGATGCCTCGACGATCGCGCCCTTCGACTACAGCTCGATCATTTTCGGCATCCTGATATCGTTGTTCGTCTTCGGCGAAATACCGACGCTGAACACGATTGCCGGCTCCGTGTTCGTTGTCGGCGCCGGCATCTTCATCATCTATCGCGAGCACAGGCTGGGTCTCGAGCGGCGAAAGATCCGCCGCGTCTCCCCGTCGCAAAATCCGAGCTGAGCGGATTACTGCTCGCTCTGGGCGGGGTCATATTCGGTTTCGTAATCCACCGCGATGCTGCCGGCCGGGTCCGTGCCGCGCATCGGAACGGCAATTGCGTGGAAGTCGGCGCGCTCGTCCGGGGCGACCGTCGGATTGCCCTTCATGACGCGCCATGCCGCGTAGGCCGCGTAGATGGCGAACCCGATCGAAAGGTAGAGCATCAGCCCGCGCGGACCGGCAAGCTCCATCGCGCCGCCGCCGATCAAGGGGCCGGCAACCGTGCCGAGACCGTAGAGCACCATGAGCGAGCTCGAGATCGTCACATACTCGCTCGGATCGGCGCGGTCATTGGCGTGGGCGACATTGAGCGCGTAGATCGGATAGAGCATCGAGCCGACGATGAAGGCCGAACCGTAGAGCAGGCGCGGCGTCTCGGGCGACATGAAGAACATGGCGGTCGCGGCGACGACGCCGATCACGCCGCAGGCGATCATCACATAGCGTCGGTCTGTCCGGTCGGAGATGCGGCCGATCGGGATCTGCCCGAGCGCGCCGCCGGCAAGCACGAAGGCGAGAAGCGTGGCGCCCTGGCCGGTGGTGAAGCCGCTCTGGGTGGTGTAGACGCCGCCGAGGCTCGCCCAGGTGCCGGACAGGATGCCGGCGAGGATCGCCCCGACCGCGGCGACGGGCGAGCGCAGGTAGAGCTTCTTCAGCCCGAACTGCACCTGGGCGATCGGCGCGGGCGACTGCGCGGTGGAAAGCGCCGTCGGGAGAATGGCGACGGCGAAGACGATGCCGCAGACGATGAACAGCGTCGTGCTGAGCGGATCGCCGAGCGGCACGAGATACTGACCGCCGATCGATCCGGCAAGCGTCACCATCATGTAGATCGAGAAAACCGAGCCGCGGGTCTCGTTCGTCACACGTTCGTTCAGCCAGCTTTCGATCACCAGATAGCAGCCGGCGACCGCAAAGCCGGAAATGGCGCGAAAGGCGATCCAGGCCCGCCAGTCGACCAGCAGCGCGCTTACGAGGATCGAGGCCGTGAGCAGCGTGATCAGGGCGCCGAAGACGCGGACATGGCCGACCCGCAGCACCAGTTTCGGGGTGACGATGCACGATACCGTAAAGCCGACCGTATACCCCGTCGCGATCACCGAAATCAGGAACGACGACCAGCCTTCCGCCACCGAGCGCACCGGAATGAGGTAGTTCATGAGCCCGTAGCCGACCATCATCAGCATGGTCGAAAGCATCAGGGAGGTGATGGAGACGAGACTGGCAAACATGGTTTTCGCTCGCTGCGGTGTTTTCTGGGTGTCTCTGTTTCCGCCGGAAGCACGGCCGGTGCGGCGCCTTGCGGCCCTATAGGGCGTTAGGAGCCGGCCCGCAACCGCCGCGGAAGCTTTTTTGCGTCTGTATTTTCGCGCGCCGATCAAGTAGGGTCGCGGCCGACATCACGGCTGGAGGCGGCGCAGTTTCCGGCACAACAGCGCCGACAACCATATAAGAACAATGCCGCTTTCTGCAGATACGATCGCGACGCACCCCGCCTTTCTCCCTTCACTTTCGCTTTACGGCGAGAGGCTCGCCGCCGTTTACCAGGAGAACCAGCGCCTGGGCGCCAATTTCGGCTCGCAGCGCCGCTGGCTGATATCCCAGGCCGCGCTCGCCCTTTACTGGGGCGGCGATGAAGGCCTGACCGTCAACGGCCTTATCGATGTGCTGAAGCCGTTCAAGGTCGCCAGTCCGAACACCATCCGCGACTATGTCGATGAATCGCTTGCCTATGGCTTCCTGCGTCCCGATCCCGCGCGCGCCAGCCTGAGACCGCGTTATTTCGAACCGACCCCGCCGGTCTACGCAGCCATCGGGCAGTGGATCGCGGCAAACCTGTCGATGCTCGATGCACTTGACGCAAAGGGGCGTGTGGCGGCATTTGCGGCGCGGCCGGAAATGATCCCCCTCATGCAGCCGCGTCTCGCCTTCGGCTGCCTCCGCGATGCTGCCTGGCGCGAACCGCCGCCGCGGGTCGCCCTTCTGCAGAAATCGATTTCGGGCGGCCTGGTGATGGACAACATCATCGTCATGGTCGGTCGCCAGCGGCCGCAAGAGGGACGCTATATGATCCCGGCCCTGAACGCCCGTGAAATGGCGAAGCGGATCCTTATTTCGCGCACCCACCTTCAGCGCATCCTGCGAAAGGTCGTCGATGTCGGCGCGATCGGCTGGAGCGGAAGGGCGTTTGAAAGCGCGATGTGGGTCGATGCCGCCTTCATAGGCGAATATTGCCGGTGGCAGGCCGTCAAATCGCATCACCTTGACGCGGCCTTTGCCTTCGCGATACGCGGCCCGTCCGACGGATCGCTCCCGTCCTTTTCAGACCATTTTTGGTAAAAAGCGACCAGAGCATGGAACAAGCTCAAAACTGACTGGTTTTACACTTTAAGATGCGATTTACCTCGCGGGCCTATCATGCTTGTCTTGGTGCCGGCATGCGGCGTGCCCGGCCAGCGTCGCGACGAAGTTTGGATTGGACCTGTCCCGGCGCTGAAACGCTCGACTGGACAAACGGATGCGAATGATGAATTCCGACTTGCCTCAGGCGGCTGACACCCGACCCGTGGTTGACACGCTCAACCGCGCGCCCGAATGCATTTTGCTTGTCGACCCCTATGGAACGATCGAGATCGCCAACGACGCCGCCCTCGCGCTGCTGCGGGCGGAGGAGCGCGATGTCTGCGGCACGGCGCTGTCTTCCTGGTTTACGCCGGCGGCCGGCAAGGAGATCGACCGGGCGATGACGCGCGTGCTTTCCGATGAGCCGGGAAGCCGGCTTGAGGAGATTTTGGCGGAGTTCGCCGCCGGTCCGGAGGGGCGCTCCCAACTTTCCCTCGCACGCATGCGCCACCGTGATGCCGTGTGCGTCGTGATCGGTCGCCCGACCGCGCGGCAGGAGAGGCCAGACCGGGCTGTTGCCGCGCCGCGGGCGGGCGAGGGAGCGCTTCATCGCCGGACGGAAAGCACGCCGCCGCAACGCACGGTTCGGCCGCAGGCGCAGCCCGCGCCGGCGCGCCCGAGCGATTTCGGGCAGACAGGCGGCCCCATGCCCTGGAGCACAGGACGCAGCCGTCCGGAGAAAGCGCCGGCGCGGCCGCCCCGCATCATCGCCAACGGGTTTCTTCGTGCCTCCGCGCCGGAGGAAAAGCCTGTCGATGACCTGAAGGAGGCCCGCTTCAGCAGGGCTTCGCCCGATGCGGCCGCGCCTTCGACCGGGGGGCAGGCGCCGCAGGCCAGAAACGCTGACAGCGCTAACAGGCCCGCGGACCCTGCCGCTGCGCCGGTTTTTGCCTCTCCGCCCTTGCATCGCGATATCTATGCGGAGTTCGAATCCGCGCGCGACCGCAGGGAGCGCGAGCAGGACATACCTTTGATCTCTCCGGCAAAGTGTCTGCTGGAAGCGCTTCACCGCCATCGCGGCGAAGCGGTGGCGGAAAGCGTCATGCTGAGCACGTCGATCGATGATGGCGGGCTCGGCTATCCGCTTGACGAGGATCTGCTGACGAAGCTGTTCTCGCACCTCGTCGAGCGGCTGATTGCGGTCTCGCCGCCCTATTGCGACGCAAGGGTCTCGCTTGAACCGTCGGAAGGTGACGGGTTCCGCGCGGCGTTTTCGGATATCGGCAGGGGGCTCAGCGAAAGCGAGCTCGAGGCGGTGTTCAATCAGCCTGAACTGACGATGGGGATCTCGCATACCTGTCTTGTCGAGGCGCAGGAAGCAGCATCCAGACTCGGCCTCAAATTCTCGATCCGCACCGCCGTCGAGAGTGGCACAACGGTCGAGATCACCTTCATCGATTGACTGCCGGAAACGCAAGAAGCCGGAACGCAAGTCCCGGCCTCTGCATCAATTCAGCAATTTTCGTATCTGCCCTTGCCGCGGGCAGCAGCGGCTTTCCCGTCGCCCGATCAGGCGCCGAGGGCCCGCATTGCCGGACGGCGCATGCTGGCATCGTGATGGCCAAGCGCCTTGGCAAAGCCCTTGGCGATCGCGCGGTCGATGCCCCGCTGGCCGTGATAGCCGTTGGTCGAGCGTCCGAGTTCGAGAGAAAAGCGCGTGTTCTGCATAAGGGTTGCGTCCATGTCCTGTACGTATCTCATTGCCTTGGTTCCGTTGGTCCTCCCAAGACATGCCCCCTTATCCATGAAACGGCCGGCGCCGGCAATGGTCCCGGCCGTAGGGCAGCCATGCGCCAGATGCATGTCGGCGTTAACGTCCCGGAAACTGAGTAATTTTCGGGCAGAGCGAAGCGCGGCGCGCCGGCAGGGAGAAAACGGATCAGCCGAGGCGTGACCGGAAGAGGAGAAGGTCGTGCCAGGCGGGCTTCTTGTTGGCCGGAGCGGCGAGCAGCTCTGTCGGGGAAAAGGTGACAAGCGCCTCGACCGCATGGCTGTCGACATTGACGGGATGCCATTCGCCGCGCAGGTTGAACACCGTCTTGTCGGCATCGATCAGCATGCGGCTGCCGAAATTGCCGAGCACCAGGAGATGGCGCGGTTCGGCAAGGGCGATCTGGCGCTTCAGGAAAGGCCGGCAAATGTCCACCTCCGACTGGGTGGGGCTGCGGTCGCCGGGCGTGCGCCAGGGGAGGGCTGTGGTGACGGCGACGTCGTCGCGCGAAAGGCCGATCGCGGCGAGCATGCGCTCGAAAAGACTGCCCGCGCGGCCTGCAAGCGGTTCGCCGTTGCGGTCATCGTCACCGGTCGGAAAACCGCAGATCGCCAGGATGCCGCTTTCCGGCATGGCGTCGAGCGTGATGGTGGAGCGGGCGTTGTGCTTCAGATTGCAGCCGGCAAAACCGTCCAGAACCGTCTTGAGCTCGCCGAGCGAACGGGCACTTTCAGCCGCGAACTGCGCATCGGAGACGGCCTTGTCGTCTGGAATGGTCGTTGTGCCGATGGCAGGACGCGCAGCGGCGGGGCGCGCGGCGGACGCGGCGGGTTGCTCTTTCCGCTCTTCTCTCGACGGGCGCGTCTGCGGGGGCGCGGGCGTTTCGGCGCGCGCCGTCAGGTCGAGGGCTTCGTCCTCCAGAAACACGTCCACCCCGGCATCGGCGTAAAAATGCAGAAGGGCGGCCGCCTCGCGTGCTGTCAGATCCATTGCGGACATCATGGGCAGGCTCCAGAAGGCGGCCGTCCGGCCGCCCGGCCATGTGTTGAACTCAGATCGCGTGCGTCGCGCCGCCATCGCAGCGGATCAGGCTTCCGGTCAGGTAGCTGGCCTGCCTTGAACACAGAAAGACGGCGATGCTGGCGAATTCCTCGACCCGGCCCAGCCTTCCGGCCGGGATCGTCGACAGTGTCGCCTTGCGCACCTCGGCAAGGCTCCTGCCCGAGCGCTCGGCATTGGCGTGGTCGAGCTCGTCGATCCGGTCGGTATGGATGCGTCCCGGCAGAAGCATATTCGCGGTGATGCCCGAAGACGCGACCTCGCTGGAAAGCGTCTTGTTCCATCCCACCAGCGCCGAGCGCAGCGTGTTGGAGAGCGCGAGGTTCGGGATCGGCTCGACGACGCCGCTCGAGGCGACGGTGACGATCCGGCCCCAGCCCTTTTCCTTCATCTGCGGCACGAGCGCGTTGGTGAGCGTGATGATCGGGGCGACCATGGACCGGAAGAAGCCGTCGAGTTTTTCCGGGTTCATTTCGGCGACGGTTCCGGGCGTCGGGCCGCCGGAATTGTTCACGAGAATGTCGGCTCCGCCGAGCTTTGCCTTGATGGCGGACAGCAGGTCCTCGACGAAGCTTTCCGCGGCGATATCGGCCACGATGTAATCGGCCTTGCCGGGCGTCGTCTCGTTGATCACCTTGCAGTTGGTCGCCAGCCGGTCTTCGGTGCGCCCGCAGAGAAGAACATGCGCGCCTTCCCTTGCCAGCGCCTCGGCGATGCCGGCGCCCAGTCCGCGCGACGATGCGAGCACGACGGCCTTCTTGTCGGCAATACCAAAATCCATGAAAAACTCCCCTGGCCGCAACCGGCCGACGCTTTGAAAAAATGAACGGCGGAAATTGGCTTTCACCATAGACGCCCGCCATGTCGTCGATCAATCATTATCGGACGTATGCGCGGGCGTGCCGCATGCCCCGCCTGTGGAAACCTGCTCCGGCCCGCGCATCGCGTGCCCTTGCCTGGGCGCTTTCAATTTTTCTGCAACCTCTCTAGAAATAAAAGCTGGAGTTGCTAGACCACAGGCCTCGCCGATATCGGGGGATGCGGCAATGGAAGGGAAGACATGGCTGAAGAACTGCCGGAACGTGAAAGCATGGAATTCGATGTGGTGATCGTCGGGGCCGGTCCATCCGGTCTCGCCGCCGCCATTCGGCTGAAACAGCTCAACGAAGACTTGAGCGTCGTCGTGCTGGAGAAGGGGGCCGAGGTCGGCGCCCATATCCTGTCAGGCGCGGTCGTCGATCCGTCCGGCATAGACGCCCTTCTGCCCGGCTGGCGGGAGGAGGAGGGTCATCCCTTCCAGACCGAGGTCACGCGCGACCGCTTTCTTCTGCTTGGGCCGGCCGGTTCGATCACGCTGCCGAATTTCGTGATGCCGCCGCTGATGAACAATCACGGCAATTTTATCGTCTCGCTCGGCAATGTCTGTCGCTGGCTGGCCGAAAAGGCCGAGGCGCTGGGCGTGGAGATCTATCCCGGATTTGCCGCGGCCGAAGTGCTTTATGATGACGCCGGCGCGGTCATCGGCGTCGCCACCGGCGACATGGGCGTGGAGCGCGACGGCACGCCCGGCCCGAACTTCACCCGCGGCATGGCGCTTCTCGGAAAATACGTGCTGATCGGCGAGGGCGTGCGCGGCTCGCTCGCCAAACAGCTGATCGCCAGATTCGCCCTCGATGAGGGGCGCGAGCCGCAGAAATACGGCATCGGCCTGAAGGAATTGTGGGAGGTTGCTCCCGAGCAAAGCAAGCCGGGCCTCGTCCAGCATTCCTTCGGCTGGCCGCTCGATGCCAAAACCGGCGGCGGCTCCTTCCTCTACCATCTGGAGGACAATCAGGTGGCCGTCGGCTTCGTGCTCCATCTCAACTACAAGAACCCCTATCTCTCGCCCTTCGAGGAGTTCCAGCGGTTCAAGACCCACCCGGCGATCGCGCCGACCTTTGCGGGGGCAAAGCGCATCTCCTACGGCGCACGGGCGATCTCCGAGGGCGGCTATCAGTCCGTTCCGAAGCTTTCCTTCCCCGGCGGCGCGCTGATCGGCTGTTCGGCGGGCTTCGTCAACGTTCCGCGCATCAAGGGTTCGCACAATGCTGTGCTCTCCGGCATGCTTGCCGCCGAACGCGTGGCGGATGCGCTTGCCGCCGGACGCGCTCATGACGAGATTGCCGAGATCGAGGCGGACTGGCGCGACGGCGCCATCGGGCGCGACCTGAGGAAGGTCCGCAACGTCAAGCCGCTTTGGTCGAAGCTCGGGACCTATGCCGGCATCGCGCTCGGCGGCCTCGATATGTGGACCAACACGCTGTTCGGCTTCTCCTTTTTCGGCACGATGAAGCACGGCAAGACCGACGCCGCGTCGCTGGAGCCGGCGGCGAAGCACAAGCCGATCGACTATCCCAAGCCCGACGGCGCGCTGACATTCGATCGCCTGTCCTCGGTGTTCCTGTCCAACACCAATCACGAGGAGGACCAGCCGGTCCATCTCAAGGTCAAGGATATGGCGCTGCAGAAGCGCTCCGAGTACGAGATCTATGCCGGTCCCTCCGGCCGCTACTGTCCCGCCGGCGTTTATGAATGGGTCGAAGAGGACGGCACGGAGAAATTCGTGATCAACGCCCAGAACTGCGTGCACTGCAAGACCTGCGACATCAAGGACCCGAACCAGAACATCACCTGGGTCCCGCCGCAGGGCGGCGAAGGGCCGGTTTACCCGAATATGTGACCGCTCCCGGGCGGGCGGGCGGAACCGGCGACCGCCTTGATCCGTTTCTGGCTATCCGACACGTCTTCAAGGACAGGCAATGCGTCTCAAGGGTCTTTTCAACCGCGACGGCGGTACGTTCAAAACCACCGATATGGACGCATTCTCGGACCTGGCCGCCAATATCTTCCGCGATGCCGGGCACGCATTCGAATGCGCGGTGGTCGGCGGCGGCGAAATTGCCGATGCGATCCACAAGACGGTCGGTGCCGAAGGCTTCGACGGCATGATCGTCGGCGGCGGCGACGGAACCATCTCGCTTGCGGCCGGCGCCATGTACGGCACGGACAAGCTTCTCGGCGTCGTGCCGGCCGGCACCATGAACCTCTTTGCCCGCAGCCTCGGCCTGCCGCTCGATATCGAGGAGGCCTTGATGACGCTGGCCGGCGGCAAGCCCGCCCGCGTCGATGTGCCGACGATGAACGGCCGGCCCTTCATCCACCAGTTCTCCGCCGGTCTTCACGCGACGATGATCCGCAATCGCGAGCGGCTTGACTATGATTCGCGGCTCGGCAAGATTTCCGCCAGCACGCGGGCCTGGGTCGATACGCTGCGCACGATTCCGGAAATCAGGCTCAGTTACGAATGCGCCGAGGCGCGCGGCGAGGGGGCCTTTGCCCTTGTGGGCGTTGCCAACAATCGCATCCACGGCAATGCCAGCCTGTTCACCGACCGGCCCCAGGGCGGCAAGCTCGCCTTCTACCTTCTGAAGGCCGAGGAATTCGATTCGGTGCTCGGCTTCGCGCTCAGCTATCTTGCGGGCCGGATCGAGGACAGCGAGAACGTGACCGTGATCGAGACGGAAAAGCTGACGCTCGATTTCCATTCGGACGGCATCGACCAGTCCTTTGACGGCGACCCGATCGATGAGGTCCGTCACGCCGTGCTCGAGCAGCACCCGCGCTCGCTGCCGGTGATCGTGCCGGCCAACAGCCGGCTGGTGTGACGGCCTTACTGGAAGGCCGTCTCGTAGAAGCTTCTCAATTTGCGTGAATGCAGCCTTTCCGGCGGCATGGCGGCGAGTTTCTGCACCGCCTTGATGCCGATGCGGAGATGCTGGCGCACCTGGGTGGTGTAGAAGGCGGTCGCCATGCCGGGCAGTTTCAGTTCGCCGTGCAGCGGCCGGTCGGAAACGCAGAGAAGCGTGCCGTAGGGGACGCGGAAGCGGAAGCCGTTGGCGGCGATCGTCGCCGATTCCATGTCGAGCGCGATGGCGCGCGACTGCGACAGGCGTTTCACCGGCCCGCTCTGGTGCGAAAGCTCCCAGTTGCGGTTGTCGATGGTGGCGACGGTGCCGGTGCGCATCACCCGTTTCAGCTCGTAACCCTTGAGGCCCGTCACCTCGCCGACGGCCTCCTCGAGCGCCTGCTGGACTTCGGCGAGCGCCGGGATCGGCACCCAGACCGGCAGGTCGTCGTCCAGCACATGGTCCTCGCGCACATAGGCGTGGGCGAGCACGTAGTCGCCGAGCTTCTGGCTGTTTCTGAGCCCCGCGCAATGGCCGAGCATCAGCCAGGCATGCGGCCGCAGCACGGCGATATGGTCGGTGATGGTCTTGGCGTTGGAAGGGCCGACGCCGATATTGACCATGGAGATGCCGGAATTGTCGGCGCGCTTCAGGTGGTAGGCCGGCATTTGCGGCATGCGCACGCCGGTATGGCCGCCCTCCGGCTCCACTTCGCCCGGCAGGGTGACGTTGTTGCCGGGCTCGACGAAGGCGCTGTAGCCTTCCCCGCCCCTGGCCATCACCTCCCGGGCGTAGGCGCAGAATTCATCGACATAGAACTGGTAGTTGGTAAACAACACGAAATTCTGGAAATGCGCCGAACTGGTTGCCGTGTAGTGGCTGAGCCGCGCCAGTGAATAGTCGATGCGCTGGGCGGTAAACGGCGCAAGCGGCTGCGGTTCTCCCGGGTCCGGTTCATAGTCGCCATTGGCGATCTGGTCGTCGGTGGTGTTGAGGTCGGGCGTATCGAAGATATCGCGCAGCGGCACGTCGGCGAGCGCGGCCAGATCGGCCTCGACATGGGTGTTCTCGCCAAAGGCGAAATGCAGCGGTATGGGCGTATCGGACTCTTCGACCGTCACCGGAACGCCGTGGTTCCTGATCAGCAGGCCGAGCTGCTCGATCAGGTAGTCCGCAAACAGGACCGGGTGGCTGATCGTGGTTGCATATTCGCCGGGGGTCGCCACATGGCCGAAGGAGAGACGCGAGTCGGTGAGCCCGTAGCTGCCGGTCTCGATGCTGACCCTCGGATAACAGGCGCGGTACCGGCCCTCGATCGGCGCGCCGCCGGCGAGAGCGATGAAGGCGTCGATGATGAAGCGGGTATTGCGCTTGTAGAGCGCCTGCAGGGCCTTCACAGCTTCGCCGGGGTCCGTGAAGCTCTGCGGCTCGACAGGATCGGGCGAAATGATCTTTGCTGTCAAAGCTTCGTTCTGGTGCATGGCGACCCTCGTGATGGCGGAAAACGGTCTGATCGCGAACAGGACCGCGCCACTCCGCTCTTTTTTGCGTTCGAAATCGATCTATATCGAAGGGATCAGTGTTTTGCGACACGCGAGAGGATGATTTTTCATGACCGCACCGATCGAGCTTTTCTATTGGCCGACGCCCAACGGCTACAAGATCACAATCTACCTGGAAGAGGCCGGCGTTCCCTATAACGTCAATTACGTGAACATCGGCAAGGGCGATCAGTTCAAGCCGGAATTCCTGAAGATCTCGCCCAATAACCGCATGCCGGCGATCGTCGATCCGCAAGGGCCGGGCGGCAAGCCGATTTCGGTGTTCGAATCCGGCGCGATTCTTCAGTATCTCGGCCGCAAGTACAAAAAGTTCTATCCCGAGACCGAGCGTGAACGGGTGGCCGTCGAGGAGTGGCTGTTCTGGCAGGTCGGCGGGCTTGGA
Organism: Martelella sp. AD-3; assembly: GCF_001578105.1. Classification (GTDB taxonomy): domain Bacteria; phylum Pseudomonadota; class Alphaproteobacteria; order Rhizobiales; family Rhizobiaceae; genus Martelella. The sequence goes on along the minus strand of NZ_CP014275.1, from coordinate 2,579,186 downwards.
CCGATGGCGGGCCAGGCGCATCACTTCCGCAACTACGCGCCGGAAAAGATCGCCTACGGCATCGACCGCTACACCAACGAGGTCAACCGGCTCTACGGCGTGATGGACAGGCGTCTCGGCGAGGCGGAATATCTCGGCGGCGCCTATTCGATCGCCGACATGGCCTCGGTCGGCTGGGTCCGCTCGCATGAGGCCCAGGGACAGAACCTTGACGATTTTCCCAATCTGAAGCGCTGGTACGAGGCGGTGATGGCGCGGCCGGCGGTCAAGGCCGGCATCGCTGTCGGTCAGGCCGAGCGCGAAAAGATGAACCTGGCATCGGACAAGGACGCCCAGTCCGTGCTCTTCGGCCAGAAGGCGCGGTAGGGACGAAGCCCGGGAAGCCGGATGCTTCGGGCGCCTGGCTCAGCCGAGCGCCTGGAGCACGGCCGGCAGTTCCTGCGCGAAGAGGTCCATGTCTTCGCCCGGGCCCGTCGAGACGCGGATACAGCGGTCAAGCGGCGCAACGCCGGGCATCCGGATGAAAACGCCGCGCGCGCCGAGCGCATCGACGATGGCGCGCGCATAGGCGCCGTCCCTGCCGCAATCGATGGCGACGAAATTGGTTGCCGAGGGTAGCGGCTCAAGCCCGTTGTCGCGCGCGATCCGGGCGATCTCGTCGCGCGATTCGCGGATGCGTCCGACAACGCTCTGCAGATAGGCCTGGTCGGCAAGCGCCGCCTCGGCGGCAACCAGCGTCAGGCGCGGCATGCCGAAATGGTTGCGGATCTTGTTGAAGGCGGAAATCGTCTCGGCCTCGCCGATAATGTATCCGGCGCGCGCGCCCGCGAGCCCGTAGGCCTTGGAAAAGGTGCGGAAGCGCATGACGTTCGGCCGGTCGAGAAGGCGGTCGATCGCGGGAAAGGCCTCTGCCGGTCCACATTCGCAATAGGCCTCGTCCAGCACCATCATGCAGGTTTCCGGCAGGTCCTCGACGAAACGGATGACATCGTCCTCATGCCACCAGCTTCCCATCGGATTGTCCGGATTGGCGAAATAGACCATGGTCGCGTCATGGTCCTTCGCCGCCGCCAACAGCGCATCAAGGTCTTCCCTGTCGCCTGCATAGGGCACGCTCACCCGTTTTCCGCCGAAGCCGTCGACATGGTAGTTGAAGGTCGGATAGGCGCCGAGCGAGGTGACGACGACCGTGCCCGGTGAGACCACGAGCCTGACGGCCATGCCGAGGAGTCCGTCGACGCCTTCGCCGATCATCAGGTTTTCCGGCCTGCAGCCATGGTGCTCGGCGAGGGCCTGTCGCAGCGACAGATGCTCGGAATCGGAATATTTCCAGATGTCGCCGGCGGCCTCGCGGATTGCGGCAAGCACGGACGGCGCGGGACCGAAGCCGCTCTCATTCGCGCCGATCCGGGCGATGATCGGGAAGTTGCGGGTGCGCTCCAGTGCTTCGGGTCCGACAAAGGGGACCGTGGATGGCAGTTCCTTGATCAGAGAGGTAAAGCGCGGAAATGCGGCCATGCTGTGCGTCGTCCGGTTGTTGGCAGAAGGGGCCCCAACATAATCGCTGCGTTTGGGAAGGCAAGCGCCGCTCCATCGGACAAAACGCGAAACGGCGCCATGCGGCGCCGTTGGCAGTTCAGTGCGGGGGATGGCCTCAGCGGAAGGCGCGGGCCGCGACGCGGTCGATGTCGCCCGGCAGCAGGCCGATATCCTTGAGTTCTGCGGCGGTAAGATTGCGCAGCTGGGCGCGCGTGCGGCGGTAGCTGAACCATTTCATGGTGAAGTCGAAGGGATGCATGGGTGTTTCCTCGAATATGTCCGGCAGCTTCGTGCTGCATTCATTTTGACCGGAAGAATACAAGGGAAACGGCGATGCGTCGTGTGCAGTTATTATGCAACTGCCATGCATTTGTGCATTAGGTTGCACAATACCGGAGCAGGTCGATCGCGATGCGTTTTTTTGAGGCACGCGCGTTTGACAAACGTTAGCGCGGCGGGACGGAAGCACGGCCCGCGCCAAAAAAAGCCCCGCGCCGGAGAAGGCGTGGGGCTTTTGCAAGGTCGGGCAAGGCAGCGCTTAGAATGCGGCCTTGCGGGCAACGCGACGGATATCGTCACGGTTGATGCCGAGGTCGGACAGTTCGCGCGCATTCATGCGGCCGAGTTCCGAAACGGTCTGGCGGTACTTGATCCAGTTGTTGAACGAACGAGCCATGCTCATGTTTCTCTCTCCTGTTTTTTGCGGCGCCCGTGTTTTGCGGCGCCTCAATTTCTGATGAACCGGATATAGGCCCTGCCACCCGCCGCGGTCAGTGGGTTTCCGGTAAAGCCGCTATGCGTCTGCCGCATGGCGCCGCAGGAGAAGGGCCGCAAAGGCTGTTGTGAGGGCAGGAATAGGCGGCAAAAGTCGGCACTTGTCGCGGACTCGGTCGCACGCGCGGCGGGTGTCCGGCGACGGCGTATAGTCGGTCTTGCAGGGTCGGGACTGAGAATGGGGGGGCGGTGTATGGGCAATGCGCAAAAAAATAACGCTCACCGGGGGAGGAGGATCCGGTGAGCGTCATTTGCGTTGGTCGACGACTGGGAGGAGGAGCGTCGTCAACCTATCGAAGCGCGCTGGGAGGAGGAGGAGTGCGCAGCTTCGAATTCCAACCCGGAAACCGGGCCAAGTGACTGAGCTTTTGTCAAATCGTTTTGATGTCCGCTCGTTCACTCTGTTGATCTCTATATACGCGTCCGGCTCCGAATTTTGCAGTGCCATCTCGACATATAAGGTATGCATTGCGTGCATGTCGGCGCGCGGTGGCCGTTTCGGCTGCCGCATGACGGGCTTGCCGTCGCCCGTCTCCGGGTCATTCGAGGCCGCTGCCCGTGCGCATGAAGGCGATGAACTGGTCCTCATCCATGGGGCGCGAGAAATAATAGCCCTGCTGGAGGAAGCAGCCGAGCGCCTCCAGTTTCTTGTAGTGGGCCTTCGAGGTCACGCCCTCGCAGATGACGCCGATGTTGAAGGTCCGCGCGATGCGCACGATGGTCTCGACGATCTGCAGGCTTTCCTCCGAACCGGTGATCGGGGCAATGAGCTGGCCGGCGATCTTCAGCCGGTCGGGGCGCACCTGGTTGAGGCCGACGAGCGAGGCATAGCCCGAGCCGAAATCGTCGAGATCGATGCCGATGCCAAGCTTCCTGATGGCGTTGACGGTTTTGATCAGGGCGGTGTCTGGCCGGTCGAAGGGGATCGATTCGAGCAGTTCGAAGTGAACCGTGTCCGGCGGCAGGTTGAACGAGGCGAGCTGCTCGAGAAGCAACGGGTCGCGCAGGCGCTGGGAGGAGATGTTGACCGAGATGCCGGGCAGCGGCACGCCCGCCGCCTTGCTGCGTTCGATCACGGCGACCGCTTTCTGGAAGACGGTGTCATCGATCGCATGCAGCAGCCCCAGCTGTTCGGCGACATCGAGGAAGGCTTTCGGCTCGAGCACGCCCCGGCGCGGATGCTGCCAGCGGGCGAGCGCCTCCACGCCGACGATCGTCGATGTTCTGACATCGAAGATCGGCTGGTAGTGGGCGGTGATCTCGCCGTTCTCGACCGCCTCCTGAAGCTCGTCGGCCAGGCGCTTGAGGGCAAAGGTCTTCGCCATCAGGTTGCTGGTGTAGTTCACCGTGCGTCCGCGGCCGCGATTCTTGGCCTCGTACAGCGCCAAGTCCGCCTTGATCAGAAGATCCGAGGCCGTGTCGCTCGAATCCTCCGCGGTGGCGATGCCGAGACTGACGCCCAGCCGGCAGGAGCGCCCGTCAATGCGCAGCGGTTTCGAGAAGGCCGCCGTGACGGTGGCGGCGAAGTTCCCGACATCGCTCGTCGCCGGCATCAGGGCGACGAATTCGTCGCCGCCGGTGCGCGCCAGAAAATCGTCGGGACCGAGATTATTCATGAAGGTTTCGGCAGCGTAGCGCAGAACGTCGTCGCCGAAGAAATGTCCCATCGTGTCGTTGATGGTCTTGAACCCGTCAAGGTCGATCAAGACGATGTTCATGCCTTCCGGCATGGCGCCGCCGGCCTGTGCGGCAGCCAGCCGCTTTTCGAAATGGCGCCGGTTGGGAATGCCCGTAAGCGTATCCTGCAGGGCGATTTCCTCCATGCGCGCGCGGGCCTCCTCCAGCGCGACATTCTGTTCCTCCGCCCTGGCCTTGGCCTCTGCCAGCGCCTCCTGAAGCGCCTTGTCGGCCGAAACGTCCCAGTTCACGCCGACGAATTTGCGCTTGCCGTCGGCATCGCGATAGGCGTTGCCGGCGGAACGAATGGTCTTCTCCAGCCCGCCCGGCGTGATGATGCGGTATTCTGTCAGGAAGCCCTTGTCGTTTTCGGCATCCTCCCAGCTGAAACGGCGGAAACGCGCCTGATCGTCCGGATGCAGTCTGGAGCACCAGCTTTCGAATGTCTGCACATGGCTCTCTCCCTCAATGCCGTAGATTCGCAGAATCTGGTCGTCCCAGATCTGGACGTTTGTTTCCAGATCATGCTCCCACAGGCCGATATTCGAGGCGTTGAGGGCGACATCGAGGTGACGGGACAGGTTGTCGACCGCCATCATGCTGCGGCGGATGTTGACATTGTCCCTGAGACGCGCGCGAAACAGCAGGAGCAGGGCGATGAAGGGCGCAACAAATGCCAGGACGAGCAGGCCGGCGGCGAGCCGGAACGCGCGGCCCCAGTCGAACAGGCCATCCGAAAGGGCGCGCGGCGCCACGCTGATGGTCCAGGTCGCGTTGTCGACGCGGACATCCTCACGGATCGCGTCTTCGACGGGCAGGTCGCTTTCGCCGGCTGTGGCGAGTTCGTCGGGACCGGGGGTTGCCACGGTCCTGACGCTGAGCTGTGTCGTTTCCTCGAGTTCGAGCAGGCCGACAGCTTCGAGGATCGCCTCGAAACCGACGACGAGTTCCAGGTTGCCTGCATCGAAGGAATAGCGGTAGACGAGGACCCGCTCGCCGTTCGGGAGTTCGAAGGGACCGAAGATCTTGCGCTGATCGGCGCCGTCGTCCGGAACCGGAAGCGCGCGCATGGCGACAGACAGGTCCTGCGGCGAAACGCGCGTTGCGTCGTCGCGGTTGAGGATGACGGCCCGGGTCCAGGGCGCGGAGGCCAGATAGGCCTCGACCGAGGTATCGTAGCCTTCAAGACCCTCGTCATCAAAGGCCTCGGAAAGAGCCCGGCCGACATTGTCGGTCAGTTGCAACACCGATTTCAGCGCCTTTGCGAAGCCTTCGGCGCGCGCTTGTGCCTGTTCCTGGCGCTCCTGGCGTACCGCATCGCGGATGGCAAGCCCGCCGAAAACCGTTCCCGCAGCCAGCGTCGCGAAGAACAGCACCGTCAGCGCCGTGTAGAGCCTGATCGTGGAACGCCTGTCGCGCGGGATCCTGGCGTTCTTCAGCAGCGCCATTCAGGAACCCGTAGAAAAGAAACGGCTCTCGATCGCATCGCAAGCTCCCCTGTTGCCTGTCTCGCCGCCATGCCTCCGCTCATCGAGATGTGAAGCCTGCCGCCGGCGTCGCACCTTGCCCGCGGTTGCCTGCCATGTCTTGCTATCGTCACGTGCGGCACATCCGGTTTGATTTTCCGCCTTCTAATAGACTGTGATAGGAGCCGTGCCCCCGATAGTCAAACGGGTTGGTGCAATGAGGGGCGCGGATCGGCGGAGGCGCTCAGCCAATGTCGCCTGCCATCTCCCGTGCGCGGCGTGTGGGGCGATAGAAGGTCCGCATCGTCCGGTCGTCGCGCCGCGTGATCTCGATCAGCGGCTCGGCGCCTGCAAGCATCGCCACGGCCCGCAGCACAAGGGCGTGCGCGACGTCAAGCGCGCGTGCGGCCGTGCGGCTGTCCTCCGCCTGGCCTGCAAGCAGAAGCGCGAGAACCGCAGACGGCAGCCGCGCGCCGGGCAATCGTTCGCTCCGGCCAAGCCTTTCGGCAAGCAGGGCGGTATCGCAGGGCGCATCGCTCATGCGGCGGCAGGTCCCTCTATCAGGCTCAGGCGCACGGGAACCGATTTCGATGTCGGCGTGCCGCTCATCTCGCCGTAACTTGAAAGCGGCACCAGCACGTTGAGCTCGGGGAAATAGCCCGCGATACAGCCGCGCGGAATGTCATAGGGAATGATCTTGAAGCCTTCCGCCACGCGCGAAATGCCGTCTTCATCCGGTCCCGTGATCGTCACGCGCTGATGCGGCTTCGCGCCAAGCGCCTCGATATCGGTCGGGTTGACGAAGACGACCCGGCGTTCGCCATAGACGCCGCGGTAGCGGTCGTCCATGCCGTAGACGGTTGTGTTGTACTGATCGTGGCTGCGCATGGTCTGCAGCACGAAGCGGTCCGGCGCGTCCTGCCGGTCCTGGTAGGCGGTCTTTTCGGGCAATGTGCCGGTGAAGAAGTTGGCGCGTCCGGTCGGCGTGTTCCAGCGGCGCTCGGCCGCCGCATTGCCGAGATCGAAGCCGCGGGGCCGGCGCACCCGCTCGTTGAAGTCGTCAAAGCCGGGAATCGTCTTCTCGATCAGGTCGCGGATCCTGTCATAGTCCTCGGCAAGCGCCGTCCAGTCGACGATTGCCGAGCCGACGGTTCTTGCGGCAATCCCGGCGATGATGGCAATCTCGGAGCGCAGCTCTTGCCCTGCCGGCGGATTGATGCCCGCCGAGCCATGGACCATGCTCATGGAATCCTCAACGGTGACAAGTTGCGGCTCGCCCTTTGCATTGAGGTCGATCTCGGTGCGCCCGAGACAGGGCAGGAGATAGGCGTTTTCGCCCGGCATTGTGTGGCTGGCATTGAGTTTTGTGGCGATATGCACGGTCAGCCTCTGGCCGCGCAGCGCCTTTTCGATGAAGCCGCTGTCCGGAACGGCGCGGGCGAAATTGCCGCCAAGCCCGATGAAGGCCTTCGAACGCCCGGAAATCATCGCGCCGATCGCCTCGATCGTGCTGTCGCCGTTTTCGCGCGGCGGCTTGAAGCCGAAATTTCTCTCAAGCGCATCGAGAAGGGTTGCCGGCGGCTTGTCGTTGATGCCCATCGTGCGGTCGCCCTGCACGTTCGAGTGGCCGCGCACCGGGCAGAGGCCGGCGCCGGGCCTGCCGATCTGGCCGCGCAGCATCATGAAATTTGCGATTTCGCGGATCGTCGCCACCGAATGCCGGTGCTGCGTAATCCCCATGGCCCAGGTGCAGATCACGTTGTCCGCATCAAGATAGATCGCCGCCGCCTTTTCGAGATCGTCGCGCGACAGGCCCGACTGATCCTCGATCGCGCCCCAGCCGGTGGCGTCGATCGCGGCGACATAGTCCTCGAATCCGTGGCAGTGCTCGCGGATGAAAACATCGTCGAGCACGCCCGTTCCGGTCTCGGCTCGGGCCTTGCGGTCAGCCGCCAGCACGGCCTTGGCCATGCCCCTGAAAGCGGCCATGTCGCCGCCGAGCCGCGGCTGGAAATAGTCGCTGGCGATCGGCGCGCTGCCGCCGAGCACCATTTCGCGCTTGCGCTGCGGGTCGGCGAAACGCTTCAGCCCGCGTTCCTTCAGCGTGTTGAAGGCCACGATCCGCGCGCCCCGTTCGGCGGCCCGGCGCAGGTCCCCCAGCATGCGCGGATGATTGGTGCCCGGGTTCTGCCCCACGACGAAGATCGCATCGGCCTTTTCGAAATCCTCGAGCCGGACCGTGCCCTTGCCGATGCCGATCGCCTGGGTCAGCGCCACGCCGGAGGCTTCGTGGCACATATTGGAACAGTCCGGCATGTTGTTGGTGCCGAAGATGCGGACGAACAGCTGGTAGAGAAAGGCCGCCTCGTTGCTGGCGCGCCCGGAGGTGTAGAACTGCGCCTCGTGCGGGCTTTCAAGCGCGTTGAGAACCGACGCGATGCCCGCAAAGGCGTCGTCCCATGTGACCGGCTCATAGTGGTCGGTTGCGCGGTTGTAGCGCATGGGATGGGTCAGGCGTCCGTGGTTTTCGAGGCTGTGGTCGTCGAGCCTTGAAAGTTCGCTGACCGACAGCCGCCCGAAAAGAGCCGGATCGGCCCGCCGCTCGGTCGCTTCCCAGGAAACGGCCTTCACCCCGTTCTCGCAGAACTCGAAGGAAGAGCCGTGCTCGGGATCGCCCCAGGCGCAGCCGGGACAGTCGAAGCCGTCGGGCTGGTTCGCCTTTCTGAGCGCCTTCGCCCCGGAAAGCGGCGCGCCGCTCGAGATGAGCGATCGGCCGGAGGCGATCAGGGCCTCCCAGCCGCCGGCTGCCTTGCGTTCGTCCCTGCTGCCGTGATCCATCTGATCTCCCTTCGGCGTTCCGCGCCACTGCCGGTCTGCGCCGTGCCCGGCAAAGCTTAACAAAAAACAGATTCGCCATTCAACAGATTGCTTCGTCGCGGCGCGCCGGAGAACACGATTTTGCTGCTCTTGCCTGTCATCAAAAGGTTGCCCCGAAGCGATTTCCTTTCCGCCTGAAACGCACTAAGAGATGAGCGCGGGCGGAACCGCGCGTGAAGGGTAGCGTTGCTGACAGAAAGGTTTCCCAAGATGAGCCATCTGGATGAAGAAGTGCTGAAAGAGACCGAAGCGCGCGAGACGACCGATGATATCTATAACGAGGAGGGGTCGGTCAGCGCCGAATTCCTCGCCGGCGTCCAGCAGGCGATTGCCGAAGGCAATACCGACTATCTTCGCGAGGAGGTGGCGAACCTTCACGAATCCGAACTCGGCGACGTCATCGAAGCGCTGGACTATGACAGCCGGCCCGAACTGGTGCGGCTTCTCGGCGACGAGTTCGATCTGACGGCGCTGACCGAGGTCGACGAGGCGATCCGCCTCGACATCATCGAATCGCTGCCCTCCGAACAGCTCGTCAGCGCGCTGAGCGCCCTCGATTCGGACGACGCGGTCTATATCCTCGAAGACCTCGAGGACGAAGAGCGCGAGAATATCCTCGCCAAGCTGCCCTTTACCGAACGGATCAGGCTCACCCGCTCGCTCGACTATCCGGAAAGCTCCGCCGGCCGGCGCATGCAGACTGAATTCGTGGCGGTGCCGCCGTTCTGGACCGTCGGCCAGACCATCGATTACATGCGCGAGGACGATGACCTGCCTGATTCCTTTTCGCAGATCTTCGTCGTCGATCCGACCTTCCGACTGCTCGGCGCCGTCGATCTCGACAGCATCCTGCGCACCAAGCGCCAGGTGAAGATCGAGACGATCATGCGCGAGACCAACCACCCGATCGATGCCGAACTCGATCAGGAGGAGGCTGCTCAGGTCTTCGAACAGTACGACCTCCTCTCCGCCGCCGTCGTCGACAATAACGGGCGGCTTGTCGGCGTGCTGACCATCGACGATGTCGTCGACGTGATCCACGAGGAAGCGGATGAGGACATCAAGCGCCTCGGCGGCGTTGGCGACGAGGAGCTCTCCGACAATGTCGTCAGGGCGGTGCGCTCGCGTTTCGGCTGGCTGCTGATCAACATGGGCACGGCGTTCATGTCCGCGAGCGTTATCGGTCTCTTCGACGAATCGATCGGCCAGATGATCGCCCTTGCCGTGCTGATGCCCGTGGTCGCCTCCATGGGCGGCAATGCCGGCACCCAGACGATGACGGTGACCGTGCGCGCGCTCGCCACCCGCGACCTCGATATTTACAATGCGGCGCGGATCATCCGCAGGGAGGCCGGCGTCGGCCTGTTCAACGGCGTCGTCTTCGCCCTGCTCATCGCGTTAGTTGCGGGTTACTGGTTTGACAACCCGCAACTCGGCGGGGTTGTGGCCGCCGCCATGATTATCAACATGTTTGCCGCTGCCATGGCCGGCATTCTGATTCCGCTTCTTCTTGACCGGGCCGGCGCCGATCCCGCCATATCCTCGTCGGTTTTCGTCACCACGACCACCGATGTCATCGGCTTTTTCTCATTCTTGGGAATTGCGACCTGGTGGTTTAACATCTAGTTTCAAAAACGTTTTCCAGACCAAACAAAAAATAAAAGTCGGGGCGCATTGTGCAGAAGAGATTTTATTCGATTACAGAACTTACGCGCGAATTCGGGGTTTCCACCCGGACGCTCAGATTCTACGAGGACGAGGGCCTGCTCCAGCCCGAGCGGCGCGGGCGCACGCGGCTCTACAGCGAAAAGGAGCGTGTACTGATCAAGGAGATCCTGCGCAGCCGTCGCATCGGGCTGACGCTTGCCGAAATCAGGGACATGCAGAACCTGTTCCATCGCCCGCCGACCGAAATCGACCAGTTGAAGCAGACCATGCATGAAATCAAGTCGCGACGCGACGATCTCAGACAGAAGCGCCGCGACATTGACGAGATGATGGGTGAACTCGATATCGCCGAGGAGACTTGCCTGGCGCGTCTTGCCGAGATTGGCGTCGGCACCTGATCTTTCCCGCTTCCTTCCGCCAGGGCCTATCTTATGCTGCACGACATGGCGATCCGCCCGAGCGCGACTGCATCCTCGTCCCCGGTCCGGTTTTGCATCAGCGGGGCCAGCAATCCCTCCTGTTCCAGCGCCTCGAGCGTGCAGGCGCAGTAGGAGCGGCAGAAGGCCGCCTCGTCCGTCTGTGCGCACGTTGCCTGGCAGGCTGACAGATAGGCCGGCGCGGGGTTTGGCGGCGCCACCAGCGTCGCGGCATAGACGAGGCCGTAGAGGACCGGCTGGTGAACGAGGTAGAAGATCAGGCTGTGGCGGCCGAGAAAGGTCAGCGGGTTTTCCTGCGCCGGCAGCTGTTTTTGCCGCCTCAGCCAGGACAGCGTGAGTTTCGAGGCGGCGAACCCGGCGAGGAAGGGCGCAATCCACGGCAGCAGCGGCACATAGTCGCTCGACGGGTAGGGATGCGCGGCCATGCCGATCCAGGCGAGATAGCGCGGATCGAGCGCGTCGAAGCGCATCAGATGCGGCGCGAGCAGGGCGAGTGCGGCGATGACGAGGGTGATGACGGCCGGCACCTTGCGGAACAGGAGACCGATCACCGAGGCGACCGCGATGATGTGGAGAATGCCGAAATAGATGATCGCGTTCGGCGTGGCGAAGAATGAAACCGCCGTGATCGCAAGGCTGGCCGCCGCCAGGATGGCGAGGCGTTTCATGAAGGATCGCGGTCTCAGGGAAGCGCCATGCGCCATCCACAGGCTGTAGCCCGCGAGGAACAGGAAGCTTGCGGCGTCGAGATGGGCAAAGATCGCCCAGCCGCCGCGCGTTGAAAGACCGGGGGAGACATAGCCGAAGAAGTCGAGATCCCAGACGAAATGATAGATCGCCATGGCGATCAGCGCGATGCCGCGCGCCGCGTCTATCAGGTGGATGCGCCGGCCCTTCGTCGCGGGGCTCGTCTTCTCGGTCATGGCCGCTCTTCGCTTTCGGTTTGGGTGGCTTCCAGGATGGTCCGGCGCGCATCGGAGAAATACTGTCGCCGCGTCAGGATCATGAATACGAAGGCCGTCGTCGCCATGAACACATAGGGCCCGAGAAACCAGCCGAGATAGCCGATCGACAGGAAAATCGCCCTCAGCCCCGTGTTGAAATGGCGCGCGGCGATGATGTTGACTTCGGCAATCTGTTCGGCCATCCGCTCCGGGGCCTTTTCCCCGTTCGCGCCGTCGCGCATCGGCAGCGCGCCGAACAGAATGGTGTTGTAGTTGAACAGGCGATAGGACCAGCCGAACTTGAAGAAGGAATAGCCGAAGATCGCGGCGAGCCCGCCGGCCTTCATCTCGAAGGCCGCGCGGGTCGAGGGGATCAGGCCCGGCAGGTCCTCGAACAGCATCTGCGCCCGGTCGGCCTCGCCCATCAGCGCGAAACAGCCGCCGATGGCGAAGATCGAGGTCGAGGCGAAGAAGGCGGTTCCGTTCTGCAGGCCGGAGAGGATCTGCGTGTCGATCATCCTCAGATCGCGCGAAAGCGCCGTCTTCATCCAGCGCCTGCGGTGGATCATCATGGCCGAGGTGAGGCTTTTGCGCTGGATCAGCCCGAAGCGCCCGCTGACAAGGCCGTCAAAGACGAGCCAGCAGAGAAGAAAAAAACAGAGTGCGAGAATATCGATGCCCGTCATGAAATCCGGCCTTCGGTCGATGCGTTTTTCCGGCGCGCGCAAGGGCTTGGCGAGAGGCCTCGGACGCGACAACCTTGTTGTGTCGGCAGCGCGGGGACTTTGCAAGCGGCGATTTTCGAAAATTCTCCGCATCCCCCATTGCAGTTTGTGTGACAGTTTAATAAAGCGATAACCATCGGTGCGCATCCTCCCAATAGGCGCACTGGGGTCAAGACAATCGGAGCTATTATGGAAGACACCGCGCACAAGTCATGCTGGGGTGTAACCCTGCGGGCTGTTATCGGTTTTGGTGCTGTTCTCGGACTTGCGTATCTCGTCATCGCTGTTTGAGCGGCCTTTGAACTTTCCGTAAAAAACGACGGCGTTCCTCCTGGAGGTCGCCGTCGTTTTCGTTTGCGGCCCGGTTTTTCTCTTCCACATTGATTTCTGCCGCGATCAGGTGCGACGATGTCGGTGTGGCGCGCGCCTTCCCGCCGCCCGTGCTGCCAGATGACAGCAAAGAACGCAGCATTTTTGGCAATGGAGAGACCGGAATGTTTCTATCGGTTTTCGAGGTGTTCAAGATCGGCATCGGGCCGTCGAGCTCGCACACGATGGGGCCGATGTCGGCCGCCAACCGCTTTCTTGCTCTCCTGGCCTCCAGCGACTGGCCGCGCCCGGCGGGCGCTGTTGTCTCGCATCTTCGCGTCAGCCTGCATGGGTCGCTCGCCTTCACCGGCGTCGGCCACGCCACCGATCGCGCCGTCATCCTCGGCCTTGCCGGCGAACGGCCGGAGACGGTGGACCCGGACCGGATGGACGCGATCATCGCCGATATCCGGAAGAAGGGCGCCGTCAATCCGCCGGGCCACCCGTCCTACGTCTTCAATTGCGAGGAAGATGTGATCTTCAACCGCAAGGAGCCGTTGCCGGGCCACGCGAACGGCATGACCTTCCATGCGCTCAATGCCGACGGCGCGATCCTCTTGCGCCAGATCTATTATTCCGTCGGCGGCGGCTTCGTGCTGACCGATACGGAGCTGACCGCCTGGAAGGATGAGAAGGACTTTCCTGCGGGCGAGAGCGACAAGGAGAAAATCCCCTTTCCCTTCCGCTCCGCCGCCGAAATGCTGGAGATGGCGAAACGCTCCGGGCTGACGATTGCCGCGATGAAGCGCGCCAACGAGGAAGCGCGGATGTCGCGGGGCGACCTCGATGCCGGTCTCGACGCGCTGTGGGATGCGATGGATAGCTGCATCGACCGCGGATTGAGCGGCGAGGGCGTGCTGCCGGGCGGGCTGAACGTGCGCCGCCGCGCCGGCCAGCTCTATGACAAGCTGTCGAAGGCGAAGCTCTCCAACCAGTTCGATCCGCTGATGGCCAATGACTGGCTTTCCATGTTCGCCATGGCCGTCAACGAGGAGAATGCGGCGGGCGGACGCGTGGTCACCGCGCCGACCAACGGCGCGGCCGGCGTCGTGCCGGCGACGCTGCGCTATTTCCGCGAGTTCCAGAACACGGGCGGGAAGGAGGCGACGCGCGACTTCCTGCTGACGGCGGCGGCCATCGGCGGCATCATCAAAACCAATGCGTCCATTTCCGGGGCCGAGGTCGGCTGTCAGGGCGAAGTGGGGTCGGCCTCGGCCATGGCGGCGGCAGGGCTTGCCGCGGTCATGGGCGGCACGCCGGAACAGGTGGAAAACGCCGCCGAGATCGCCCTCGAACACCACCTCGGCATGACCTGCGATCCGATCGCCGGTCTCGTGCAGGTGCCCTGTATCGAGCGCAATGCGCTGGGCGCGGTGAAGGCGGTGACGGCCGCTTCGCTGGCGCTCAAGGGCGACGGGAGCCATTTCGTGCCGCTAGACAACTGCATCGAGACCATGCGCCAGACCGGCAACGACATGCACGAGAAATACAAGGAGACCTCCACCGGCGGGCTTGCCGTCAATGTGGTGGATTGCTGATTTTTTCACGCCGTCAAAACCTTGACGATAACCCTCCGGCGCGCTTCATAAGGGGAATGAGCCTTCATATCCTGAAACTATGCGTCGGCGCGACCGGCATTGACGATCTGCGCGGCTGGGTGTCGGAGCGGTCCATGGCGGCGATCGCCGCGGGCCTGGAGCCGCACACCGTCCACACGACGCGGATGACGCCGAAGCGGCGTGACGAAATCCTGGACGGCGGGTCGCTCTACTGGGTCATCAACGGCCAGATCCGCGCGCGCCAGGCCCTTCTCGACATCACCAACCACACGGACGGGCAGGGGATCCAGCGCTGCGACCTCGTGCTTGCCCCGCAGGTGGTCGATACCGTGCCCGTGCCGCGCAAACCATTCCAGGGCTGGCGCTACCTGAAGCCGGAAGACGCCCCGCGCGACCTCGATTTCGGCGAGGGCGGCGAGGACATGCCGGAGGAGCTCCGGGCGGAGCTCGCCGAGTTGGGGCTTCTCTAGCGCATCGGCCCGAAAATCGGGTCTGATTTTCGGAAAGCACGATGCGTAGATAAAATAGGTTAGAGCGTCCTTTGTGCGTCCGAATGGACGCACGCCGCTCTAGGACGGCAATAGACAGCCGGGTTGCGGATTCCGCCTTCAGACTGCTGACAGACCTCCCACCCGATCCGGGTCATCCTCGGGCTTGACCCGCGGATCCAGGCCACCCGATAAAAGGTTGAAGAAGACTATTGAGATCAATGCGTTAGATTGCCTGGATGCTCGGATCAAGTCCGAGCATGACACTTGCGGAGCGGTCGAATGAGATCACGACCGCTGCCTTTTCAGGCTTTGTCACCAGCAAACAAGGGCGGGCCGCTAAGCCCGCCTTTTCCATCTCGCTCTGCTGTCGTCCCGCCTCAGTGCAGGATCTGGCTCAGGAACAGCTTGGTGCGCTCGTGCTGCGGGTTGTCGAAGAATTCGTGCGGCGAATTCTGTTCGACGATCTGGCCCTGGTCCATGAAGATCACGCGGTTGGCGACCTGGCGGGCGAAGCCCATTTCATGGGTCACGCACAGCATGGTCATTCCTTCCTCGGCGAGACCGACCATGGTGTCGAGCACTTCCTTGATCATTTCCGGGTCGAGCGCCGAGGTCGGCTCGTCGAACAGCATGATCTTCGGGCTCATGCACAGCGATCGGGCGATCGCCACGCGCTGCTGCTGGCCGCCGGAAAGCTGGCCCGGATACTTGTCCGCCTGCTCGGGAATTTTCACCCGGGTCAGGTAGTGCATCGCGATTTCCTCCGCCTCCTTCTTCGGCATCTTGCGCACCCAGATCGGCGCCAGCGTGCAGTTCTCCAGGATCGTCAGATGCGGGAAGAGGTTGAAGTGCTGGAACACCATGCCGACTTCGCGACGGATTTCGTCGATCTTCTTCAGGTCGTCGGTCAGCTCGATATCATCGACGATGATATTGCCCTTCTGATGCTCTTCCAGCCGGTTGATGCAGCGGATCATCGTCGACTTGCCGGAGCCCGAGGGCCCGGCGATGACGATGCGCTCGCCCTTCATCACCCTCAGGTTGATGTCGCGCAGGACGTGGAAATCGCCATACCACTTGTTGACGTTGATCATGTCGATCGCGACTTCGGTTTCCGAGACGATCATATGGGATGTGTCTACAGTCTCTGTAGTCGTCATGTCAGTGTCCTCAAAAAGCTAACTTCTGTGTCCGGTGTCCAGGTGGCGTTCCATGAAGTTGGAATAGCGCGACATGCCGAAGCAGAAGACCCAGAAAACGAGACCGGCGAACAAGAGGCCGGTGATCGGGGTAACGGGCGAGGCCCAGGTGGAGTCGGTGAAGTTGAACTTGATGATGCCGAGCAGATCGAACATGCCGATGATCGAGACAAGCGAGGTGTCCTTGAAGATCGAGATGAACTGGTTGACGATCGACGGAATGACCAGCTTGATGGCCTGCGGCAGAATGACCAGCCGCGTTGTCTGCCAATAGCCCAGGCCAAGCGATGCCGCGCCCTCGAACTGGCCCTTGGGCATCGCCTGCAGGCCGCCTCGGATCACCTCGGCCATATAGGCGGAGATGAACAGCGACACGCCGACGATCGCGCGCAGGAACTTGTTGATCGTCATGCCCTCGGGCAGGAACAGCGGCAGCATGACGCTCGCCATGAACAGGATCGTGATCAGCGGCACGCCGCGCACCACTTCGATGAACATGATCGAGAGCGTGCGCACCACCGGCAGTTTCGAGCGCCGCCCGAGCGCCAGCAGGATGCCGAACGGCAGCGATACCGCGATCGCGAAATAAGACAGGATCAGCGTCACCATCAGCCCGCCCCAGTCCGAGGTATCGACGACCGGAAGGCCGAAAACGCCGCCATAAAGGATGAAGAAGGAGACGAAGGGCAACGCCAGGAACAGCAGAAACGCGTTCCATGCCTTGTACGGCGCCTTCGGCATCAGCATCGGGATCAGCAGGATGGTGAATACCGCGCCGACGAGGATCGGACGCCAGAGTTCGGGGTCCGGATACCGGCCGAATATGATCTGATCCATCTTGTTGCCGATGAAGGCCCAGCAGGCCCCGCTCCATCCGTCAGGCTTAACGCCGCCCTGGGCGATGGTGGCGCAGGCCGCGCGATCGGTCCCGGTCCAGGCGGCGTTGATGAACAGCCAGTCGACGATGGGCGGGATGGCCCAGACCAGAAAGATAATGGCAATGATGGTGAGGACCGTATCCTTGGGGGTGGCGAAAAGGTTGGCCCTCAGCCACTGGATTGCGGTGCCTTCTTTCTTCGGCGCAGGCTGCTGCGCCTGCATTTCCTTTCGGACATAAGCCACGTCTTGCGCCATCTTATCTCTCCACCAGGGCCATCTTGGCATTGAACCAGTTCATGAAGATCGATGTCAGGATCGACAGGGTGAGGTAGATGATCATCCAGATCGTCACGACCTCGACAGCCTGTCCGGTCTGGTTGAGGACCGTTTTGCCGACGGCGACGATATCGGCGTAGCCGATCGCGACGGCGAGCGACGAGTTCTTGGTCAGGCTCAGATATTCGGATGTCAGCGGCGGAATGATGATCCGCATCGCCTGGGGCACGACGATGAGCCGGGTGACCTTGCGGGGATGCAGGCCGAGGGCCGATGCGGCCTCCGTCTGGCCCTTGGCAACGCCCAGAATGCCGCCGCGGATCGTCTCCGCCATGAAGGCTGCGGTATAGAGCGAGAGCGCCAGATAGAGCGACATGAATTCCGGACCGATCACGGCGCCGCCTGCAAGGTTGAAGCGGCCCTTGACCGGAATATCGAAGGTGATGGGCATGCCGGCGGCGAAATAGGCGCCAAGCGGCAGCAGGATCAGGATGGCGATGGCGGTTCTGACAACCGGAAACTGCTGGCCCGTGGCCATCTGGCGGCGCCTGGCCCAGCTGGCAATGCCGATGACGGCGGCAATCGCCACAATAAGTGCGGCGGCCATCAGCCAGGAACCGGGCCCGAAGATGGGGGTGGGAAAGGCCAGACCGCGATTGTTGAGATAGATGTCGAACGGCAGGGCGAGCGAGTCGCGCGCCGAAGGCAGCAATGACAGAACGCCGGTGTAGAAGAAGAAGATGACGAGCAATGGCGGAATATTGCGGAATATCTCGACATAGATCTCGCTCAGTCTGGCGATCAGCCAGTTCGAGGAAAGCCGTCCGATCCCCACGATAAAGCCGACGATTGTCGCGGTGATGATGCCCGCCACCGAGACGATGACCGTATTGATGATGCCGACGACAAGCGCCCGGCCATAGGTCATGTCGTTGTTGTAGGCGATCGGCGTCTGCGCGATGTCGAAGCCGGCGCGACTGTCGAGAAAGCTGAAACCGGATGCGATGCCGGCGTTCTGAAGGTTCGTGATGGTGTTGTCTGCGACCCACCAGACAAATCCGACGACCAGAATGACCGTCACCAACTGGTAGACGAAACCTCTGACGGCGGGATTGTATAGAAGTGCGGCAACCCGCGACTCCCCAAAGGAAGCGTTGCTTGTCGTGTCAGCCATGTGTTCCCCGGTTACCGGAAAGTTGTTGCCCGAAAGGGTTCTTGTTCTTGTCGGCGCATGGCGGGTTTCCGCCATGCGCCCGTTTTCAGATTGTCAACAACTTGCCTTAGCGGATCGGCGGGCCGTACTGCAGGCCGCCATCGGTCCACAGGGCGTTCAGGCCGCGATCGATCTTCAGCGGGCTTCCCGCGCCGACGGTCTTGTCGAAGACTTCGCCGTAATTGCCGACGAGCTTGACGACGTTGTAGGCCCACTTCTCGTCGAGACCGAGGTCGGCGCCGAGCTTGCTGTCGGTTTCAGTGCCGAGAAGGCGCTTGATCCCCGGATTGTCGGAGGTTTCGACCATTTCGTCGATGTTTTCCGAGGTGATGCCGAATTCTTCGGCGTTCAGCATCGCGTAGTGGACCCACGATACGATATCGCCCCACTGGTCATCGCCCTGGCGGACCGCCGGCCCGAGCGGCTCTTTCGAGATGATCTCCGGCAGGATCACGTAGTTGTCCGGATCGGTGAGCGTCAGGCGGATCGCGTAAAGGCCCGACTGGCCGGTGGTGTAAACGTCGCAACGGCCCTGGTTGAAGGCGTTGTTGACGTCCTCGAGCTGTTCGTAAACGACCGGGTTGTAGTCCATGCCGTTGGCCGAGAAGTAGTCGGCGAGGTTGAGCTCGGTGGTGGTGCCGGACAGCACGCACACGGCGGCGCCGGAAAGCTCCTTGGCCGACGAGACGCCGAGATCCTTCGGCACCATGAAGCCCTGGCCGTCATAATAGTTGACGGTGCGGAAATCGAGGCCGAGCGAGGTGTCGCGCGACAGCGTCCAGGTCGTGTTGCGGCTCAGCACGTCGACTTCGCCGGACTGCAGCGCCGGGAAACGGTCGGTGGCCGTCAGGGCCACGAAATTCACCTTGTCCGGGTCGCCGAAGATGGCGGCGGCGATGGCCCGGCAATATTCGACGTCCAGACCGGACCAGTTCCCCTCGTTGTCGGGCGCGGAAAAGCCTTGCAGGCCTGTGCTGACGCCGCAAGTCAGACTTCCCTTTGACTTCACGTCGTCAAGTGTCGCGGCCGCGGCGCCCTGGGCGCCAAGACCCAAGACCACTGCGCCGACCGCGGCAGACAGAATCGTCTTTTTCATTTTCCCAACCTTTGTTTATCGTTAAAACTTGAAGTTGTCCCTTTGGCCGTAGCCTACGGTCAAGCAGCGACAACTGCCCGCAAACCCCTCGGTGCGAGCATGAGTATCTTAGTCGTAATTTTCCAGATGGTCAATACTCGCCTCCGAAAAATGGTCTGATTTTGTGAAAAACGTCCGTTTTCGTTCAAAAAATGGGCAAGGCGGCAAATTATGGGCAATTTTATGCTGGTAATTCGGGCAGGGTTTCCTTTCATTAGTCTAATCCTTTAGTCGTAATTTGGTTTTCCTCTTTGCGGCTTGACCGGCCGGAAACGACGATTCAAAACAGGCGCGCGACTGCACCGTCCTCAACTCAGCGGAACATGATCATGGCTTTCAAGAAGACCGCCGGCAAAAAGGCCGGAGACAACACCATTCTCGCTCACACGGGCCATGATCCGGGATCGTTCCACGGTTTCGTCAATCCGCCGGTCGTGCACGCCTCGACGGTGCTGTTTCCGGATGCGAAAACGGCTGTCGGCGGTTCGCAGAAATACACCTACGGAACCCATGGCACGCCGACGACGGACGCGCTCTGCGCGGCGCTGAACGAGATCGAGAACGCCGCCGGGACGCTGCTTTACCCCTCCGGTCTCGCCTCCATCACCATGCCCTGGCTTGCCTTTCTTGCGCCGGGAGACCACATCCTGATCGTCGATTCGGTCTATGATCCGGCGCGCCGCTTCGCCGACAACGTCCTGACCCGCATGGGGGTCGAGGTTGAATATTACCACCCCGCACTGGGCCTTGAGGTCGAGAAGATGTTCAGGCCCAATACCCGCATCTTCCACACCGAGGCGCCCGGTTCGAACACGTTCGAGATGCAGGATATCCGGGCGCTGTCGGAACTCGCCCATGCCAGGGGCGCGATCGTCTCGATGGACAATACCTGGGCGACGCCGCTCTATTTCAAACCGCTCGATTTCGGCGTCGACCTCTCGCTCAACGCCGCGACAAAATACCCCTCCGGCCATTCCGATGTTCTGATGGGAACCGCGTCGGCCAACGCGCGCTGTTTCAGGCAGTTGGAGGAGCATTACACCTGGACCGGCATGTGCGCCGCGCCCGACGACAGCTACCAGATCCTGCGCGGACTGCGCACCATGGGCGTCAGGCTGGCCCATCACCAGAAAAGCGCGCTTGCGGTGGCGCTCTGGCTGGAGGAACGGCCGGAGGTCTCCCGCGTTCTTCACCCCGCCCTGCCGTCCTTTCCCGGCCACGATATCTGGAAGCGCGATTTCACCGGCGCCAGCGGTCTGTTTTCCTTCGTGCTGAAGGCGGAGGAGGGCGCGTTCAGGGCGCGCCAGCACGCCTTCCTCGATGCGCTCGACATTTTCGGGATCGGCTATTCCTGGGGCGGCTACGAATCGCTCGCCGTGCCGGTCAACCTGTCCAACCGCACGGTCTGCACCGCGCCGGAGGACGGCCCGGTCATCCGCCTGCATATCGGGCTGGAGGATGTCGAGGATCTGAAGGCGGATCTGGAAAAGGGTCTGGTTGCCGCGGCCGCGGCCTAGCGCATCGGCCCGAAAATCGGAATCGATTTTCGGAAAGCACAATGCGTAGATTCAACAGGTTAGAGTGTCCTTTGTGCGTCCGAAAGGACGCACGGCGCTCTAGGACCTTTTGCGGCAACGAGAAAGCCGGCGGGCCTGGGGAGGCGCGCCGGCTTTTTTGTTCGTTCAGCGGCGGTCGAAGCGTCGTTCGCCTGGTCGCATGGATGGGCCGGGACGCACGGGTCCCGGGCCGTAATAGGGCGGGCGGGCGCCCGGCGGCGGACGATGCGGCGGACGATGCGGCGGCGGTGCCGCATGCGGTGGCGGACGGTAGGGCGGCGGGGCTGCGTGCGGCGGCGGCGCGCCCCAGCCCGGACGATAACCGGGCGGCGGACGCCATCCGGGCGGCGGTCCGCCCCAGCCCGGCGGTGCGCGCCAGCCGGGCGGCGGCCGATAGGGCCTTGGCGGCGGCGGCGGCGGGTAGCGGTTCCAGGCCCCGTACCAGGGATAGCCGCGATAGTAATTGTTCCAGTAGGACTGGGAGAAGGCGGTGACGGCGATGCCGGTGGCAAAGGCTATTCCCGGCGTCAGCACCTGGCGTTGACCCTGATAGGGCACCTTCATGTAGCGCGCGGCAAGCCATCCGCGATAATTGGCGTAGGACACGTCGCACCAGCTGTAGTCGGCAAGGCAGCCATTATTGGCGATCGCCGCGCCCGCCGGCACGACGGTGATCACCGGATAGGAGGTTGACGGGCCGGCACGCAGGTTGACGCTGGTCGTCGCATAGGCGTTCACCGACTGGGCCTCGGCCTGAACGGCGAAAAGCGTCGCGGCGAGCGCGAGGCCGGTTGAGGTGATGAAGGCGCGGAGTTTCATGTTTCTGCTCCCCGTTGGGCGATGAGATCCAGTCTAGACCAGCAGGCTGAAACGGGGATGAACGAAATGTCGCGCCTCTCGGCGCGCACCGGTCTCAGATCCGGTCGAGCCCGTAGGCGTGATAGCCATAGAGCCAGTCGAGTTCGCCCGCGAGCGCTTCGGGCGAGCGCAGCTTCAGCACGATATCGCGGCCGATGCGAATGGGGCCTGACGCGTGATAGGCGAACTTGTTGAAGCCGGTGCGCTTGCGCAGCGCCGCAAGGCGCGGCTTGCGATGGGCGACGAAGGCCTCGAAGGCCTGGGGCGCTTCCATGCCGGCGAGGAAGGCGGCCAGTTCGAAACCATCCTCGATCGCCATTGCCGCCCCTTGCGCGGAAAATGGCATCAGCGCGTGGGCGGCATCGCCGATCACAATTGTGTCGCTGCCGTTGTGCCAGTTGCCTTCGCCCGCCTCGTAGAGCGGCCAGAAGGTTGGCTTGTCGGCGGAAAACAGCCGGGTCAGCTCCGGGTTCCAGCCCTTGAAGTGGCGCTCCAGCGCCGTTTTCCAGCTACTGTCGACCTCGGTGTGCCAGGCTTCCCCGGCGCTTGCGCCGGCGGCGATGGCGACGAGGTTGAAGCCGCCGACATCGCGCAGCGGATAGGCGACGAGATGGGCCATCGGTCCCATGAAGGCGGTCACGCTGTCGCGCTCGAGAAAGCCGGGCGCGTCTTCGGAAGAGAGCACGAAGCGCCAGGCGATATTGCCGGAAAAGCGCGCTTCCGGCGCGCCCTTGATCTGACGCCGGCTGTGCGACCAGACGCCGTCGGCGCAGATGATGATATCGGCGGGTTTTTCCGTCCTGCCGGAAAGCGTTGCCCTGTTTGCCTTGTCGATGCGGGCGCCGAGCCTGAGGGTTGCGAGCGGTTCATCCGCGACGGCGTGTTTGAGCGCCGATTGCAGCGTCGCGCGGTGCAGCGTGCCATAGGGGGCGCCCCAGCGCTTGCGCGCCTCGCCGACGGGAACGTGGGCGAGCTCCCTGAGCGTCAGGCCCGAGGCCAGCGCCACTTTCTTCGGCTCCCGCCACTGCCCCTCGAGCCGGCCGAGAACGCCGATCTTCGCCAGGCAGCGCGAGGCATTGGGCGAGATCTGCAGGCCGGCGCCGACTTCGGCGAGCGCATCCGCCTGCTCGAAGATCTCGCTGGAAATGCC
Source organism: Martelella sp. AD-3 (assembly GCF_001578105.1). Taxonomy (GTDB): domain Bacteria; phylum Pseudomonadota; class Alphaproteobacteria; order Rhizobiales; family Rhizobiaceae; genus Martelella. Next base: position 2,556,394 of record NZ_CP014275.1, on the reverse strand, counting down.
GTGCCGGGCAAGCGCCAGAGCGGCCGTCAGGCCGGAAATGCCGGCGCCGACAATGGCTGCGTGTGAAATCGTCATCTTCTCCTCCCGACCCGTCGCCGCGCCATGACGAGACTGGCGCTGTCCGAGGGCTAGGTCAGGCGGCGTCGACGCGGTAGGCGCAGCCGGGCGGGTTGGTCTCTTCGCCGTGAAGGGCCGGCGAGAACTTGTAGAGCGTCGAGCAATAGGAACAGACCGCCTCGTCGTCATCGCCCATGTCGATGAAGATATGCGGATGGTCGAACGGTGCGGACGCGCCGACGCACATGAATTCCTTGACGCCGATCTCGATGGTCCTGTGTCCTTCGTCATTCTTGAAATGGGCGATCGCGTGGCCAGCCATAATTGTCTCCGGTTCCTTGAGCTTTCGGCCCGGACACTATAACTCTTCGCGGCAAATGTGTAGTACCCGAATTGCGATGGCGGGCGGTTTTGAACCACCCTTTTGCCGGGGTCTTTCGGGCAGAAGTCGACAACGGAGACGGCCGCGATGAACCTCAACCTTCCGCAGTTCAGATCGTTTGAACATGACGGGCTCGAACTCGCCTTTTTCGACGAGGGCGCGGGCGCGCCGGTGCTGCTGATCCACGGCTTCGCCTCGACGGCGGCGGTCAACTGGGTGCATCCGGGCTGGCTGAAGACGCTTGGCGATGCCGGCTACCGGGTGATCGCGATCGACAATCGCGGCCACGGCCAGAGCGACAAGCCGCATGACCCCGAGGTCTATTACCCTGCGCTGATGGCCGGAGACGCGGCGGCGCTGCTCGAGCATCTCGAAATCGAAAGCGCCCATGTGATGGGCTATTCGATGGGCGCGCGGATCTCGGCCTATCTGGCGCTCGCCCATCCGCAAAAGGTGCGCTCGCTCGTCTTCGGCGGCCTCGGCATCGGCCTTTGCGACGGGGTGGGCGACTGGGACGCGATCGCGGCGGCCCTGAGGGCGCCTTCGCTCGATGACGTCACCGACGAGAAGGGACGCATGTTCCGCGCCTTTGCCGACCAGACGAAGAGCGACCGTCTGGCCCTTGCCGCCTGCATCGAAACCTCGCGCCAGAACATTGCGCGGGACGAGATCGGAAAGATCGCGGCGCCGACGCTGATCGGCGTCGGCACGAAGGACGATCTGGCGGGCTCGCCGCAGACGCTGGCAGGGCAGATGCAGAACGCGATCGCGCTCGATATTCCCAATCGCGACCACATGCTGGCCGTCGGCGACAAGGTGTTCAAGAAGGCCGTTCTGGAATTCCTTGCGCGCGAGAACGGCGGCTGACACGAAAAACTGACCGCGGGCGCATTTGTAATCGGCTCGCAGTGAATCTATATTTGCGCCGGAACAGAAGCGACTTCGTTGGAAGGACAGGCGCGCGGCGCCCGAACCACAGGAGGCCACGATGGCCGCACATCCCGACAAGACCGGTCACGAGACCAGCCTGAAGGCCGTCGACCCGATCTGGGCGAGCCTCAGGGCCGAGGCGGAATACGCGCTTGAGAAGGACCCGATCCTTGCCGCCTTTCTCTATTCGACGATCCTGAACCACACATCGCTTGAGGATTGCGTCGTCTACCGCATCTGCGAGCGGCTCGATCATCCGGACGTCCAGGCGATCCTGCTGCGCCAGACCTTTGACGAGATGCGGCGCGACTGGCCGGAATGGGGCGATATCCTCCGGGTCGACATCCAGGCCGTCTATGACCGCGACCCGGCCTGCACCCGCTTCATGGAACCGGTGCTCTATTTCAAGGGGTTTCACGCAATCCAGACCCACAGGCTGGCGCACTGGCTGTGGCAGAAGGGACGCCAGGATTTCGCGCTCTACCTGCAGAGCCGCTCTTCCAGCGTGTTCCAGACCGACATCAATCCAGCCGCGAAAATGGGCAAGGGCATCTTCCTCGACCATGCGACCGGTCTCGTCGTCGGCATGACCGCCACGATCGGCGACGATGTCTCGATCCTGCAGGGCGTCACGCTCGGCGGCACGGGCAAGGAAAGCGGCGACCGCCACCCGAAGATCGGCGACAGCGTTCTGATCGGCGCCGGCGCCAAGGTGCTCGGCAACATCACCGTCGGCCATTGCTCGCGGATTGCCGCGGGCTCCGTGGTGCTGAAGCCGGTTCCGGCCAATTCGACGGTTGCGGGCGTTCCGGCGAAGGTGATCGGCACGGCCGGTTGCTCCGACCCCGCCCGGTCGATGGATCAGTTGATCGGCTCGGAAGACTGACAGCCCGGCCCTGAAATCCATCCGCTCGCGCATTTGCATTCTCGGCCCTTGCGTGTCACAAGCGCGCCACCACTTGAAGACCAGACGGAGTTCATCCCTTGAAGCCAGACGAAATCAAAAAGCTCGACTCCTATTTCAAGCGCATGTTCGGGCCGCTCTTTGCCGTGCGCGCGCGTCCGCGCAAGGACGATTCCTGCGAGGTCTACCGCGAGGACGAATTCATCGGCGTCATCTATCTCGACGATGAGGACGGCGACCGCTCCTTCAATTTCTCCATGGCGATCCTCGACGTCGATCTCGAGCCCTGATCGCAGGGCATATGCGTGACAGGAACCGGTCGTTCGAAACGGCCGGTTTTTTTGTGTCGTGTTTGCGGAATAGCCCAAAAAAAGGCCGGCCCAGGAAGGGCCGGCAAAGAAAAAAAGCGAAAAAGCTTTGGTGATCGGAAACTGTCTTGAACAGAAAAACTGAACATGCGCGGGCCAATATGGCGAGCTGATGAAAACCAGTCCGGGGGACACCGGCGCGAAAAACGCTGCGCCGTGCATCCCCGTTTGCCCTGGCCACGGGATAGTGTAAGAAGATCACGTTTTGATGACACATCGCCAATGATAATCCGACAGTCAAAAACCTTCTGATTGCGCTTTGACCTGTTGCGCTTGGAAGGTGCGTGAGGGGACTACGCATGCCGCCGATTTCCGAAATCCTGCAACTCGTCGTTCTGCTGGCAGTGGCCGGCTGCGTCGCCGGCTTCCTCGCCGGCCTCTTCGGCATTGGCGGCGGCGCCGTGCTGGTGCCGGTCTTCTACCAGGCCTTCGCGCTTGCCGGCGTGGACGAGGGCGTGCGCATGAAGCTCTGCGTCGGAACCTCGCTTGCCATCATCATTCCGACCTCGCTGCGTTCCTTCCAGTCGCATTACAAGCGCGGCACGGTGGACATGAAGCTGCTGAGGCAATGGATCATCGCCGTGCCCTTCGGCGCCATCGTCTCGGCCATGGTCATCGCCTATGCGCCGGGCGACGTGCTGCGCGCGGCCTTCGCCGTGATCACGCTGCTGATCGGCCTGAAGATGCTCTATCCGAAGGCCTCGAAATGGCGGCTCGGCGAGGACCTGCCGAAGAACCCCGCTCTGTTCGGCTGCGGCTGGCTGATCGGGCTTTTGTCCGGGCTGATCGGCATCGGCGGCGGCACGCTCAACAACACCTTCATGACGCTCTACAACCGGTCGATGCTGCAGGCGGTGGCGACGTCGGCGGGGGTCGGCGTGCTGATCTCGATCCCGAGTTTTGTCGGCAACGTCATCGGCGGCTGGGGCCATCCCGGGCTTCCGGTTCTGTCCACCGGCTATGTCAACTGGATCGCGGTGGCGCTGATCATTCCGATCACGCTCCTGATCGCGCCCGTCGGCGCGCGCGCCGCCCATGCGGTTTCCGACCGGGTGCTGACGGCCGGTTTCGGCATTTTCCTGCTGACGATCTCCGCCCGCTTCTTCATCTCGTTCTTCTGAACGCTCAATCGGTGAGGCGCAGTTCCTCGGCGCGCATGTCGACCGAACTCAGCGTGCCGAGGAAGCTCATGCCGAGCAGGCTTTGAGACAGAAGGCCTTCCCCGGCCACCATGGCGCGGACGTTGCGGCGCGTGATCGGGCCGATCGCGACCTCGTCAAGCGTGACGGGGGCCGCCATGGCGTTGCCGTTTGCCGTTGAGACCATCGCCGTGAAGCTGAGCGATCCGGCATCGAAGCCGATCCGCTCCGCGTCCCTTGTCGTCAGCGTCACCCGGCTTGCGCCGGTGTCGACCAGCATCGCCACGCTGACGCCGTCGACTTCGACATTGGCGGTGAAGTGCCCGTCGCGGCGCTTGCCGATAATCACCTGTTCGCGGCCGTCGACCATGGTCGTCGTCATCGACATGCCGGGCACGAGGCCGCCGAAGAGGCGGGCGCCGACCTCCCGGAAATCATGGCGGAAGATATAGGCGGCGGAAATGACCAGCAGGATCGCGGCCCAGATCAGCAGCGACTGGAACACATGGCCGAAATTGCGCTGGCCCTGCAGCACGCCGGCGGCGACGAGAACCAGCAGCGGCGCAAGCCAGAGCGCGGAGGCGAACTCGTCATTGGCAAGGCCGAGCGTGGTGCCGTCGCCGCCGGTGACCATCAGCATGATCATCCCCACTGCGACGATTGCGATCAGGATCCAGAACAGGCGCAAGGCGGTCACTCCCTCTTTGCAGGCGAAAGGCGCGCACTGAACCCGCGCCGTGTCATCGTGACCGGATATCGGGTTTCAGACGCAAATGGCAAGGGCGACGAGGAAGACGGTCTCGCTGATCCGGGCCGTGGCGCCGAGCGTATCGCCCGTGCAGCCGCCGAGACGGCGGGCGACGAACAGGCTGAAACCGAGGGCGGCGGCCGCGCCGCAGACAAGGGCGGCAAGCGCGGGCCACACCGTCCCGGTCGCGAGGGCCGAAAGGCCGATGATGACGACGCCGCCGAGAACTGCGCAGAGCGCCGACTGTCTTCCGGGGCGACCGAGGGCGGACGCTGCTCCGTCGGTGCGCGCTGACGGAAGGGCGCTCCATTGACAGACCATGGCGGCGCGCCCGCCTGCCGCTCCGGCGATGAGGAAAAGCGCTGCATTCCACGAACCCTCTGCAACCAGGACCGCAAGTGCGACGGCCTGCAACAGGATTGAGAGGATAAGGGCGATCGTACCGTAGGCTCCGGTGCTGCTGTCCTTCATGATCGCCAGCGCGGCCGCGCGGTCCTGTCCGCCGAAAAGGCCGTCGAAGGAATCGGCAAGACCGTCCTCGTGAAGCGCGCCGGTGACCATGAGGCTGACCGCGATTGCGATCAGCGCCGCCAGCAAAGGCCCGGCGCCGAGCATCGTCAGGGACGGCAAAACAAGGGCAGGCAACAGGGCTGCGAGAACGGCGGCAAGGGGAAAGGCCCATGCCGCGCGCGCGCCGTCCGGCGGAACGGTTTGCATTTGCGCCGGAATGGGATATCTCGTCAGAAAACCGGTTGCCACGGCGAGGTCTTTCGCCAGGTTCGACAGTCGCGTCATGGTGGCACTTTCGTCAATGTGTGCGCGATAGGTGTATAACTATGGCAGATCGAGACAACCTTGGATAGCCCGTTTATGCTCGTAATAGTAAAAAAGGACTTACTCTAGATGGAAGCCGCCGGACAGCCCTTCGATGATTTCCGTGCTCTGCTGGAGGCTCTCCCGGGAGCCGATACGCCAGCCCTTGCGGCGGCGCGGAAGCGTAATTCTTTGCTGACGAAGCCGGAGGGCGCGCTCGGACGCCTGGAAGAGATCGCCATGTGGCTTGCCGCCTGGAGCGGGCGTGCACCGTCGGTGAACCGTCCCATGGTCGCCGTCTTTGCCGGCAATCACGGCATCGCGGCCAAAGGCATCACGCCCTATCCGGCAACCGTCACGCAGCAAATGGTGGGCAATTTCGAGAAGGGTGGCGCGGCGATCAACCAGATCTGCGCCTCGGTCGACCTCAGCCTCAAGATCTTCGATCTGGCGCTCGACTATCCGACCGGCGATATTACCGTGGAGCCCGCCCTTTCCGAACGCGATTGCGCGGCGACCATGGCCTACGGCATGGAGGCGGTTGCCGGCGGGGTGGACCTGCTCTGCCTCGGCGAAATGGGCATCGGCAACACCGCGATTGCCGCGGCGCTCTGCCTCGGGCTTTACGGCGGTTCCGCCGCCGAATGGGTCGGCCCCGGAACCGGTGCGGAAGGCGAGATGCTGGAACGCAAGATCGCCGCCGTCGAACAGGCCGTGGCCTGCCACAAGGACCATCTCTCCGATCCGCTGGAACTGCTGCGCAGGCTCGGGGGACGCGAGTTCGCGGCAATCGCCGGGGCCATCATCGCCGCGCGGATGCAGAAGGTGCCGGTGTTGCTCGACGGCTATGCCGTGACCGCCGCCGCCGCCGTGCTGAAGGCCGCCAATCCCTCGGCGCTCGATCACTGCATGATCGCCCATGTCTCGGCCGAGCCGGGGCATCTGAAGCTGATCCAGAAGCTGGGCAAGACGCCGCTTCTTGCGCTCGGCATGCGCCTCGGCGAGGGCACGGGCGCGGCGCTTGCCGCAAGTCTGGTGAAATCGGCGGCGGCCTGCCACACCGGCATGGCGACCTTCGAGGAGGCCGGCGTCTCCGGACGGGGCTGATGCGACCTTTGTACCGGGCGCTGTTTGTGACGGCAATTCCCGTGCGTCGTCAAAGGCTTGTCGCGCAGCTGTAACATGCCGATGGCAGGGTGCGCCGACTTGGTCTTGAGCCGGAAGGAGACGGAATGGCCGAACCGCCGATCGAGAAGCAAAAGGGCATTCGCCATCTGTTCGCCGCCGGCGGCTATTCCTGGCAGGGCTTCCTGCGGCTGCTCAAGGAAGAAGCCTTTCGTCATGAACTGATCGGCTTCGTCATCGGCCTTGCCATATTCGTCCTTGTCGGTGCGAGCGGCCTCGAGTTCATGATCTTCGTGATCCTGATGTTCTCACTGTTTGCCGCCGAGGCGCTGAACACGGCCGTCGAGGAGATCATCGACCGGGTCTCGCCGGAACGCTCGGTGGAAGGCAAGCACGCCAAGGACCTCGGCTCCTTCGCCACCTTCTGCCTGATCTGCTGCAATGTCATCTACGCCGTCTATGTCGTGTTCTTCTAGAGCGCCGTCCGTCATGGGCGGGGGTGGCGATAGACGAGCGTCGCAGGATGGGGGCGCTGCGCCGTTTCGTCGAGGCTTGCGCCCAGTCGTTCGGCGAGCCTGATGGAGCGGCGGTTTTCCGGATCGATATAGCTGACGAAGCTTTGCTCCTCGCGCGCGGCAAAACCCCATTGCAGCATGGCAGCGGCGGCCTCCAGCGCATAGCCATGGCCCTCGGCGGCCTCGTAAAGAAACCAGCCAAGCTCCAGTTCGGGAAACAGCGGACCCTTGCACAGTGCGACCTGGCCGAGAACGGCGGCGTTGTCTTTGTCTTCGAGCATCAACGCGCCGTGCCCGAAGAGCTGCCATTGCGCGACATCGTTGCAGAAAAACGGCCAGGCTGTCTCGTCCGTGTGCGGGCCGCCCATGAATTGCGCGCGCGACGAGGCGAGAAAGGCAAGGTAGGCCGGCCAGTCGGCGAAGCGCGGCGCGCGCAGACGCAGTCGGTTCGTTTCAAGCGTGGGAATGACGGTCATGTGCTTTTGCAGGTTCATGCGGCATTGGCGGGCTTGAGTCGTTCCGTTTCGCGTTCGCGGTCCAGCGCCTCCATGATGTCCGCCTCCAGCCGGGCCTCAAGGGCGAGATCGGCGTCGGACGGGCGGCCGGCATCGTCGTTGGCGACCTTGCGGGCACGCCGTCTGAGGGCGGCTGCCAGCCGGTCGCGGCCGCTGCGGCCTTTCGCCGTGCGGACGCTCTCTTCGGCCTCGATCTCGATGCTCTCCGGGATGAATGGCATATAGCGCTCCGCCGACAGCGGCAGGGCAAGGTCGCCGGTTGCAAGGCTCGTCGCCGGCAGGTCCGCCACGCGGGCTTCGGGCAGTTCGATGCTTGCAAGCGTGCCCCGGCCCGGCGCGGACTTGAGCACGAGCGCGCCCTGGTGCGCCTCGACCAACTGCCGGACGATCGAGAGACCGAGGCCGAAGCCTTCGACATGGTCCGCCGCCCGGCCGCGCGAGAAGGCATCCGTAGCTGCCGCAAGCGCCTCCTCGTCCATGCCGCAGCCGTAATCGCGCACGCTCAGATACTGCCCGCCCTCGGCCGTGTTGCCGGCCGAGACCAGAATGTCGGAGCCCTCGGGCGAGAACTTGATGGCGTTAGACAACAGGTTGATCAGCATCTGCTTGACGGCGCGGCCATCGGCTATGACCGGTGCGAGCCGCCCCCCGGCGTCGCAGTGGATCGAGATCGCCCGCGAGGCGGCCTCGGGTCCGACCATCGCCATCGACGCGTCGATGACATCGACCAGATAGACCGGCTGTTCGGTGAGCCGGTATCCGCCGGCCTCCAGACGGGAGAGATCGAGCACGCTGTCGATCATGTCGAGAAGATGGGTTCCGGAACTGTGGATGTCGGAGGCATATTCCTTGTAATAGGGGTTTTTCAGCGGTCCCATCATCTCTTCCTTCATGATTTCGGAAAAGCCGATGATGGCGTTGAGCGGCGTGCGCAGATCATGCGACATCGCCGCGAGAAAGGCCGCCTTGGCCTTGTTGGCGTCCTCGGCCGTCTGTGCAGCCGCTTCGGCCTTTTTCAGGCTTTCGGCAAGCTTTCGGTTCAGCGCGTCCTTTTCGCTTTCCTTCCTCTGCAAGGCCTGGTCGCCGGCGCCGAGCTGGTGGCTGAAATAGGCGATGAACACCATGACCACGGCAAGGGTCGACGCAAGGCCGATGTCGAAGGGCGCGCGCCCGAGATAGGCGATCGCGCCGAATGCCATCACGGCGGGCATGAAAACGTGCCAGGTCGTCTTCGGCAGCGCGACCGCGCCGAGCGCCAGCAGCGAGAGCGCGATGATCACCATCGCCCCTTTGAAGAAGGGGAAGGCCGCGCCGGTGCAGGCGCTGCAGTCGAGAAGCGCGGTCAGCGCCCAGGCCGCGCCCGCCAGCCAGTAGGCGCCGATGACGCGATTGTTCCATTTGGCAAGGGTTTCGGCATCCTTGCCCTCGCGCGCGGCGTTGCGGATGACGGCAAAGGCGACGCCGTGCAGGACGAGCGCCGTCAGCGCCCAGAGAGCAAAGACCATGTCCCTGCCGATATAAAGAAAGCCGACCGCGGTGATGACCAGCAGGATCGCAATGGCGGGAACGCCCTTTTCGACGACGGAAAGCGCATGACGGAAGGCTTCGACCGGCGGCGTTTGCGAAGCCGCGCCGGAAGCGGCCGGACCTAGCCCGGTCTCTGTGTCCTGAGGATCATGACGCTGTGTCGTGTCGCGTTTCATGTGGGCCTCGCTGAGGTTCGCCATCGCTAATCGTGGTTGTCGCTGTTAATGAACCTACGAACGAATTGTTAAGAAATACCTTCCGTAAAGGATTTGTTAGCCGTGTTTTTTAATCGGGTCGTAATCTTTGCCGCATTCGCCAACCCTTCCGCAGGCCCCCGGAGCGCCTGATGAGCGATACGGAAAGGCTTTCGCGCGCGATCCCGGCCTGCCGAATCTGCCGGGACTGCCCGGAAGGCGGGGCGGAGCGCCGGCTGCCGCATGAACCGCGTCCCGTTGCCGTCCTGTCGGCGCGCGCGCGGATCCTGATCGCCGGCCAGGCGCCGGGCCTGCGCGTGCACGAGACCGGCATTCCCTTCAACGATCGCTCGGGCGACCGGCTGCGCGACTGGATGGGGATCGGCCGCGAGGCATTCTACGATCGCTCCCGCTTTGCCATCCTGCCGATGGGCTTCTGCTTTCCGGGCTATGACGCAAAGGGCAGCGACCTGCCGCCGCGCAGGGAATGCGCGCCTGAATGGCGGGAGGAGGCCATGGCGGCGATGCCGCAGATCGAACTGGTTCTGGCGATCGGCATGTATGCGCAGAAGTGGCACATGGGGAAGGCCAGCCGCAAGACGTTGACCGAGACCGTACGAAACTGGCGGGAGAGCTATTTTGCCAACCGCGCGCCGCGCATCCTGCCGCTGCCGCACCCGAGCTGGCGCAACACCGGCTGGCTGAAGAAGAATCCGTGGTTTGAGGACGAAGTGCTGCCGGAACTGAAAAGAGCTGTGCGGCTCTACGGCGGTGGCTGAAAAATCATCCTTTCTTTCGCCCCCACTTTTGCTATAACAGGAAAAATTTTTTACGGAGAGCGGAAATGGACCGTCTGGATAGAAAGATTTTGCGCCTTCTTCAGGAAGACTCGACGCTGGCCGTTGCCGATATCGGCAAGAAGGTCGGGCTTTCCACCACGCCTTGCTGGCGCCGCATCCAGAAGATGGAGGAAGAGGGCGTGATCAGGCGGCGCGTGGCGCTGCTCGATCCGGAGAAGGTCAACGCCAATGTCACGGTCTTCGTCGCCATCCGCACCAACTCCCACTCGGTCGAGTGGCTGAGGCGGTTCTCCGAGGTCATCGGCGACTTTCCCGAAGTGCTCGAGTTCTACCGCATGAGCGGCGACGTCGATTACCTGCTGCGGGTCGTGGTGCCGGATATCGCCGCCTATGACGCCTTCTACAAGCGGCTGATCGCCAAGATCGAGATCCGCGATGTTTCCTCGTCCTTCGCCATGGAGCAAATCAAGTTTTCGACCGAACTCCCGCTTGACTATATGGCGGTGGAGCCGTCCAGGACCGGAGACTGAGCCCGCCGGACTGCGCGGCATCAAGTAGAAGTTGCGCTCTTCCTGGTGATGTGACCATTTGTTAAGCATTCGCTGTTAAACAGTCATAAAGCATAATTCGTGAGGATTGCGTTATGACGAGAGCAGTTGCGACGGCCTTTCTGGTCGTCCTGGCCGGGGGGCCGTCACTGGCGGCGGACCTTGCGGTCACGGCGCCGGCGCCGGTCTATCAGGAAGTCTATGTCGAGGAAGAGGAATTGCCGTGGGACGGCCCCTATCTCGGCCTCAGGGGCGGGTATGACTGGACACAGGTCCGCGGCACGATTTCGGGCGCGTCCGGCAGTTCCTCGTGGTCCAACGGTATTGCGGGACCGATCGTCGGCGCCTTCGCCGGCTATAATTTCCAGTTCGACAACAATCTCGTGGCCGGCGCCGAGGTCGACGGCGACTATACCTTTGACATGAGCCAGTATGTCGCCGGCGGCGTCTCGCGCAACCACGGCATCAACTGGGGCGGATCCTTGAGGGGCCGCATCGGCTACTCCCTCGGCAACGCGCTGATCTACGGCACGGCAGGCGCCGCGGTCGCGAACTTCTATCTCGGCACGGGCTCGAAGCGCCCGCATGAGGTGATCTACGGCTACACGGTTGGCGCCGGCGTCGACTATGCCTTTACGGAGAATATCTTCGCCCGGCTCGAATATCGCTACACCGGCTATCCGAGCGCCGATTTCTCCCGCTATTTCGGCAAGGGCAACACGGCCGATCAGGAGACGTCTTCGAACACCGTCACCGCAGGTCTCGGTGTTAAATTCTAGCGATCTTCCTTCGGCGGCGACGACCAGACGGCCTTGCGGCTTTACGCAGGGCCGTTTTTTTACTATTGAGCGGCTTCGTTGAAATGGCCGTGCAGGACGGCCTTTCGTCCACCCGCATTCGTTGGCGGGACTGGTTTAAGGAGAAGATATGTCCGATCAGATTTCCCTCATTTTCCCCGATGGCTCCAAGCGCGACTACGCCGCCGGCACGACCGGCCGGGATGTTGCCGAGTCAATCTCCAAATCTCTCGCCAAGAAAGCCGTCGCCATTGCGCTTGACGGCGAATTGCGCGATCTCGCCGACCCGGTCGAGGACGGCCGCATCGAGATCGTCACCCGCGCCGATGACCGCGCGCTCGAGCTGATCCGCCACGACTGCGCCCATGTGATGGCCGAGGCCGTGCAGGAATTGTGGCCGGGAACGCAGGTGACCATCGGTCCGGTGATCGAGAACGGCTTCTACTACGATTTCGCCCGCGAGACGCCCTTCACGCCCGACGATCTGCCGAAGATCGAGAAGAAGATGAGGGAGATCATCAAGCGCAACGCCCCCTTCACCAAGGAAGTCTGGCCGCGCGAGAAGGCCAGGCAGGTCTTCGCCGAAAAAGGCGAGGTCTACAAGGTCGAGCTTGTCGACGCGATTCCCGAAGACCAGGACGTCAAGATCTATTCCCAGGGCGACTGGTTCGACCTCTGCCGCGGGCCGCACATGACGTCAACCGGCCAGATCGGCGATGCCTTCAAGCTGATGAAGGTGGCCGGCGCCTATTGGCGCGGTGACAGCAACAACCCGATGCTGACCCGTATCTACGGCACGGCCTGGGCGGAGAAGCAGCAGCTCGAAGCCTATATCACCTTCCTTGAGGAGGCGGAAAAGCGCGACCATCGCCGGCTCGGCCGCGAGATGGACCTGTTCCATTTCCAGGAAGAAGGCCCGGGCGTCGTGTTCTGGCATTCCAAGGGCTGGCGCATGTTCCAGTCGTTGACCTCCTATATGCGACGCCGTCTCGAGGGCGAGTATGAGGAGGTCAACGCGCCGCAGGTGCTGGATACGGCCCTGTGGCGGACCTCCGGCCATTGGGAATGGTACCGCGAGAACATGTTCGCGGTCGCCTGCGCCGACGAGGAAGCCGAGGACAAGCGCGTCTTCGCGCTGAAGCCGATGAACTGCCCCGGCCATGTGCAGCTGTTCAAGCACGGTCTGAAGTCCTACCGCGAACTGCCGATCCGCTATGCGGAATTCGGCGTCGTGCATCGCTATGAGCCATCGGGCGCCATGCACGGGCTGATGCGCGTGCGCGGCTTTACCCAGGACGATGCCCACGTCTTTTGCACCGAGGAACAGCTTGCCGAGGAATGCCTGAAGATCAATGACCTGATCCTGTCGGTCTACGAGGATTTCGGCTTCAAGGAAATTGTCGTCAAGCTTTCCACCCGGCCGGAAAAACGCGTCGGCTCGGACGAGAACTGGGATCACGCCGAGGCGATCATGACCGAGGTGCTGAAGACCATCGAGCAACAGTCGGGCGGGCGGATCAAGACCGGCATCCTGCCGGGCGAGGGCGCCTTCTACGGTCCGAAGTTCGAATATACGCTGAAGGATGCGATCGGGCGCGAATGGCAGTGCGGCACCACCCAGGTGGACTTCAACCTGCCGGAACGCTTCGGCGCGTTTTATATCGACTCGACCTCGGAGAAGAAGCAGCCGGTGATGATCCACCGCGCCATCTGCGGTTCGCTCGAACGTTTCCTCGGCATCCTGATCGAGAACCATGCCGGCCATATGCCGCTGTGGTTCGCCCCGCAGCAGGTGGTGGTCGCGACCATCACCTCCGAGGCGGACGACTATGGCCGCAAGGTCGCCGAGAAGCTGCGCGCCGCCGGGCTTACGGTCGGGACCGACTTCCGCAACGAGAAGATCAACTACAAGGTCCGCGAACATTCGCTGGCCAAGGTGCCGGTCATTCTCGTCTGCGGCATGCGCGAGGCGGAAGAGGAAGCGGTCAATATCCGCCGCCTCGGCTCGCGCGACCAGCAGCCGATGGCGCTCGCCGATGCGATCGCCATGCTGACCGACGAGGCAACGCCGCCGGACCTGAAGCGCAAGCGCGCTCTGGCGTAAGGAAAAAAGGACGGCGCGGTTTTCTGGCCGCGCCGTTTTGTCTTTCAGGGACGGTATTCGACGATCGCGGCGCGGCGGCGGGCCATGACGGCCGAGACCTTGCGGGCGATCACGGCGATCCTGTCTCTTGTGCGGTTGAGGGCGATTTCCGGCGCCGAACGACCGTAGGATTTTCGCGTGCCCCGCTCCTCGATCGACGTGGCGACATCTTCCGCGCCGGCCCCGCCTGTCACGTAGCGGTTCTGCACGCAAAGGGCGGGCACGACCTGCATCACGGAAAGATCGTTGCGAATGCCGGCCCTCGGATCGAACAGGGCCGCGTCGACCGGAACGAACAGCTTTTCGCTGCGGGCCAGCATCGTCTCGGCGCCTTGCCGGGTGATGACATAACCGGCGGAGCCGATATGGCAGCCGACGAGGCGCTTGACGGCATGGTCGCCGAGCGTGAGTTCGGTTTTCCGCGCCAGTTCCGCGGGCTTCATGCTGGTTTCGAACTTCACGACATCGACGCCTGCGGGGAGCCGGCTTTCGAGGCCGTCAAGCACGGCGCGGGTTGCGGCGCTGATCTCGACATCATCCTCGAAGATGGTGGCTGACGGCGCGTCGCTTTCCAGAAGCGCGGCCCATGCGCGGCGGTGGCTGAGGTAGCAGCCGATCTCCCCGCGCGTCATTTCACGGCTGAAGGGGGCGGGAAAGGCCGAAAGCCGGGCGGCCTCGTGATCGCCGAGCAGACGGGCATCGCTTGCCGCAAGCCGGGTGAAGTCCAGCCCACGCGCCGCCATGATGGACGTGATCGCGGCAAGGCGCTCGGTATCCCGGTCGAGGTTGATGACGAATGTGAGCAAGGCCTGGCTTTCTTGGACAAGGGGAAAGACCGCTTCCGGTCGTCGGCTATATAGCGGAACTCCGGCCGATGGGAACAGGGAAAACGGCGTCGTCGCGTCCGAAGCCTCTATGCTCAGCGGAAGGCGACGATGCGTTTGCGATAGCCGCGCAGAGCGTTGCGCGCCTTGAGGTAGAAAGCCCTTGACCGGTCGAGAAGGCGATACCGAAGCTGCGCCAACTGATTTTCGCCGTAAGACTTCCTACCGCTCGGGACATTATGCGACGGAAATCCGGCTCGGTCGACATTGGTGCGCTCCGCAATATCGTCCTGGATGCAGATCGCCGGTTCCAGCTGATACACAATCGGCCGGCTTTCGACGGCGATCTGCGGGCTGAACATCATCGCATCGACGCCGACGGCAAGCTTGCGGCTGTTGGCCAGCAGCTTCTCGGCGCCCTTGCGGGTAACGATGTAGCCCGCCGCGCCATGATGACGCCCGGTCAATCGCACCAGCTTCCGGCCGAGAACCGCGCTTTCGGCTTTTTCCGGCAGCGGGACTTTCTGCAGGCAGGTTTCAAGCTTCACGATATCCGCATCATTTGGTATCCACGGCTCCGGTGCATAGAACAGCCTGTCGATATCCTCCCCGAGATGCACGTCGTCCTCGAAGATGGCAGCGAGTGCGGCATCGGTTTCCAGAAACCGTTCCCAGGCATGAACATGGCTGAGATAGCAGCCGACCTGCGAAGGACTGAGGTCGAAGCTTCCGGCCGCGGGAAAAGCGAGGCGTTCGGACCGTTCGACGTCCGTCATCTTGCGCCCATCGACGGCCGCAAGTCGTTCGAAGGCGAGGCCTTTGGCGGCGAAGACAGCGGTTGCGTGCGCGAGGCGATCGCGGTCGTCTTCGAGGTTGAGCAGGTAGATTTTCATGGTCGGCTAGTCTCGCTTCGGTCCGGTTTCAATCCACGCTTTCGTCCGGCAGGTCGGCCTTGTCCTCGTCAAGCAGCAGCTCGACCTGCGTCGACTGGCCGGGCGCAACGGTGAAATTCTTCTCGTAGACGGTGTCCTTGTTGCGGGCGATCGCGGTGTATTCGCCCTCCGCCAGGATCATCGAGGGGAAGGCGCTGCGGCTTTCGGTCAGCACATCGCCGGAGGCGCCGAGCACGGTCCAGAGCGTGTCGGCAAGCGCCTCGCCGCCCTTTTCGGCGGCAAGCGTGAGCGTGACGGTGGCGGCATGCTGCTTCAGCGTCGCCTCGGTGATCTCGCCGGCCCTGACCTTGAGCCGGGCGTGGGCCTCGGCGTTGAGATCGCCATAATAGGAGATCACCTCGTAGGTTCCGGCGCGCAGCCGCAGGATTGTCTCCGGCTTGACGTTTTCGATGACGAGTTCGCGTTTTTCACCCCGGTCCTCGTAGATGGTGAACCGGAGCAGGTCGGGGTCGGCGCGGCTGTGATCGCCGAGCGTGGCGTTGAGCACGAGGCCGCCGGCCTCGAGCACCAGGGAGACGTCCACCTTGTCCTCGCCGGTGCGCGGAACCGAGATCTTGCGGGTGGTCGAAGCGCGTCCGAAGGCGCAGTTGACGAAATACTCGCCGGCGGGCAGCTCGATCGCCTTGCTGCCGCCTTCGGCGGAAGCCACCAGTTCCAGCCGGCCGTTGCTGTCGGGAACCGATTTGAACACGCGCCAGGTCAGTCCCTCGCGCATCACCGCGCCGTCTTTCGTCAGGCGCGCCTCGAAGGCGACCGTCCGCTTGACGCCGGGCTCCTGCGTGCCGCGCATCAGCGAGAACGGGTCTTCGCCGGCGCTCTGTCCCGCGGCCGGCAGGGCGGAGAGCATCAGGACGCAGAAGAGGGCGGCAGGAAGCCGCAGGAGGAGCGATCGGTAATGAGCAAAGAGAGACATGTTTCTCGCCGGTTGACTTGCGGTGCGCAAGCGTTCACTGCAAATTCGTAAAATGCGTTTTGGCCTGATTATCGTGGCCTTTTCAAGGGCAAGGGCCGCTGTTTTCGAACGAATGAGGTTTGCGTTGAACGAGAAGAATGAAGCCGTCGTCGAATTTCTGAAGACCCGCCGGTCCACGCCGGTGCTGCAGCTAGCAGAGCCCGGCCCCTCCCGCGCCGAGCTTGAGGAGATCCTGACGATCGCCGCGCGGGTGCCCGATCACGGCAAGCTCGCGCCCTGGCGTTTCATCGTCTATGCCGGCACGGCGCGCGCCGAGGTCGGCGAGGCGCTTGCCGAGATAACCCTCGCCGACGATGCGACGGCCTCGTCCGAACGCCTCAAGCTCGAACGCGAACGGCTGACGCGCGCGCCGCTGGTCGTCGGCGTCATCAGCCGCGCCGCGGTCCATCCGAAAATTCCCGAATGGGAGCAGGTCATGTCTGCGGGCGCCGCCTGCTACAATCTGGTGGCCGCCGCCAATGCCTTCGGCTACGGCGCCACCTGGCTCAGCGAGTGGTATGCCTTCGACGAGCGCGCCTTTTCGGCACTCGGCGTCGAAGCGGGCGAGCGCGTGGCCGGCTTCGTCCATATCGGCACGCGCCGCGAGGCGCCTTTCGAGCGCGTCCGGCCGGAGCTCGCCGATGTCGTGACCTGGCGCGGGGATCTCTGAGATGTTCTACACCACCGACAGGAACGCGCACGGCCTGCCGCACGATCCGTTCAAGGCGATCGTCTCGCCGCGTCCCATCGGCTGGATCGGCTCGCGCAGCGGCAGGGGCGAGAACAATCTCGCGCCCTATTCCTTCTTCAACGCCGTCTCCGCCGCGCCGCCGGTGGTGATGTTCTCGTCCGATACCGTCAAGGACAGCGTGCGCAATATCGACGAGACCGGCGTCTTCACCGTCAATCTGGCCAGCAGGGACCTTGCCGAACAGATGAACGTCACCTCGGCCCCGCTGGAACGCGGCGAAAGCGAGTTCGCGGCGGCGGGTCTCACGCCCGTCACCGGCAGGCTGGTCGACGCGCCTTGTGTCGGCGAGGCCTATGCGGTGCTGGAATGCCGGATGACGGCAATCATGGCGCCGCCGACGCTTGCGGGCACGGTCACGCAGAGCCGCATGGTCTTCGGCCAGGTGGTCGCTATCCACATCAAGGACGAGGCGCTGACGCCCGAGGGGCGGCTCGATATGGCAAAGGTGCGGCCGCTCGCGCGTCTCGGCTACCGCGACTATTGCGATGGCGGCGATGTGTTCGAGATGGTCCGGCCGCGATAGGGGGCGGGCGCGAATTTCCGGCGCCTCTGTCAGGCCGCGCCGAAGGCGCTCTTGATGATGCCGATATGGTCCGGATTTTCGGTGAGCTTGCCGGCAAAGCCCGTGCGCGCCGCCTGGTGGCACGAGGTCTCGAATGCCTCTGCCGGAGAACGTGCCGCCGAAAAATCGATGGCCGGCACGCCGAGATTGCGCGCGGCGAGCATGGTTGCGACGGCGCCCTGACGGGCAATCTCGCCGTCTGCCGGCTCCAGCGCGTCGCCGTCATAACCGAGCGCGATCAGGCGGCGGTGCCGGTGGAGAAAATGGCGGGCATTCAGGAGTCCGCCGCCATTGTCGCCGATCATGGCGATCAGCGCGATCGAGCCTTCTTCCAGCTCCTCGCGCGCCTCGACGACCCTCAGCAGCGTCTCGGCCATCTGGATGCGGGCGGCGCTTTCCACGCCGCGCAGGATGATGCCGTCGGGCGCGGCGCGTGCGGCGCGCGAAAAATCGTCGATATTATAGGCTTTTGATATCGGCTCGCAGATCAGGAAGATCGGCAGCGAGGGCAACACGCTCCTGAGCGAGGCCATGCGCTCCTCAAGCCGCTCCTCGCCCTTGGCGGAAAGACACAGGCAATCCGGACGGTGTGCCTGCGGATCGAAGGGAACGGGGTCGTCCGTCGCCATGCCGAGCAGCCAGACTTTCATGCGGCGAATGTCCATCGTCATGCCTCCAACCGGGTCTCCCACGCAAATCAGGATGACCGAATGCTGGCCGCTTGGAAATGGCGTTCTGCGCCTTTCCACTTGTAATATGACAGTTTTGCGTCGCCCGCGCGCGAAAAAGCCGGGCAGGGATATTGCCCGGCATCATCGATCAGGCGGACTTGCGCATCTCGGCCAGCGGGCCGGCCCATTTGTAGAGCTCGTCGAGCAGGCCGGTCGCGCCCGCCTTCATCTCGTCATTTGGCGTCAGTTGTCCGTCCTCGCCGATGAATTTCGGGAAGAAGGGAATCGGCACGACCTGGGGAAGGGGGTGGGCGTTGAGGTTGACGATCAGCGTGCGCAGCTCCTGGGCGGCGCGCAGCCCGCCGGAGACGCCGCCATAGCTGACGACGCCGGCCGGCTTGTAGCCCCATTCCTTGTAGACCACCTGCAGCGCGTTCACGAGCGTTGCCGGGGCGAAGAAATCATATTCCGGGGTCACGAAGATGAAGGCGTCGGCGGAAGCGACGCTCTCGCTCCACTTGCGGGTGTGCTCATGCTCGTATTCCTGCAGCCGCGGATGCTTCGGCTCATCAAGGAAGGGCAGCTTGAAATCGTCGAGATCGACGACCTCGACTTCGAACTTGCCATGGTCGCGGGCGAAATCGCCGACCCATTTGGCAATAGACGGGCCGACCCGGCCCGGACGGGTGCTGCCGATGATGACGTTGAGCTTCATGGAATTCTCCTGGCCGCGGCGCGAGGGACATGCCGTCGACGCCGAATTGCGAAAGAACAGACCGACCGGAAGACTGTCCGTCGGTCCTGAATGAACACGTGAGGAAAATAGGGGTGCGCGATGGGCGAGGCAAGGGAGGGCAGGGATGAGACCAGGTCACATACCGGTAACCGTGGGCGAACGAAAGGCACACGCGCCGCGCCGGAAGGCGAGGCGCGAGGCTTCTCGGACGAGAAGAAGTCAGGCCGCTGTCGGCCGCTGCTTCTTACTGGTAGACGACGATTGGCGCCGGGAGATTGTTGACACGGTTGTAAAGGTCGATCACATCCTGGTTCAGCATGCGGATGCAGCCGGAGGAGACGGCCTTGCCGATCGAGGTCCAGTCCGGATTGCCGTGGACGCGGTAGAGCGTGTCCTTGCCGTTTTCGAAGATGTAGAGCGCGCGCGCGCCGAGCGGGTTCATCAGGCCCGGCTCCATGCCGCCGTTCTCGTTGGAGTATTTCTCAAGCTTCGGGTCGCGCTCGATCATCTCCTTCGGGGGGAACCATTTCGGCCATTCCTGCTTCCACTTGATCACGCCGTTGCCGCCCCAGGAGAAGCCGGCGCGGCCGATGCCGACGCCGTAGCGCATGGCCATGCCATTCTCGCCGACGAGGTAGAGGAAGCGGTTCGGCGTATCGACGACGACCGTGCCGGGCGCTTCGCCGGTCGGATCCCGCACTTCCTGGCGGTAGTAGAGCGGGTCGATCTGACGCCACGGAACCGCCGGGATCATGTAGCCATTGTCCTCCAGCGGACCGTACATCGCGTCGAGCTGTGCCGCGGTGTAGGGCGTGCCGCCGATCAGCGGTTCCGCCGGGGCCATGGGCTGAGCCGGGTACTGGCTCACGCAGCCGGTGAGGATTGCGGTGGTCGAAACGGCGCCGAGAAGGAAGGTGCGGCGCGCCATCGTCTTGTCAACGAGCATTCAAGCCTCTTGATCATTGGAAAAGTCTAGTCCTAAACGGCTTTTAGCCGAGCGCGTTCCACCTTGATAGCGCCACCCGGTCACAATTGCGCCATCACGTTGCTTGGCCGGGCAGGTGTGACCGAAAACACGCAGTTTTGCCGCGCCTGCCCCTGCCGAGGCCTTATTCCACCGCGCAGCCGGTATCCCTGCCGAGATTGCAGATGTCCTTCAGCGCCTGGGTGCGGACCGGGCTCCAGTCATCGGGATTGGAAACGGCGACCCAAGCGTCGATATAATCGCGGGCGAGGTAATTGTGCCCGAAGCCTGCCGGAAGCGCCTTTGACAACGCCATGTCGAGGGCAAGCTGGAACTGGGTCACCACCGGCACGAAGCGCAGGTAGGGCGAGACGTCGGGCGCCGGTTTCTCCTTCATCCATTCCGGCTCGCGGAGGCCCGAATTTGGCTCGAAAAATACAATGGGATCAGAAGCGTATTGGAGAAAGTTTATTCTGATTCGACCCCACGCGTCGCCGCTCTGCGAAGGCTTGCGGAACTGCGAGGAGAAGCGGACGACCGCACCGTCGTCGACAATCGGCAGGACATAGGGCGTGCCCTCATTGCGCGCCGAAACCGTCTGGCGCCAGAGATAGGACGGGAAGGGCGGGCCGGCCCAGACAGCGCCCGCCACCGGCTGGTCCATCATCTGGAACACGTTGAAGGAATGCATGGACGACCATGCGCCGAGGCTGATGCCGTGCATGTAGAGTTCCGGGCGGCTGTCCTCCGGCAGGGTAAGCCAGTAACGGTAGACCGTCTCCATGGTCGCGCTTGCCTGCGCGAGACCGGTGTCGGTCTCGAAGATCAGCGCCAGCGGCGACTGCAGGAAGGAATACTGCACCGCGACCGTCGCAACATCGCCATTCTGCATGAATTCCAGCGTGTCATGGGCGCCGGGGTCGAGCCAGCCGGTGCCGGTGGGACTGGCGATCAGCAGGATCTTGCGGTCGAAGGCGCCGAGCCGGATCAGTTCCTGCAGCGCGATTTCGGCTCGTTCCTTCGGGTCTTCGTCCTGCGAACGGCCGACATAGACGCGGATCGGGCGTTCGGCGGGAACGCCGCTGAAGGCCTCGATGTCCGCCGCCGAGGGCGCGCCGGTGACGAAGTTGCGCCCGGGCTGCCCCATCGCCTCCCAGCTGACGAGCGATTCGCGGCTGCCGGGAATGAAGGCGTCCGTCGGCGCGGGCGGCGCGGTTTCGAACAGGTCCTGCGCCGTCTCATAGGTCTCGTCGAGAAACTCGATGGCCGACGGCAGGACCCAGTCGCGCGAGGCGACGAAGATGACGAGCAGCACGATCACCAGACCGAGCAGATTGGCCGCGCGCGGCGGGATTATCCGGTAGAGCCGACGCCGAAGCGCGTCGAATGCGGACTGGAACAGCGCGCCGATCACGAATAGGACGGCAAAGGTCACAAGTCCGATGACGAGAATGGCCAGCACCGCGCCGCCTTCCAGCAGTTCCATGCTGACGCGCGAGCGCACGGAATTCTGCCATTCGGTCCACATCGACAGGCAGAAGACGAGCAGGGCAAGCGAGGCCGCAAGAACAATGGCGCGGCCGACGAGCCGCCAGGTGCCGCGCGGCTCGGGGATCTGCAGCGCGCGCCAGAGCGCCAGCAGAAACCGGCCGATCATGTAGCCAAGCGCCATAACCAGGCCGGCCAGCACGCCCTGCAGCGGCCAGCCGCGCGGAATGAGCGACGGTGTCAGCGAGGCGGCGAAAAACACCAGCCCCAGCGAAAGGGCGAAGATGCTGACGCTATACCAGCGCCGGCCTTGGCGATCATCCTGTTCCATCTCGTTCAACCCGTCTCTCTGTTCTTGGCTCTAATTGTTTGTTTAATTGAATATTTTTTCAATTCTGCGTTTGAAGGCGTCCTGATCGGAACCGGCGGCGGCGAGAATGTCCTCGACCTCGAAGAAATCCATCGGATTGAAGCCGCCGACCGCCGGTTCGATGAAGATATCGGGGCGCGCGCATTTGACCTTCTCGGCGACGATCGAGCGCTGGGTGATGCTGAAGGAGCCGGCCCAGGTTTCGAACGAGCCCGGAATTTCGCCGGTGTCCTCGATATCGGTGCCGGTCACATCGATCGCGACGGTGACATAGCGGGCCTTGTCCAGGAGATCGAAGGGCGTCGGATTGACGAAGCCGCCGTCGATCAGCACGCGCCCGTCGCGGCGGACGGGCGTCAGCAGCACGGGCAGGCAGGAGGAGGCGGCAATTGCCGAGAGAAGCGGCCCCTCGCGCATCACATATTCGTTCTGGCGATAGAAATCGGTTGCGACGATGGTCAGCGGTATTTCGAGCTCGGCAAAATCCCGGGCCATGCCCTCGGGAAACAGTGCCGCAAACAGCACTTCGGGCTCCACGACTGCGGGCCGGAAGATGTTGATCAGAGACCCCCAGGTGTCGCCGGTATCGATCAGGAGCTTCTTCAGAAGGGACTGGCGGCGCGTGAACAGGTCGACGACATAGTCGCGAATCTCGCGGCCGCTCATGCCGTCGCAATAGAGAGCGCCGAGGATCGAGCCCATGGACGTTCCCGCGACTTCTTTCGGGCGAATGCCGAGCGTATCCAGGCTTTCCAGATAGGGGATATGGGCAAAGGCCTTGGCCGCGCCGCCGCCAAGGGCGAGCGCAAGCCCTTCCTTCTTATCCGGCTGATCGACGAAGGCGTTGGCCATGGCTGGCTCCCTGGAAAGTGGCGTTTGCGCGCGGGCCGTTCCGGAGATCAGGCCGGCGCCTGCCGCAAGCAGGAGATTTCGACGTTGGACCATGGCTCTTTTCCGCTTGAGGACGCGTGACCGGACTATAATTAGACCGGCAGGGGCAGGCAAGCAAAGGCGGAAACGCCGGATGATCAGCGTTAATCCTCTGCATGAACTTCAGCGTTATTTATGTGAAGTTAACTATATAAGTTTCTGAAAATTATATGAAAAATTATTCCAAGGAAGATTTTCCGGGATCGATCCGATCTCGTCACTCGCGATGAAGCAAGGAGCGAGAAGCAGCGGCTGGCCGCAGGCAGGCGGAACCCGGAGTTGCGGCCATCTTGTCTCGGGTGGGCGAGGCTTGGGGCGAACGGCCAGCGGCCGAGCGCCAGGGCCGGGCGACCGCCTCGGGGCGCCTGCGATCGGCTCCGCTTTTTCTGGAAACGCGCTAAATATCGAGGTTCTCCGCGAAGGCGGCGTTTTCCTGGATGAAGCGGAAACGGGCGTCGGCCTTGGTGCCCATCAGGTCGTCGACGGCGGCCTTGGTGCCCTCGAAATCCACCGCGTCGATATCGACCCTGAGCAGCATGCGCTTCTTCGGGTCCATCGTGGTTTCCTTCAGCTGGGCGGGCAGCATTTCGCCAAGCCCCTTGAAGCGGCTGATCTCGACCTTGCCGCGCCCGGTGAAGAAGTTTTCCATCAGCTCGGCGCGGTGGGCGTCGTCGCGGGCATAGGCCGTCTTGCCGCCCTGTGTGATCTTGTAGAGCGGCGGCACGGCCAGATAAAGGTGGCCCTGGCGGATCAGCTCCGGCATTTCCTTGTAGAAAAACGTGATCAGCAGCGAGGCGATGTGGGCGCCGTCGACGTCGGCATCGGTCATGATGATGATCCGCTCGTAGCGCAGGTCCTCTTCGCGGTACTTCGTCCGCGTGCCGCAGCCGAGCGCCTGGATCAGGTCGGCCAGCAACTGGTTGGAGGTGAACTTGTCGCGGCCGGCGCTCGCCACGTTCAGGATCTTGCCCCTGAGCGGCAGGATCGCCTGGTTGGTGCGGTTGCGCGCCTGCTTGGCCGAGCCGCCGGCCGAATCGCCTTCCACGAGAAACAGTTCCGCGCCTGCCGCGGTGTTCTGCGAACAGTCGGCGAGCTTGCCGGGAAGCCGCAGTTTCTTGACGGCGGACTTGCGGTTGACCTCGCGTTCCTTGCGCCGGCGCAACCGCTCCTCGGAGCGCTCGATCACCCAGTCGAGCAGTTTCTCGGCTTCCATCGGGTTGGCGGAAAGGTAGAGGTCGAAGGGGTCGCGCAGCGCGTTTTCGACGATGCGCTGGGCCTCCACGGTCGCCAGCCTGTCCTTGGTCTGGCCGACGAATTCCGGCTCGCGGATGAAGACCGAGAGCATGCCGATCGCCGAGATCATCACGTCGTCGGTGGTGATCTGCGCGCCGCGCTTGTTGCCGATCATCTCGGCGTAGTTCTTGAGCCCGCGCATCAGCGCCTGGCGCAGGCCCGCCTCGTGCGCGCCGCCCTCCGGCGTCGGCACGGTGTTGCAGTAGGAGTGGACGTCCGGGTCGCCGCCATACCAGGAGACGGCCCATTCGACAGCGCCGTGGCCGCCGGTCTTTTCCGTCTTGCCGGCGAAGATTTCACGCGTGACGGTAAAATCCTTGCCGATGGTTGCCGCGAGATAATCCTTCAGCCCGCCGGGGAAATGGAACACGGCCTTGTCCGGCACGTCCTCGTTGCCTTCCACCAGCGACGGGTCGCAGGACCAGCGGATTTCCACGCCGCCGAAGAGGTAGGCCTTGGAGCGGGCCATGCGCATGACGCGGGCCGGATCGAATTTTGCGCGCGGTCCGAAGATTTCCGCATCCGGGTGAAAGCGCACGCGGGTGCCGCGCCGGTTCTGGATCGGCCCGAGGTCCTGCAATTCCCCCTGCGCCACGCCGCGCGAGAAGGTGAGCCGGTAGAGACGGCGCTCGCGGGCGACTTCCACCTCCAGCATGTCGGACAGCGCGTTGACCACGGAAACGCCGACGCCGTGCAGGCCGCCGGAAGTCTCGTAGGCCTTGCCGTCGAACTTGCCGCCGGCATGAAGCTTGGTCATGATCACTTCGAGCGTCGACTTGCCCGGCGCCTGGGGATGGTTTTCCACCGGTATGCCCCGGCCATTATCCGTGACCGTCAGCACGCCTTCGGCGTCGAGATGCACCTCGATGAAATCCGCATGGCCTGCAACGGCCTCGTCCATCGAGTTGTCGATGACTTCGGCGAAGAGATGGTGCAGCGCCTTGTCGTCGGTTCCGCCGATATACATGCCCGGCCGCATACGCACGGGCTCCAGTCCTTCCAGTACGCGGATCGAGGACGCGCCGTAGTCTCCGTCGGCCGCCTTGATGCCTGCGGCCGGCTTTCCGGCTGCCTTCAGGGCGGGGCGCGGCGCCGCCTCGTCATCGGCTGGCTTCTTGCTGTTGCCCGAAAGATCGGCGAAGAGGTCTTTGCTGTTATCCATAAGGTCCGGCAGAATGTTGAGGTTGGTTTGCATGCGCCTTATAGGCGAATCAGTGCTCTATTCTGGCAAAGAATGGGCCGTTAGGCGATGCTGTGCCAAATTGTCGCAGGTTGGCTGTGGATGAAGGCGCGGCGGCATGGCAAGAGGCTGCGGCCAAGGGGCGGTTCGTGCGGGACGATTCGATTTAAGCGCGCGTCAAACCGATTAGGCGGCGGTTGCAGCCACAAGTTTCTCGGCCCTGTTCCAGCGGTTTGTTCTGGGACAAGACGGCGATGTTCAGGCCGGCGCATGAGGAGAGCCGGCATCGCGGCATTTGCGCCCCGGCTTCGAATAGGGGAAGAAGGGGCGATGAGCCTCGTTGGCCGACGCAAGACAGATTGGGAGAAAAAGACAGATGACATCCGAGATCCGACCGCTGGTCGCCGGGAACTGGAAGATGAACGGCACCCGGGCATCGCTTGACCAGATCAGGGCGATCGCCCACGGCGTCAGCGGTCCCCTGTCGCGGAAAGTGGATGCGCTGATCTGCCCGCCTTCGACGCTGCTCTATGTGGCAACCACGCTGACGGTGGACACCAGGCTCCTGATCGGCGCGCAGGATTGCCACCAGAAGGCGCGCACCGGCGCGCATACGGGCGACATCTCGGCGGAGATGATCCGCGACTGTTTCGCCACCCACGTCATTGTCGGCCATTCCGAGCGGCGCAAGGAGCACAGGGAAAACAACAAGGTCGTCTCGACCAAGGCACGGGCCGCCTATGACCAGGGACTGACGGCGATCGTCTGCATTGGCGAGACGCGGTCGGAGCACGCGGCCGGGCGCACCATGGACGTGCTGCACCGCCAGCTCTTCGAAAGCATGCCGGACGATGCCACGGGCGACAACACGATCATCGCCTATGAGCCCGTCTGGGCGATCGGCACGGGCCAGACGCCCGGTCCAGAGCAGGTGGCGGACGTGCACGCGGCCATGCGGCGCGATCTCATCGAACGCTTCGGCGAGGCGGGCGAGCGCTTCCGCCTGCTCTATGGCGGGTCGGTGAAGCCCGGCAATGCCAAGGAGCTGATGAGCGTGCCGCATGTGAACGGCGCCCTGATCGGCGGGGCAAGCCTGAAGGCCGCGGACTTCCTCTCGATCTACCATGCCTATGAGGATATTCTGTAAAACCGTTCTTTCAGCGCCGGTTTCGCCTATCCTTCCAACATGCTGGAATAAAAACAGAATAGTGGTTCTCGATCCGGATTTTCGGGAGATGTTCGCGCGCCTGGGGGGCGCGGCGCGGCAGGGCGGCGGACGGGGTCCGGCATGGCTTGCGGCGAGCCTGCCAGGGGCGAAGCCGCAATCGGGCCGTCGCGGCTTTGCCGGGCAGGCATGAAAAAGGGGTTGGATTGACAGCGCGCCTCATGTAGAGAAACGCCAGATATTCTTGGATTGCCCCGTTTGCACCTCGCGGGCGGGGCCGGATTGGACATTCATGCAGACGGTACTGATCGTAATTCACCTGATAATCGTCGTTGCGCTTGCCGGTGTGATCCTCATTCAGAGGTCGGAAGGCGGCGGGCTCGGCATCGGCGGCGGATCCGGCTTCATGACGGCGCGCGGAACGGCGAATGCGCTGACCCGCACGACCGCCATCCTCGCAACGCTGTTCTTCATCACATCGCTCGGCCTGGGCATCCTGGCCCGCTACCAGGGCAATCCGTCGGACATTCTCGACCGGATCGAACAGAATGCCGAGAGCGACGGACAGGGCATTCTGAACCAGCTTGGCGGCTCGATCACCACCGAGACACCCGCAGCGGGCGATGCCGGCGGTTCGGCCGTGCCGACCACGGGCGACAGCGCGGCTCCGGCCAGCGATGGCCAGCAGCCCGCGGTTTCGACACCGGCGGCGGACTCGAACGCGACGGGCGTTCCCACCGGCGACTGATCGCCGAAAATCTGAAAAACATATCCGGCGGAAGACAATCGTCCGCCGGATTTTCTTTGGGCCCAACCTTGCGCCGCGGCAGACGCTGAGCGCACGGAGGGGCATTCTTGTGGCAATGAACCGGCTGCCGGCGCTTTTTTATGGAAAGCCTCTGGCAGAATCGGCCAGGAAACGGTATCGGAATAAGCCCATGGCGCGATATATCTTCATCACCGGCGGCGTGGTTTCCTCACTTGGAAAAGGGATCGCCGCAGCAGCACTGGGTGCTTTGTTGCAGTCACGGGGTTACCGGGTCCGTCTGCGCAAGCTCGACCCTTATCTCAACGTCGATCCCGGCACGATGAGCCCGACCCAGCACGGCGAGGTGTTCGTCACCGATGACGGGGCTGAAACCGACCTCGACCTCGGTCACTACGAGCGCTTCACCGGCCGCTCGGCCACGAAGACCGACAACATCACCACGGGCCGCATCTACAAGAACATTCTCGACAAGGAACGGCGCGGCGACTATCTCGGCGCCACCGTCCAGGTCATTCCGCATGTCACCAACGAGATCAAGGAATTCGTTCTCGAGGGCAATGACGACTTCGATTTCGTGCTCTGCGAAATCGGCGGCACGGTGGGCGACATCGAGGCGATGCCGTTCATGGAGGCGATCCGCCAGCTCGGCAACGACCTGCCGCGCGGCAATGCCGTCTACGTCCACCTGACGCTGATGCCCTATATCCCGGCCGCCGGCGAACTGAAGACCAAGCCGACGCAGCATTCGGTGAAGGAACTCCAGGCGCTCGGCATCCACCCGGATATCCTTCTGGTGCGCGCCGACCGGGAAATTCCCGAAGCCGAGCGGCGCAAGCTGTCGCTGTTCTGCAATGTGCGTTCGTCCGCCGTCATCCAGGCACTCGATGTCTCGAACATCTATGACGTACCGCTCGCCTATCATCGCGAGGGGCTTGATGACGAAGTGCTGCACGCCTTCGGCATCGATCCGGCGCCGGTGCCGCGCATGGATGCGTGGAAGAATGTCTGCGAGCGCATCCGCACGCCGGAAGGCGAGGTGACGATCGCGGTCGTCGGCAAATATACCGGCCTGAAGGATGCCTACAAGTCGCTGATCGAGGCGCTCACCCATGGCGGCATCGCCAACAGGGTGAAGGTCAATCTGGAATGGATCGAGTCGGAGATTTTCGAGAAGGAGGATCCTTCCCCCTATCTGGAAAAGGTCCATGGCATTCTCGTACCGGGCGGTTTCGGCGAGCGCGGCTCGGAGGGCAAGATCCAGGCGGCCCGCTTTGCCCGCACCCACAAGGTGCCCTATTTCGGCATCTGCTTCGGCATGCAGATGGCCGTCATCGAGGCGGCGCGCAACCTGGCCGGCATCAAGGACGCGTCGTCGACCGAGTTCGACCGCAATGCCAGCGAGCCCGTCGTTGGCCTGATGACCGAATGGGTCAAGGGCAATACGCTGGAAAAGCGCAGCGACCGCGACGATCTCGGCGGCACGATGCGGCTCGGCGCCTACAAGGCGCATCTGGGCGCTGACACGAAGATTGCCGCGGTTTACGGCACGACCGAGATCTCCGAACGGCATCGTCACCGCTACGAGGTCAATTTCGGCTATCGCGAGAAACTCGAGGCCTGCGGCCTTGTGTTCTCCGGCACGTCGCCGGACGGGATCCTGCCGGAGACGATCGAATATGCCGATCATCCCTGGTTCATCGGCGTGCAGTATCACCCCGAGCTGAAGAGCCGCCCGCTGGAGCCGCATCCGCTGTTCTCAAGCTTCATCGCGGCCGCTCTCGAGCAAAGCCGTCTCGTGTGAGATGACGGGCGCTTTCGCGCCTTTCGCCTGAGCCTGACTCAGGCGGAAGCTTCGGCCATCTTGCGGCGCAGAAGCGTTTCCATCGCGTCCGCCGGCATCGGCCGGGCGAGCCAGTAGCCCTGAAGCGCGTCGCAGCCAAGCTCCGTCAGGATCCGGGCATGTTGCCGCGTTTCAACGCCTTCTGCGATCACTTCGATATTCAATGTTTTTCCGATATCGACGATCGACTTCACAATGGCCCGCTGGTCATATGAGCGGGGCAGCGGCATAACCAGTTCGCGGGCGATCTTCAGACCGTTCGGCGCGACCTTGAGCAGCCCGGTGATCGACGTGTAGCCGGTGCCGAAATCATCGACGTCGATATTGATGCCGAGCCGCCGGATCTGTTTCAGATTGTAGGCGCTGACATCGTCCTGCTGGTCGAGGAAGATCGATTCGAGCAGTTCGAAGGTGAGGGTGCCGGCCGGAAGCTCGGTGCGCTGTAACTCGGGCACCAGCGCCGGGTCGCTGAGCCGGTGCGGGGACAGGTTCAGCGACAGGCGCGGCGGCGCGAGCCCGTCTTCCCGCCAGCGGCGGTGATCCTCGAGCGCCTGCGAGAGAATGCTGGCGTCGATCATGTTCATGATGTTGAGCGACTGGGCAAGCGGGATGAAGCTTGACGGTTCGCTGAAGGAGCCGTCGGCCTGCCGCCAGCGTGCGAGCGTCTCGATGCCCCGGATATCAAGGGTCTCGGCGTCATACTGCGGCTGGTAGAACGGCACAAACTCGCTCTGGTCGATCGCCTGCATCAACCGGTCGGAAGGCTTGCGGTCGACCGCGTCGGAGAATCGGATGCCCGGAGTGTAGAATGCGATCTGGCCGGCGCCCTTTGACTTGGCCTGCTTCAGCGCGTGATCGCTGTCTCTGAGCATGGCGGCGGCGCCGCCGGCCCCTTCGCTCTCAAGCGTGGCGATGCCGATGCTGGCGGAAAGCCGGACGCGACCGTCATCGAGCACGACCGGCTTGGCGAGTTCGAGCTGGATTCGTTTCGCGGTCTGTTCAAGCCTGTCGCAGCCGCCGTCATAGCTGATGATCATGGCGAATTCGTCGCCGCCCATGCGGGCAACGAAGTCATTGTGCTTCGACAGGTCGAGTAGGGTCTGCGCCGAGTGGCTGAGCACGCGGTCGCCGGCGCCGTGGCCGTAGGCGCTGTTGATCCCCTTGAAGTCGTCGATATCGATCTGGAGCAGCCCGACATTGACATCGGATGCGGCGGCGATGGACACCCGGCGCTCCAGCTCGTCCTCAAGAAAGCGCCGGTTGGGCAGGGCGGTCAGGTAATCGTGCAGCGCGGCATATTCGATGTCTGACTTGGCGCGGTCGAGTTCGAAATTGCGCGCCTCGGCGAGCTGCTTTGCGGTCACCAGATCCTGCCGGAGGCGCACTTCCTCCGTCACGTCCCAGTTGATGCCGACGATCGTCTCCTGGCCGTCTTCGCCGATGTGAAGGCGCACGAGATGGCGGATATGGCGCAGCGACCCGTCATTCTCGCGGTGGATGCGGAACTCGGAGGAAGCCGGAGCGCCGCCGGGGGTCAGTCCGGCGGAGCCGGCGGCCGCCCGCTTCAGGTCTTCCGGGTGAACGAGGTCGAAAACGCGCTGGATGTCGAAACTCTCCGGCTGGTCGTCAAATCCGTAGATCTCGCAGATGCGGGCGTCGGCATAAACGGTGCCGGTCGCACGGTCGTGCTCGAAAACGCCGATGCGCGAAGTGGTCAGCGCCATTTCCAGGCGCTGGCGCGTATGGGCGAGCAAGGCTTCGGCATCCTTGCGGTCTGTCACGTCCTGATCGGTTCCGATGATGCGGGAAGGCCGGTTGTCGGGAAAATACTCCACCGCATCGCCCCGGCACTCGATCCATATCCAGTGGCCGTCGCAATGGCGCTCGCGATATTCGAAATTCATATATTTGAGGTCGCCAGCCTTCTGGCGCTCTATGGCGTGGGCGACGAAATCGCGGTCGTCGGGATGAACCAGCTGCAGCCATTGCTCTGTGCTGGCGAAGGGTGTGGCGCCGGTCGAGGCGTAGCCGCGCATGGCCCGCCATGTCTGGGAGTAGAAGTATTCCTGTCTGCGGTAGTCGTGATCCCACACGCCGAGGCCGGAGCTGACGAGCGCGTAGTTCCAGCGCCGCGCGCGCTCGCTTTCCAGCAATTCGTGGCTTTTCTGGGTGTGGATATCGATGAAATAGAAAAGCGCACGTCGCCGCGCGCCTGCTTCATTTTCCGGAAGGACGGTCGCTGCAACAAGCATCCATCGCCAGGGCCCGTCGGGACGCCGGCCGATGCGCATCTCACATTTCTGCTCCCGTCCGGAAACGCCGGAGGTCGGACCGACAAGATTGCGCAAGAGCGGATGGTCGTCTGCGTGTATCCACTCCAGAATGGAGCGGCCCTGCGCCTTCGTTCCGGGCGCGAGCGTTTCGAAGTTCGCGTTGGTTGCGGTGATTGTCTGGCCATCGAGTTCCACGACCGCGACCGCCATGGGCGATTGCTCGAGCACTGCGAAGGCCAGTTCGGCCTCCCCTGACAAAAATGAACTCCTCGTTTCCCTCGCCAAACGATTATCCTTTCGGGGAGAACGGGCATTCGGCACGGTTTGTTCCGTTGTTCGAATGGATCGGGCCGCCACAACCCGCTCCGCGCTCCGTGATGTCGACACTGCCGCCGGCGTGCAAACGAACGCATTCCGGACACGCTAGAGCGCCGTGCGTCCGTTCGGACGCTCAAAGGACGCTCTAACCTATTGAGTCTATGCATCGTGCTTTCCGAAAATCGATTCCGATTTTCGGAAAGCACGATGCGTTAGTGTGATGGATGAAGGCAGAATGTCAATTCTATCAATTAGCGACGAACGATATTCGGCCGTGGCAAAGACGGCCGGGCACCACCGCGGAGACGAGGCTGGGCCTCAGCGCAGGCCGGAGACGAAGAGGCCGAACATCAGCGTGCCTTCCGGCCAGGGGCCGAAGCCCGCCTTGTCGTTGACGTGGCCCGCCTCGCCGATGTCGTAGAAATCGGCGCCCCAGGCGGCGGCAATGTCGCGCGCGTGCTCGAACCGGCCGAAGGGGTCGTTGCGGCTGGCGATCACGATCGCGGGAAAGGGCAGCGGTTCGCGCGGGTAGGGGCCGAAGGTCATCATGTGTTTTGGCCGCACGGACGGATTGTCCACCTCCGGCGGCGCGACGAAGAACGCGCCGGCGACGCGTTTGCGAAAGTCCGGGATCGCCCGAACCGAGGTCGGAATGCCGAGCGAGTGGGCGACGAGCACCACCGGGCGCTCCGCGCGGTTGACCTCTTCGACAAGCCGGGCCGTCCAGTCCTCGCATTCCGGCTTCGACCATGCTTCCTGTTCGACGCGCCGCGCCGTGGACAGTTTGCGCTCCCAGCGGCTCTGCCAGTGGTCGGGGCCGGCATTCTTGTAGCCGGGAACAATCAGGATTTCGGTTTCGGAAATCTTCATGGCGCTTCACATGACATTTCGGGGGCGCAGCTCCGGGAAGAAACCGGACGCTGCGGATCGTTTTGCGGGTAGCGGCGGCGCTCAGCTTTCGCCGAAGACGCGGTTGAAGATCGTGTCGGCGTGTTTGGTGTGGTAGCCGAGGTCGAATTTCTCGCGGATCTGCTCTTCCGAGAGCGCGGCGGTGACCTCCTTGTCGGCGAGCAGTTCCTCGAGGAAGTCCTTGCCTTCCTCCCACACCTTCATGGCGTTGCGCTGGACCAGACGATAGGCATCCTCGCGCGAGACGCCGGCCTGGGTGAGCGCCAGGAGAACGCGCTGCGAATGCACCAGGCCGCGGAACTTGTTGAGATTGTCCATCATGTGGTCGGGATAGACCAGAAGCTTGTCGATGACGCCCGTCAGCCGCGTCAGCGCGAAGTCGAGGGTCACCGTGGCGTCGGGTCCGATCATCCGCTCGACGGAGGAATGGGAGATATCGCGCTCGTGCCAGAGGGCGACATTTTCCATGGCCGGCAACGCATAGCCGCGCACCATGCGGGCAAGGCCGGTCAGGTTTTCCGTCAGCACCGGATTGCGCTTGTGCGGCATGGCGGACGAGCCCTTCTGGCCAGGCGAGAAATACTCTTCCGCCTCCAGCACTTCCGTGCGCTGCAGGTGGCGGATCTCGGTCGACAGCCGCTCGACCGAAGACGCGATGACGCCGAGCGTGGCGAAGAACATCGCATGCCTGTCGCGCGGAATGACCTGGGTGGAGACTGGCTCGGCCTTCAGCCCCATGGCCTCCGCCACATGTTCTTCCACGCGCGGGTCGATATTGGCGAAGGTGCCGACCGCGCCGGAAATGGCGCAGGTGGCGATCTCCGCGCGCGCGGCGACAAGGCGGGCCCGGCAGCGGTCGAATTCGGCGTAGGCCTGGGCAAGCTTGATGCCGAAGGTTGTCGGCTCGGCATGGATGCCGTGCGAGCGGCCGATGGTGATCGTGTCCTTGTGTTCGAAGGCGCGGCGCTTCAGCGCGGCGAGCAGGCCGTCAAGATCGGCGAGCAGCAGGTCGCTGGCGCGGGTGAGCTGCACGTTGAAGCAGGTGTCGAGCACATCCGAGGAGGTCATCCCCTGATGGACGAAGCGGGCATCCGGGCCGACGATTTCCGCCAGATGGGTGAGGAAGGCGATGACGTCATGCTTGGTCACGGCCTCGATCTCGTCGATGCGCGCCACGTCAAAGGTCGCCGCGCTTCCCTTTTCCCAGATCGTCTCGGCTGCGCTCTTCGGGATGACGCCGATCTCGGCCAGCGCATTGCAGGCATGGGCCTCGATCTCGAACCAGATGCGGAACTTGGTTTCCGGCGACCAGATCTCTGTCATTTGCGGGCGGGAGTAGCGCGGTATCATCGGGCAGGGGATCCTTCTTCACGTCGTGCCGGCCTGGATTTTCAGGCCTGAAACGCTCTCTAGCGGTCCAGCTTTTCACGGCAATGCTGAACCGCTCTATCTTATTGTCTTGCCGCTTTTTCGCGGATGTCAGGTGTTTTCACCTGAATGCGAAATGCTCTAGAGCATTTTTCCCGCAAAGGAAACGGCGCGACCGCCCAAAAACGGACCCAAAATGCCGGCTAGGGCCTGAAGGGAACGGCGATCCAGCGGCCGTCCGGTCCCTCGAAGCCACGCGAGAGCACGGTGACCAGCGCGACATGGACGGCATTTGCCCCGCCGCCGCCATAGGTCATCACGCCGCCGAGCCGGTAATCCGTCGGGCAGTTCCGGCTGGTGGGGATGCGGCTGTCCTCGTGGATCGTGCGGGTCTCGCCCTCCGGATCGGTATAGGCAAGGCGGAAGCCCCGCGCATCCGGGGTGACCGCCGCGCAGGCCGAAATCGGATCGAGCGCGAAGGTTTCCAGAGAAAGCGTTCCGACGGGCGAAAGGTTCGGGTGCGAACGGTAGCGGATCGTCTGGCTGTCGCCCGCGACCTCTTCGGTGACCGGATTGAAGGCGGCAAGCCAGCCGGGATGGGCAAGCAGGTTGTATTCCTGGATCAGCGGCAGCGCCTCGCCGACGGTAAGGCCGCGCGCGGAGCTGATGGTCGCGTTCTCGTCCTCCTGCCGCACGCGGAAAGGGGTCTCGTCGAGAAAGGCATCGCGTTCGGTATCGATGAAGAAGATGTTCGAATAGGGAAAGCCGGAGCCATCCTCGACGCCGAATTCCTCGAAGGCGAAGACGCCGCCATCATCCGAAAAGCCGAGCGGGGTGAAGGTGGCGAAGTCGCCGGCGGCGGCCATCTGCGCCGAAAGCCCGGCTGCTGCGGCAAGCATGGTCAGGGGCATGAAGCGGGGCATGTCTTTCTCCTGTTGGTCGCCTCCGGTCGTTGCTTCATTCTTCTCCCGCGCGCAGAGCCTCGATCGGGGCGCGATAGCTGCCGTTTTCCGCCTTGCCGAAGATTGCCGAACCGGCGACGAGCGCGTTGGCGCCTGCCTTGGTCACGGCGCCGACCGTGTCGGGCGCGATTCCGCCGTCGACTTCGAGATCGATCGGCCGGTCGCCGATCAGCGCATTGGCCTGCTCGATCTTGCGCAAGGTGGCGGGAATGAATTTCTGGCCGCCGAAGCCCGGATTGACGGTCATGATCAGGATCAGGTCGAGATCGTCGATCACATGTTCGATCATCGACACCGGCGTTGCCGGATTGAGCGCCACGCCCGCCTTCTTGCCGAGATTGCGGATGGTCTGCAGCGAGCGGTGCAGGTGCGGGCCGGCCTCCTGGTGAACGGTGATGATGTCGCAACCGGCCTTGGCGAAGGCTTCGATATAGGGATCGGCAGGCGCAATCATCAGATGGCAGTCGAAGATCGCATCCGTGTGGGGGCGCAGCGCCTTCACCACCGGTGGGCCGAAGGTGATATTGGGCACGAAATGGCCATCCATGATATCGAGATGGACCCAGTCGGCGCCGTCATCGACGACGGCCTTGACCTCCGGGCCAAGATTGGAAAAGTCGGCCGACAGGATGGACGGCGCGATACGGAGCGGACGTTTCACTTGCTTGTTCCTCAATGCGGGGCCCGAAGGCCATTTTCTCATGTCTTGCCGGCTCTCAGGCGTTGCCGGCCTGTCTTACTCACGCGCGCTGTCGAAGACGGGAACGAATTCGCCGTTCTGCCAGCGCAGCAGAAAGAACGGATTGTCGGCCAGCTCGTGCCTTGCGGTGAAGCGGACAGGGCCGATCGCTGTGTCGAAAGTGTGGTTCAGAAGCGCCTCGTCGATCCCGCCGCCGTCTGCCCGGGCGGCGGCAAGCGCCTGGCCTGCGACCTGAACGGCGGCCGCGCCCGGCACGACATAGCCTTCCGGCACGATATCGGCGGCGCCGGCAGCATCGGCGATCTCGGCCGCCGGCGGCAGAGCGCCGTAGTCGGGCAGCGCAATCGCCAGCGTCCCGTCCTCAAGCGGCGGCGTGGTTTCCATCGCGCGCAAGCCGTCATCGCCGAGAAGCGTGAGGGCAACGCCCTGTTCGCGCGCGTCCCGGCCGATGATCGCGACATCGCCGCGCGTGCCGCCGACCAGCACCCGCGCGGCGCCCGCCTGGTCGAGACGGCGCACAAGCGACAATTGCTGCTGCTGGGCGGGACGGAAGGTGTCGGTGAAGACCGGCTCCAGCCCGCGCGCCTCGATTTCGTTGCGCACGGCGTTGACGAGTTCGCGGTAGTAGATCGTGCCGTCATCGACAAGGGCGACCGGCTGGTCGACCCATTCGGTCATGATCAGCGTGACGATCGCGTCCACCTGGTCCTGCCGGTTCGGCGCCAGCCGGAAAAGCGGCCAGCCATTGGCGAGCGCATCGGTCATCAGCGGCAGCGACCGGACGGAGACGGTGATGGCGGGAATGCCGGCCTCGGCGAGGACGGGCAGGGCAGTGCGCAAGGTCTCGCTGCAGAAGAAGCCGACAGCAATCCCGACGCCCGCGTCTTCGAGCGCCTCGGCGACAGACGCGCCGTTGTTTTCTTCGCAGTCTTCGTCGATGACGGTCAGGTCGATGTCCAGATTGCGCGCGGCAAGCCCGGCGCCGTCGAGCATCTGTGCGCCGAGCACGGCATAGTCGCCGTTCAGCGGGGCCACGACGCCGACCTGTTGGGCATTTGCGGGCGCGGCGGCGCTGACAATCAGCGCGGCAAGGACAAGGCGGGCCTTAAAAGATCTCATGATGGCAGGTCTGTTTCTCACTCAGGCGCGTTAACGGAGTCATACCCCTTGCCAGAGTGAGGGGCAACGCCGTAAGTACCCGGACCAAGAGATGAAGGGACGGTTTTTGTCTATTTCACCACACCACCGGTATCGCTCTCGCCATGCATGATGATCAGCCCTTTACCCGTGCCTATCGCGATGCGATGGCCCGCTTCGCCGGCCATGTCCAGGTCGTGACCACCGCGCATGACGGCGCGCTGCGCGGCGTGACGGCGACGGCCTGCTGCTCGGTATCCGACGCGCCGCCCACGGTGCTTGCCTGCGTCAACCGGCTGAACGCAAAGAATATGGTCTTTCTCGAGAGCGGCAATTTCGCGGTCAACACGCTCGGCGCCCGCCACAAGCCGCTGGCCGATGCCTTTTCCGGGCTCGGCGGCCTTTCCGCGCAAGAGCGATTCGCAAAGGGCGCTTGGGATTTCGGCGGCTCCGGCGCGCCGGTTCTGGAAGATGCGCTTGCCAGTTTCGACTGCCGCCTCGTCGAGGCGAAGGAGATGTCGACCCACTGGATCCTCATCGGCGAGGTCGTCAGGACGCAGTGCGGCGAAGATGACGAGGCGCTGATGTATTACCGCCGCGCATACCGGACCCTGTGACCGTCATGAATTTGTCTAAAAAATAGGCTTGACCAAAAAAGAAGCGTGCTATAAGAATATTTGCATATTGCAAGATTATTACGAAACTTTGATGAATCTCTTTTGAATGAAGGTGAATTCACTCAATTCCTACTGAATTCTTATCAAACGAACCGTTTTCCTGCACAATTAGAGCCGCGCTTCACTCCCAGGAAGTGCGGCTCTTTCTCGTTTGGCATGCCTGTTTGGCTTAGAGCGCCGTGCGTCCATTCGGACGCACAAAGGACGCTCTGACCTATTGAATCTACGCATCGGCCCGAAAATCGATTCCGATTTTCGGGCCGATGCGCTAGGCATTTCATGCGGGCTGCGGCACGCGGACCAAAGGCGGCACGCGCGGCAAAGCGGGGCGATTGGGATCAGTCACCCCGACTTTCTCAGTTTTTTGCGCCGATCAGCATGAATGCGGGAATGTCGTCACCGAAGCCGACGGGCGTCGGCTCGTCGTCCCGGTCGCGGCGGCGTGAGCGCTTCCGGTCGTCATTGGCGGGCCTGCCGCCGGCGGGTTTGGCATTTGCCGCATTGGCCGGCCTTGCGGCGTGGTTGTCCTGCTGCGGCGCCGCCTTCGGTTCGGATTTGGGCGCAGCCTTCGGCTCGCTCCTGCTTTCCGCTGCAGGGGCCTGCTTCCTGGCTCCGCGGCGCGCGCGCGGCGCCGGCTTTTCGTCGGTTTCCGCATCGGCGTGAGAAGAGGGCGGGCCGTCCACCCAGTCGATCTTCCGGTCGATCAGCTTCTCGATCGCGTCGACGAACTTGGCATCCTTCGCCGTGGCGATGGTAAAGGCCTTGCCCTTGCGGCCGGCGCGTCCGGTGCGGCCGACGCGGTGGACATAGTCTTCCGCATGGATCGGAACGTCATAGTTGAACACGTGGCTGACATCGGGAATGTCGAGCCCGCGGGCAGCGACGTCCGAGGCCACCAGCAGCGGCAGTTTTCCGTCTCGGAAATTCTGCAGGATCGTGGTGCGCGAATGCTGGTCCATGTCGCCGTGCAGCGCGCCGCAGGCATATTCGTGGCGCTGCAGCGAACGCAGCAGGTCGGCGACCGATTTCTTGCGGTTGCAGAAGATGATCGCGTTCTTCAGGTCGTCCTGCTGGTCGATGATCGCGCGCAGCGTCTCGCGCTTCTCGTAGTCCTTCGCCTTCGAGGCGACGAGCTTCTGCTCCACCGTCGCGGCCGTGGAGGACGGCGGAGCGACTTCGATGCGGGCCGGGTTCTGAAGGAACCGGTCGGCAAGCTTCTGGATTTCGGCCGGCATGGTGGCCGAGAAGAACAGGGTCTGGCGCGTGAACGGAATGAGCTTGGCGATCCGCTCGATATCGGGAATGAAGCCCATGTCGAGCATGCGGTCGGCCTCGTCGATGACGAAAATCTCGACGCCGGTCATCAAAAGCTTGCCGCGTTCGGTATGGTCGAGCAGGCGTCCGGGCGTGGCGATCAGCACATCGGCGCCGCGCTCGATCTTGCGGTCCTGTTCGTCAAAGGAGACGCCGCCGATCAGGAGCGCAACGTTGAGCTTGTGTTTCTTGCCGTATTTCTCGAAATTTTCGGCAACCTGGGCCGCGAGTTCGCGCGTCGGTTCGAGGATCAGCGTGCGCGGCATGCGGGCGCGGGCGCGGCCGCGCTCCAGAAGCGTCAGCATGGGCAGCACGAAAGAGGCGGTCTTGCCGGTGCCGGTCTGGGCGATGCCGCAGACGTCGCGGCGGGTCAGTGCGTGCGGTATCGCGCCCGCCTGGATGGGCGTCGGTTCGCTGTAACCGGCCTCGGTTACGGCGGAAAGTACTTTGGGGCTGAGCCCAAGATCTGAAAATGAGGTCAAAGGGAAACGTGTTCCGTGTTGTCGTTGACAAATAGACGGATCCTTGGCCGCCTTCGCGTTTACGAGGGCGGGATAGTACCAAACCGCGCGAGAGTCAAGAAAAGCCCGGAAGCATGGGGGCTCGCGGGCTCTTTTCGCGTCGCTTTTCGGGCAGTGTCCGGGGCCGGCCTCAGCCTTCGCCCCCGACTTCGGCAAGTACGGCCTCGGCATGGCCGTCGACCTTGACCTTGCGCCATATCTTTTTGAGAACGCCGTCCGGCCCGATCAGGAAGGTGGAGCGTTCGATGCCCATGAATTTGCGGCCATACATGCTCTTCTCCTTCCACACGCCGTAGGCCTCGGCGACGCTGTGGTCCTCGTCGGAGCCGAGCAGCACGGTAAGGTCATGCTTCTTCGCGAAGCGGCCGTGGCTTTGAAGCGTGTCGGGCGAAACGCCGATGACAATTGCTCCGGCCTTCTCGAATTCATCGGCAAGGGCGGTAAAGGCGACGGCCTCGACCGTGCAGCCCTTGGTGTCATCCTTCGGATAGAAATAAAGCACCAGCCACTTGCCCTTCGCATCGGCAGCTGAGAAAACCCGCCCTTCGGCAACCGGCAGGCTAAAATCAGGGGCCTTTTCGCCCTCTTTCACGTCGCTCATCGGCAAACACTCCTCGTTCATACCATGTTCAAGTCGAATTCCGGATATATGGCCTTGGGCAAACGCTGTTCGCGCTGATTGTCTGCTTGCCAGCCATGCGCGTCATCATGATTATCATACCCGTGTCTGAGGGGATTCGCGCCGGATATCTCCTTGATCACGAATATAGTATTCGTCGGGGCGGATTTGAAAGACAGGAACGACAGAGAGACCTACATTCGCGGTGAGCGCACGCGGTTCAACCGTCGCGAGCGCGTCGCGCTTCATCGTTTGCCCTCCGCCCAGACGCATGATCCGCATATCGTCCACACGCGCCCGCACCACCGGTTCTCCCACGCCTGCGCGCGGCTGTTCCTGTTTTTCGTGCTCGGTCTCGCCATCCTCTTCGCGGCGATCTTCTACATCATCGAAAGCGGCTCGCTCGACCGGTTCCTTGCGGAGAAGGCCAACGAGCAGATCCGCACCGCCATGCCGGACGGCTATCACGCCCGCATCGATGCGGCGGCGTTGCGCGTCGGCTCCGGCCTCTCGCTCAGGCTCAATGTCAGCGGCGTGAACCTGATCGGGCCCGGCGAGAAACAGATCGCCTCGATCGGCGTGCTGAGCTTCGCCGTCGACCCGATGAGCCTTGCGCGCGGGCAGATCTCGGTCAACGCGGTGCAGGCGGACAACATCGACATCGATTCGTCCGCCTTGCCCTCGACGGGAACCTTCAGGCTGACCGACCATCGCGTCGACAGCCTTCCGATCCTGGTGGAGCAGATATTCACCCAGACCGATCTTGCCCGCGGGATCCTGAGCGCGGCGGAGACCCAGTCGATCCAGCTCAGCGACATCCAGTTTCCCGTCGGCAGCGCCTCTCCCGGCAAGACTGTTTCCGTCGATATTCGCGAGGTCAACCTGAACCTCCTGCCGGATGGCGTTTTGCGGGTCGACGGCGCGGTCTCGCTGGACGGGACGACGACGGGTTTCACGCTCGAGGCGATGGCGGACCGCGGCCGCACCAGAAGTCTTCAGGCCGAGGTCAGCAATGTCAGGCTGACGCCGTTCCTGCTGCAGGAAAACGATGACGGCGAGGCGATGATGGGCGTCGAGGGCACGGCGGACATGGCGATCGCCCTGACGCGGGCCGCGCCCGGCGGGCTGCCGGAGGTGATGGCGGAATTCGATGTTGCGAAGGGGCGCTTCGTTGCCGATTCGATTGCGCGCGCCTTTTCCGATGCGCGGCTCAACCTCACCTATGACACGGCGAAACAATCGCTCGAACTGACGGATTCCTCGATCGAGTTCGACGGCAGCCGTTTTCCCTTCACCGCCGGCATCATGGATATAGACCGCTTCCGGCCCGGTGCGGAGCAGCCCGGCTACGCGCTCGACATTCTGGTGCGCGGCGGCCGCTTCAAGTCTCGCGAGCCCGGCCTGCCGCCGCTGATCTTTGACGCGAAATTCACCGGCGAATACCAGACGGACAATCCGCGCCTGCTTCTCGACAATATCGCCGTCAGTTCGCCGCAGGGCATCATGGCCGCCTCTTTCAAGGCCGTGTTCGGCAACGCGACCTCGCCGGAGCTTTCCTTCGGCGCGCGCATCGAGCGCATGGACACCGAGGCGGTCAAGCAGCTCTGGCCCTTCTGGATCGCGCGCAAGCCGCGCGAATGGGTCAGTCGCAACCTGCATGGCGGCGTGGTGACCGACGGCGATATCGCCGTCTATCTTCCCGCCGGGCGGATCGAGGGGCAGGGCATTCCCGTCAACCTCGACGAGACCGAGCTCAAGATCGCCTTCGACATCGACGATACCCGCATCACGCTCAACGATCAGTTTCCCGACGTGAACCGCAGCGATGCGCGGGTGGAGATCAACGGCGGCAGCGTCGATGTCGAGATCGAGGAGGGAACGCTCAACATCGCCAAGGGCAGGACCATCCGGCTTGCCGAAGGCACCTTCGCGATAGCCGACACCTATGCAAAGCCGCTGACGGGAGAAGTGGACGTGAGGCTCGCCGGCAGCATCGGCGATCTCGTTGAACTTGCCGCCGCGCCGCCGATCAACGCGCTCAAGGGCATGGATTTCGCGCCCGCCGATTTCTCCGGTAACGCCGAGGTCAATGTCAAGGCCCGGTTCCCGCTGGACGAACCGGGACCGCTGCCGCCGACCTGGAGCGTTGCCGCCGATATCAGCGAAGGG
The DNA here is from genome assembly GCF_001578105.1 of Martelella sp. AD-3. Taxonomy (GTDB): domain Bacteria; phylum Pseudomonadota; class Alphaproteobacteria; order Rhizobiales; family Rhizobiaceae; genus Martelella. Next base: position 2,514,474 of record NZ_CP014275.1, on the reverse strand, counting down.
AAATTGGCGAAGCCGGTCAGCGGCTATGCGGTCGCCGACCTGTCCGGCCTGCTGGAGATTGTCCCCGACCGGCTTGCCTTCGAGGGAAGCGGTAGCGCCGACGGCGTGCCGCTGGATATCGAATGGGCCGAGCCGCTCGGACCGGATTCCAAGGCAGAGTCCGTGCTCTGGCTTACAGCCGACCTCGACGACGCCGAGCGCGAGAAACTGGCGCCCGGTCTCGGCAGCTATGTCGACGGTCCGATCTCGATGACCGTTGAAAACGAGCCCGAGGGCAGCCGGATCACGCTCGACCTCAACAAGACGGTGCTTTCCCTGCCGTGGATGGGCTGGCAGAAGGCGAGCGGCGTTCCGGCGACGCTCTCCTTCCGGGTGGACACCGAAAGCAAAGACGGGCTGACGGTTCTCGAGGACCTGACGCTCTCCGGCAGCGGGCTCGCCGCGCACGGCAGCGTGACCCTCGACAAGGACGGTCTCCTGTCGACGACGCTGACCCATGTCGCGCTGAGCGAGGGCGACGACGTCAACATCGCCATTCAGCGCGAACAGAACGGCCTCGATGTCGTCGTGACTGGCCGAAGCTTCATGGCGAGCCCGATTCTCGATCATCTCAGTTCGGCTGGGGATGACAGCGGCTCGTCCGACGATAACGGCAACGCCCGCGTTCATTTCGATTTCGCCCGCGTCACCGGCGAGGGCGGCCGGCAGCTTTCGTCCGTCTCCGGCGATCTTCTGGTCAGAAAGGGCGATCTTGCGAACGGGACGCTTTCGGCGACGACGGCCACGGGCCAGCCGTTGACGCTGAAACTCGGCAATGACGGCGGCAGCAAGACCGTCTCGCTCTCCACATCGGGAACCGGGGCGCTGCTGCGTTTCCTCGGCGTCTATCAGAAAATGTCCGGCGGCACGCTCGACCTGAACCTGGCCGAGACCGCGACCGGCTGGCACGGCATGCTCGACCTTGCCGAATTCCGTCTGATCAACGACCAGCAGCTGAAGCAGCTTCTGTCCTCGCCGGCCGCTGCCAACGGCAAAAGCCTGAACGCGGCCTATCGCAACCAGCTGAACGAAAGCGAGCAGCGCTTTCAGCGCGCCCAGGCGGTGATCGATGTTTCCGACGGCGTGCTGCAGGTCTCCGACGCATTCGTGCGCGGTGATCAGGTGGGCGCGACCTTCAAGGGCGTGGTGCGCGATGCCGCCGGCAATATCGACATGACGGGCACCTTCATGCCCGCCTACGGCCTGAACCGGATCTTCGCCGAGATTCCGATTTTCGGCCCGCTGCTCGGCAATGGCAACGACAAGGGCCTGTTCGGCATCACCTTCAAGCTGACGGGCAAGACGACGGACCCCGATCTGGTGGTCAATCCGCTGTCCGCCATCGCGCCCGGCGTCTTCCGCAAGATTTTCGAGTTTCAGTAGCGGCAGGCCTCACCGGGGCGGCGGGGAACGGCGCATGCCGACCCCTTTTTACGGGCTCAGCCGCTCTTCTTGCTGTTCAGCCGCTCGGCGGCGCGCTCGCTGGCGGAACGGCGGCTGGAGAGGAACATGTGCAGGCGCGCGCGCACGCTGTCGAGGATTTCCGGCGGCGCGGTCTTCGGCGTGCCGCAGCGATAGGGCGGCTCGGGGTCGTATTCCATCTGCAGCTGAATCTGCTGGGCCGTGGTCCTGTCCATCAGGTTCTCGACCACGCGCAGCGCGAAATCGATGCCCGAGGTCACGCCGGCGCCGGTGATCCGGTTGCGGTCCATGACGACGCGCTCCTCCACCGGTATCGCGCCGAACAGCGACAGTTGGTCGATCGACGACCAGTGCGAGGTGGCCCTGTAGCCCTTCAGAAGCCCGGCGGCTCCAAGCACCAGAGAGCCGGTGCAGACCGATGTGACCAGCTTGCAGCCGGGCGCGATGCGGCGCAGGAAGTTCAGCGTTTCGTCGTCATCCATCAGGGCGATCTGGCCGGGCCCGCCCGGAACGCAGATGATGTCGAGCTTCTGGCATTGCCCGAAGGTCGTGTTCGGCAGGATGCGCATGCCCCGGTCAACGATCACGGGATCGAGGTTCTTCCACAGGAACTTGATCTCGGTGCCCGGCATCCGGTTCAGGACGTCTGCGGGCCCGAAAAGGTCAAGCTGCGTGAGGCCCGGATACATGATGAAGCCCACGGTAAGCGAGTCGGAACTGGAAGGCATGTTGTCCTCGTTCAGTGGTGAAGCCGCAAGGCCAAATCGATTGAAATTTCAAACAAGAATAGGCCGTCCGGGTCGTTCGACAAGCGCTATCTTAAGGCCGGCTCATGTCTCTTTTATTGCCAGTCCTCGCGGGCGGAAAGATCGGCCGCGCGCGCCTCGACCCAGCCATTGTCGCCGCCGCCCTTCAGATGCTCCTTTTTCCAGAAGGGAGCGTCGGTCTTCAGGAAGTCCATGACGAAGGCGGCGCCGTCGAAGGCGGCCTGCCGGTGGGGGGCGGCCGCAATCACCAGCACGATGTTTTCCCCGGGGCTGATCCGGCCGTAGCGGTGGATCGCGGTCAGGCCGAGAAGTCCGAAGCGGGCGATGGCGGTCTTGGCGATGCGGGTGATCTCGCTTTCGGCCATGCCGGGATAATGCTCGAGTTCAAGCGCGTCCAGCCGTCCGTTCTCATCTCGGCAAAGCCCGGTGAAGCTGACGAGCGCGCCGATATCCGCGCGGCCCCTGCCGAGCGCCGCCTGCTCGGCGGCGATGTCGAAGTCTTCCGCCTGGATGCGGACATCGGGGGCGACGGCCATGGCCTCTGTCATGGCCTCAGCCCCCGGTCATCGGCGGGAAAAGGGCGATCTCGCGGGCGCCTTCAAGCGGAGCGTCATGCTCGGCATGCACCCGGTCGAGCGCCACGCGGATAACGTCAGGTTCCACAAGAGCGCTCTCGTAGCCTTCGCCGCGGCCCTTCAGAAAGGTCAGCAGGCCGGCGACGTCCGTGACCGCGTCCGGCAGGGAAATCTCTTCCTCGGCCACGCCGATCCGTTCGCGCACCCAGGCGAAATAGATGAGTCTTGTCATTTTTCAGCCTCTACAACATGTTTCAGCCCGGCCCGGAAATAGTCGTAGCCGGTGTACATCGTCAGAATCGCCGCGATCCACAACAGCACGATGCCGAGATTGGTGGTGTAGGGGAAGATCGTGTCACCGGCAGGGCCGGCAAGCAGAAGCCCGATCGCGATCATCTGGAAGGTCGTCTTCCATTTGGCGATCCGCGTCACCGGCACCGAAACCTTGAGGCCAGCCAGATATTCCCTGAGGCCGGAGACCAGCACCTCGCGGCACAAGATGATGATCGCCGCCCAGAGCGACCATCCGGCTATCGTCCGCTCGACATCGGCGGCGAGCAGGAGCAGGCAGGTAGCGACCAGAAGCTTGTCGGCGATCGGGTCCAGCATGCGCCCGATATTGGACTGCTGGTTCCAGGCCCGCGCCAGATAGCCGTCGAAGAAATCGGTGATCGAGGCAATGGCGAAGATTGTCAGCGCGGCCCAGCGGGCCGGATCCGAACTGGAGAGCTTGCCCTCCAGAAAGAAGCACAGGACGATCAGGGGCACTGCGAGAATGCGGCCATAGGTCAGGAGGTTGGGGATGTTATACGCTTTTGATGCCATGGCTTCATTCCGTGTACTCGGCCTGCCCGTGCCGGCAGTCCGCTCTATGTAGGCGCAAATTGCTTCTATTGCATGGTCAAGGTCAATGCCGGCCCGGATTAATCATGTGTCATATCGCCTTTGCCCGGCGAGGCGTCACCTATTTGCCGCCTCCGTCATGGAAGTGATCGTAGATCTGTCGGGCCATCGCTTCCGAAATGCCCTCGACGCCGCTGAGATCGGTCAGCCCCGCGCGCGAGACGGCCTTGGCCGAGCCGAAATGCTGGAGCAGCGCCCGCTTGCGAGACGGGCCGATGCCGGCGATCTCGTCGAGCGGGTTCTTCACCATTTCCTTCTTGCGCCGGGCGCGATGCGAGCCGATGGCGAAACGATGCGCCTCGTCGCGCAGGCGCTGGATGAAATAGAGCACCGGGTCGCGCGGCGGCAGCGAGAAATCGGGCTTGCCCTCCATGAAGAAGCGCTCGCGCCCGGCCTCGCGATCCGCGCCCTTGGCCACGCCGATCGCGGTCACCGCCTCATTGACGCCGAGCTCTTCCAGAATGGCGCGCACTGCCGACATCTGTCCCTGGCCGCCATCGATGAGGATGACATCCGGCCAGGCCGGGAAGGGGGCATCCTCGTCGGTTTCGACAGGCTGGCTGCGGTCGGGAATGCCGTGTTCCTTGATGAGGCGTGAGAAACGGCGGGTCATCACCTCGCGCATCATGCCGAAATCGTCGCCCGGGGTGATCTCCGTCGATTTGATGTTGAACTTGCGGTACTGCGCCTTCACGAAGCCTTCCGGTCCGGCGACGATCATGCCGCCGACCGCATTTGTGCCCATGATGTGGGAGTTGTCATAGACCTCGATCCGGCGCGGCGGCGAGGCGAGGCCGAAGGTTTCGGCAAAGCCCTGCAACAGGCGGGACTGGGTGGCGGTCTCGGAAAGCTTGCGGCCATGCGCCTCGCGCGCATTGGCAGTAACATGGTCGACCGTCTCGCGCTTTTCGCCGCGCTTGGGCACGGCGATATTCACCTTGCGGCCGGCGCGCTCGGAAAGCGCCAGTTCGAGCAGCGCCCGTTCCTCGATCTCCTCCGACAGGAAGATGTCGCGCGGGATCGGCTTGTCGTCGTAGAATTGCGCCAGAAAGGCATTGAGGATTTCTGCGGCGGGAAGCGAGGGATCGGTCTTGGGGAAATAGGCGCGGTTGCCCCAGTTCTGGCCGGTCCGGTAAAAGAACACCTGAATGCAGCAGAGCCCGCCTTCGTTATGAATGGCGAAGACATCGGCCTCTTCAATGCCTGCCGGATTGACGCCCTGATGGCCGAGCACATGGGAAAGCGCCGAGAGCCGGTCGCGATAGATCGCGGCGCGCTCGAAATCGAGCTCTTCGGAGGCCTGGTTCATGGCGTCGGCGAGTTCGGCGTGGACCTGCTTGCTCTTGCCCGAAAGAAAGGCCTTCGCCTCGTTGACCAGCGCGGCATAGTCCTCGGTGGATATCTCGCCGGTGCAGGGACCGGCGCAGCGCTTGATCTGGTAGAGCAGGCAGGGCCGGGTCCGGCTCTCATAGACGCTGTCGGTGCAGGAGCGGATCAGGAAGGCCCGCTGCATGGCGTTGATCGTGCGACCGACCGCGCCGGCGGAGGCGAAGGGCCCGAAATAGTCGCCCTTGCGGGCGCGCGCGCCGCGATGCTTGAACAGCGCCGGGGCCTCGTGGTCGCCGGTGATCAGGATATAGGGAAAGGACTTGTCGTCGCGCAGCAGCACGTTGAAGCGCGGCCTCAGCCGCTTTATCAGGTTCGCTTCCAAAAGCAGCGCCTCGGTCTCCGTCCGGGTGGTGACGAATTCCATATGCGCCGTCTGGGTGATCATCCGGGTGATGCGGTTCGAGTGTCCGCGCCCCTGGGCGTAATTGGTGACGCGCTTTTTCAGCGAGCGCGCCTTGCCGACATAGAGCACATCGCCCTTGGCGTTGAACATGCGGTAGACGCCGGGGCTGTTGGGCAGATGCTTGACGAACTCGCCGATCAGGGCGGCACCCTTCAGCGCATGCTTTTCGCGCGCGGCGTCGTTCCAGACGATCTCGCTCGCTTCCAGCGAAGCGCCCGTCTCGGCCACGTCCGGCAGATCGCTGTCGTCTTCGTCGTAGATTATGCCGCCATCGGGCGGCGTCTGTCGCGTCATTCGTTGATCCCTGCTACGTCCGGCGTTTCCCAGGCCAGGTGCTGCCCGCCATCGAGCGCAATCATCTGACCCGTGATCGAGGGCGTTTCGAGGAGATAGCGAATCGTCCTTCCGAATTCGCCAAGCTCCGGCCCTTTCCCTAAGATAAGGGCCGCGACCTGGCTTTCAAAATCCTCATCGCTCTGCCGGCTGTTTTTCAGCGTCGGCCCCGGGCCGATGGCGTTCACGCGGATGCGCGGCGCAAGCGCCTGCGCCAGCATCTGCGTCGCCGCCCACAGGGCGCTCTTGGACAGCCCGTAGGTGAGGAAGTTCGGAACCGGCGCCCAGACCCGCTGGTCGATCATGTTGACGATCAGCCCGTTCTCTCCCTCGGGCAATTGCCGGACGAAATGCTCCGCCAGTATGAGCGGCGCCTTTACGTGGATGGCAAAATGCTGGTCGAACTGCGCCTCGTCGAAGTGTGCGGCGCTGTCGGCGCGAAACAGCGAGGCATTGTTGACGAGCAGGGAAACCGGCCCCATCGCGGCATTGACCGCGCCGAAAAGCCTGCCGGTCGCGTTCGAATCGAGAAGATCGGCGCCGAAAGCTTCGACCCGAACGCCTGCCCGGCTGAGCGAATGCGCCAGTTCGCGGGCCTCGGGAAGGGAGGTGTGGGCATGGATTGCCACATTGATGCCGCAATTGGCCAGGTCCTCGACGATCGCGCGGCCAAGTCTTTTCGCACCGCCCGTTACGAGCGCGGTTTCTGTCGGCGTCTTCTGCTGCATCGTGATGTCCCCTCGTTCCGGCGGCAAGCTTATATCGCCCGACAGGCAGAACCGCCAAATGGAAATTGGCAGTTCTGCTCCCTCCTGGCGACGTTCTTGGTGAACCCTCTATAGTTTAAATACATATAAATTCCGATTAAATTGAATATTAACCTAAATATAAATGCCTTACTGGGGCGTAAATATATCGTTAACCAAGGAAAATACATGTATTTTTTGAGTATTGAAAAGGTGTGTTCCTCGTTCTAATTCATCTTTTAAGCGCATACGGCGCGGCGATCGCTCCTCGCGGGGCATCCGGCAGCCGGTATCGACTGAAGGAGAGACAAGATGCGGACCATGAACAAGACACTTGCTGCCGCAACCGCGGTATTGATGGGCGCCGGCGCGGCTCAGGCCGCCGATGCCATCGTTTCCCAGCCTTATGAACCGAGCCCGGCCACCTATGCGGCTCCGGCGCCGATCTCCAACTGGAGCGGCTTCTACCTCGGCGGCGCGGCCAACTGGGACTGGGGCACGTTCGATGAGGGCGACTTCAAGGCAGACGGCTGGGGCGGCACGCTGTTTGGCGGCTACAACATGCAGTCGGGCTCGATCGTCTACGGCGTGGAAGGCGATCTCGCCACGTCCAACCAGAGCCAGAATATCAATCCCGGCCTGAAGATGGAGCAGGGCTTCAACGGCTCGCTGCGCGGTCGCGTCGGCTACGCCATGGATCCCGTTCTGCTTTACGGCACGGCCGGTCTCGCCGGGTCCAAGCTGGTCGCCAAGCAGGCCGGCGACAAGGACACGCAGATGGGCTGGGGCTGGACCGTCGGCGCCGGTGTGGAAGCCATGGTCACCGAGAATATCTCGGCGCGCGTGGAATACCGCTACACCGACTACGGCAAGCAGGACTTCAAGCTCAACGGCAACACCTATGAGCGTGGCTTCCAGGAAAATACCGTCAAAGTCGGTCTCGGCGTACACTTCTGATCGCCGGAACCCCGCAGTGACTTTGAAAACCCGCCCCTGTGGCGGGTTTTCGCGTTCGGCCGGCACCAGATGGCTCAGGCGTGTGACTTCAGCGTTCTGAATGCCGGAAATGCTTCCTCGAAAGCCGATGGCCAGCGGGCGAGCCGGACCCGGTGTTCTTCCCACTCCCCCGGAAATCTGAGCATCAGATAGCCGAGAAGCCCGCCAAGGGCGAAATGGCCCGCATTCAGCTTCTTCCTGAACTCCGGCGGGTTCTCGTCGAGATAGTCGAGGCCGCGGCGGATCCTGTCCCACTGGCGGTCGACCCAGGGCTGGTGCCAGGTTTCGGGCGTGCGATAGCGTTTCTCATAGACGACCAGCACCACGGCATCGCAGATGCCGTCGCAGAGCGCTTCCATGCGCTCGACCACGGCCCGCTTCTCCGGCTTGCGCGGATAAAGGCGCTTTTCCTCCGCGAGGCTGTCGAGATAGTGCATGATCGTGCGGCTGTCATAAAGCGTCAGTCCGTCATCGGTGAGAAGCGTCGGGATCTTGCCCAGCGGATTGGCGGCAAGCAGCGCCTCGGGCGGGGCGACCGTATCGACCGGCTCGAGTTCGAGGTCGATCTCGAGATAGCGGGCGGCCATGACCACCTTGGCTGAAAACGGCGAGGCAGGCGAATAGAGCAGTTTCACAAGTCACTCCCTCAAGCGCACGTCGCAGTCGGGCGGAGTGCCTGACATTCGCGACGATGCGTGCTGAGAGATCGATAACCCGGAACCGCGTTTTCGTGAAGCGTTGTTCCGTTTCGCCTCAGCCGTCGAAGCCCTGTTCGCCGGCGATCCAGAACGAGCGTTCTCTGGCGAAACGGTCCTGGGCCAGGCGATCCTTCAGAAAGGGGAGCATGATGGCGAGCTCCTCCTTCAGCGTGTAGGGCGGGTTGACGATGATGAGGCCCGAACCGGTCAGCCCGTCGGTCTCCCGGTCGCTTCTGACAACGAGTTCCGCGCACAGGATCTTTGGAATGGAGAGCCCCTCGAGCGCCGCGTGGAAGGCCTTGACGTTGGCGCCCTTCTTGATCGGGTACCAGAGGCAGTAGATCCCGGCGGCAAAGCGGCGGTGGGCCTTGGCAAGGCCGTCGACAAGCCGTTCGAACTCGCCCTCCTTCTCGAAGGGCGGATCGACCAGAACGAGCCCGCGCCGTTCCTTCGGCGGCAGATGGCCGGCGAGCGAGAGCCAGCCGTCGAGCTTCGTGGCCCGCACCTGGTGGTCGCCGGTGAAGCGCGCCTGCAGCGTGGCGAAGTCCGCCTCGTGCAGCTCCATCAGCGACAGCCGGTCCTGCCTGCGCATCAGCATGCGGGCAAGTTTCGGCGAGCCGGGATAGGTCGCAATCTCCGGCGTGGCATTGAGCGCGCGCACGGCATCGAGATAAGGGGCAAGCAGCGCCTCCGCATCTTCCGGAATTTCCGCGGAAAGAAGCCGGCCGATGCCCGTCTGCCACTCGCCGGTCTTCTGCGCTTCCTCGCTGGAAAGGTCGTATTGCCCGGTGCCGGCATGGGTGTCGAGAATGCGGAAGGCGGCGTCCTTCTTCTGGAGATAGGCGATCAGCCGCGCAAACACCGCATGCTTGAGCACATCCGCGAAATTTCCGGCGTGGTAGATGTGGCGATAGTTCATTGCGGCTCCGCATTGTGTTTGCCGGAGAAGTTATTATGAGTCTCGATCATGTTTTACAACTGGCCGGTTCGCAGCCGACCGGGATATTTCAAGGGATTTTCGATGACGAACGATCAGGGCGACCGCATTTCCAACCTCGCAAAGACCACGCTTCACGACGGCTGGAGCCGGCTGGTCGATTATTCCTTCGATTATCGGTTCAGCGACGGCAGGGTGGTGAAGCGGTCCTGGGAAGTCAGCGAGCGGCCGGCGGCGTCTTCGGTGCTGGTGTTCGACCGCTCTGCCGGAAAATTCGTGCTCGTTCGCCAGTTCCGCGTGCCGGTCTACGCCATGGGCGAGGGGGACGGCTTTTTCGTGGAGGCGGCCGCCGGGCTGATCGACGAGGGCGAAACGCCGGAGGAGGCCGCCATCCGCGAGGCGCGCGAGGAAACAGGCTATCACGTCGAAGAGTTGCTGCCGTTGCGCTCCATCATCTCCGCCCCCGGCCTGATGACCGAAAAGGTCCACTGCTATGCCGCAATCGTCGACGAGACGATGCGCGTCGGCTCCGGCGGCGGGCTTGACGAGGAGCATGAGGATATCGAACTCGTCTTCCTCTCCTTCGACGAAGCCATGGCGATGGTCGAGAACGGCGCGCTGTCGGACGCCAAGACGGTGGTGATGCTGCAATGGGCGGCGCTGAACCGCCATGTATTCGGACTCTGAGCCGCGCAGGCCCTACGGCCTTTCATAGAGGAGGCGGTAGCGCGGGACCTGAAGCGTGTCAAAGCCGATGGCATCCAGTTTTCCGTGTTCCTGCAGGAGCGCGTCGAGGAAGGCTATGTCCTCGGCTTCGAGGGCGACCGCATCCGGATTGACGGGCATTGCCGAAATCCGCGCCATGATGGCGTCGCGGCGACCCCAATTGCCCATGGTCTGCGTGGTTGCCTCGAGCCAAAGGCGCAGGCGGACCAGAAGATCGACCGTATCACGAACGACCGGCGCGCGGGGATAGTAGATTGCCAGCGGCGTGGCGGTGAAATCCTCGGTCGGCGCCTCGGCGTAGAAGCGGATGGAGATGAGATCGTCCGCTTTGCTCAACTTCGAGATCGCATTCTCGTCCAATGTCTCGGCCGCAAGAACGCCGAGAGGCCGGATCGTCTCCTCCGGGCTTCCCCAGAGGGCCGCCTGCCGCTCCGCCGACAGTTCTCCCGCATAGTCGAGCATGCCGGCGGCCTCGCTGGTGCCGTCCAGATCGGCATGGGCGGCGTTCGGATAGAGCGAGAAAGCGCCTTCATCGGGCAGATAAAAGAGCGCGAAGCGTGTCGTGATGAAGTGCTCGAGCAGGCCCTGCACCGCCTCTCTTTCCGCCGGTGTCGCGTTCTTCCAGACATATTTCGTCAGGAAGCGAAAGCCGCGATCCTGATCGATGATCCAGCGATGCTGCCGGTCGGGGGCCTCCGGCATCGGCTTTGAGAGGCCGGCGATCACCGATGCGAATATGCGGTCGGAATACCGCAGCGGCATGCCGGGGCGAATATTGTCGCCGTTGGCATCAACAAACATCTTGATGATCTTGCCGCTGTCGCCGATATCGCCGCCCTCCAGCATTTCGCCGGTTCTTCGGTCCCTCGGACCCCACAGGCCCGTCTCGGGATTCTGGTTGTCATAGAACCACCGGTAGTAGGAGTGTTTCCACTCTTCCGGGAACCCGTAAATTCCGAGTCGTTCGTCCTGTTCGATCAGGTCCTGCAGCTCGACGGCGCTGACGAAGGCCGGCTTGATCATGGTGCCGATCCAGCCGACGCGGGCGGCATCGTCCAGCATGGCCGTCAGTTCCTCCTCGGTGGCGATCCTGTCCAGAAAGGAAAGCGGGTAATCGAGCGCGAAAGGCTCGCCTGCCTCGGCGCTCAAGGCCTCGATCAGATTGATCATGTTGGCCGTCACCCCGATCTTGGTGACCACCGGATCGTCATCATTGGGGTAGAAGGCGCCTGTGTCCGGGTTCTGGAGGCTCTTGAAGAAGGCAAGCTCGTCATGCGCGTCGGAAAACTCGGGAATCCGGACCAGCCCTTCGCGCGTCGTCATCTGCGCGTGGATCTGGTTGAGGCGGGAAATGCCCGTCAGATATTGCCCGTGGTCGAGGTAATAGGAGACGCTCAGAAGTTCGAACTCGAAGGGCGAGAGGTAGTAACCTTCCTCCTTCAGCGCCGCATTGGCGGCAAAGATCTGTTTGACCCGGTTGGCCTCGAAGGCAACGAAGGCCGACGCGGCCAGAACGGCCGCGACGCCGACAAGGCCCAGCACAATGATCAGTTTCCTTCCTCTCGACATTCGTTCCTCCCGCACTTCATCTGCCATGATGCCGGGCTCGAATAGTGCCTGAATTCGAGGTTGTGTCCTTGATGTCCCGCAAACTTTGCGGGCATTCGCGGTTCAATCCGAAAACTGTTCGGCGAGGATCCGTTCAGACCAGGAGCGGTTCGGGTCCGACAGCACCTTGGCGCGGGCTTCCGGGTCCTGCTCGATGCGCACATGGAGCACGTGCTTGACCTCGGTGTGGTCCGCGAAGGCGTTGACGAGGCGCTTTTCCGGCTCCAGCACCTCGATATCGACAACCGAGCGGTTCGGCAAAAGCGCCCCGCGCCACCGGCGCGGGCGAAAGGCGCTGACCGGGGTGATGGCCAGAAGCGGGGCCTCGAGCGGAATGATCGGCCCGTGAACGGAGAGGTTATAGGCCGTGGAGCCTGCGGGCGTTGCCACCAGAATGCCGTCGCAGGCGAGTTCCGGCAGCCGGACCCGGTCATCGACGCGGACCTTCAGCTTTGCCGCCTGGTGCGACTGGCGCAGCATGGAGACTTCATTGATCGCGAGCGCGATGGACGACGTCCCGTCGGCATTGCGGGTCGTCATCCTGAGCGGCCTCAATTCGTTCATGTCGGCGGCCTGAAGGCGTTCATGCAGGTTCTCGGTCGAATATTCGTTCATCAGGAAGCCGACGGATCCGCGGTTCATGCCGTAGACCGGGGTTTCGGAATTCATCGTTTCGTGCAGGGTCTGCAGCATGAAGCCGTCGCCGCCAAGCGCGACGATATAGTCGGCGTCCCCGGCCGGCACGTTGCCGTAACGCCCGACCAGCTCCGCCTTGGCTTTCTTGGCATCGTCCGCTTCCGAGGACAGGAAGCAAAGTGAGGGCGCTTTCTCGGGCATTGCATAATTCCGTTTGCGGGACGAGGTCTTTCGCCGCGCCAGATCACCCGAGAGGGCCGTCATTTGCAAGCCCAAAGCCGCGATGAACGTGTGATAGCTTGCGAAAATACAGGCCATAGTGTTGATTTTTTCGTTTTACAGTGAGGGCAAATCTGCTAGTGGGCATGCCCAATGCCCTTGTAGCTCAGTTGGTAGAGCATCTGATTTGTAATCAGAGGGTCGCGGGTTCGAATCCTGCCGGGGGCACCAAGTCGCTTTCAGGGTAATCGCTGCCGGGCGTTTCGAGAACGTCTTTTCCGCACGCTTACCCTGGCGCCGTTTTGCTCAAGCCCTGAAAAGCTTGTCAAAATGCCGAGGATATTGCATGAAGTCGCGCCCGGCGATGCCGGCCTGTTGTGCGCATGAAACCCAACGGCTTTTAGAGCCGAGATGAAATGAAGGTATGGATATGCAGGTAACCGAAACGCTCGCCGAAGGGCTGAAGCGCGAAATCAAGATCACAGTTCCTGCGGACGATCTGAAGGCGCGGATGAACGAGCGCCTGGCTGAGGCCAAGGACAAGGTTCGCATCAATGGCTTCCGTCCCGGCAAGGTGCCGATCGCGCATCTGAAGAAGATGTACGGCAAGTCGATCATGGCCGAGCTGATCAACGAGACCCTGCAGGAAAAGCCGCAGGCCGTGATCGCCGAGCGCGGCGAGCGCGCAGCCGGCCAGCCGAAGATCGACATGACCGAGGATGAAGGCGAGGCGAACCGCGTCCTGAACGGCGAGATCGACTTCGAATTCACCGTCGCCTACGAAATCCTGCCGAAATTCGAACTGCAGCCGACCGACGGCCTGAAGGTCGAGCGTCCGGTGGTTTCGATTTCCGACGAGGAGGTCGAGGAACAGGTCAAGGCGGTTGCCGAGAACGCCCGCGAATACGAGACCAAGGACGGCGCCGCCGAAGACGGCGACCGCGTCACCATCGACTATGTCGGCAAGATCGACGGCGAAGCCTTCGACGGCGGAACCGATACCGATTCGCAGCTCGTGCTCGGCTCCGACCGCTTCATTCCCGGCTTCGAGGACCAGCTTGTCGGCGTCAAGGCCGGCGATGAAAAGCAGGTCAAGGTTACCTTCCCGGAAGACTATCCGGCTGAACATCTTGCCGGCAAGGAAGCCGTCTTCGAGGTCACCGTCAAGGAAGTCGCCAGCGCCGGCGAACTGGAGATCAACGACGAACTGGCAGAGAAGCTGGGTCTGGAATCGGCCGAGCGCTTGCGCGGTCTCGTCCGCGAGCAGATCGAGGGCCAGTACAACCAGTTCACGCGCCAGAAGGTCAAGCGTCAGATCCTCGACCAGCTCGACGAACAGTATTCCTTCGAAGCCCCGGCTTCGCTCGTCGATGCCGAGTTCGAGAACATCTGGCGTCAGGTGAATGCCGATCTGGAACGCAGCGGCAAGACCTTCGAGGATGAGGAAACGACCGAGGAGGACGCGCGCGCGGAATACCGCAAGCTCGCCGAACGCCGCGTCCGCCTGGGCCTCGTTCTCTCCGAGATCGGCGAGAAGGCCGGCGTCGAGGTTGGCGAGGACGAGATGCAGCGCGCGCTCTACGACCAGATGCGTCAGTATCCCGGCCAGGAGCAGGAGATCCTCAAATTCTTCCGCGAAACCCCCGGCGCCGCCGCTTCGCTGCGCGCTCCGATCTTCGAGGAAAAGGTTGTCGACCACCTTCTGGAGCAGATCGACGTCAAGGACGTCACCGTCTCCAAGGAAGAGCTGATGGCTGACGACGAGGACGAAGTCGCCGAAGCCACCAAGAAGGCCGAGGAAAAGTCCACGCCGAAGAAGAAGGCCGCGCCGAAGAAAAAGGCCGCTGCCAAGACCGAGGACAAGACCGAAGACAAGGCTGAGGCCGCCGACGAAGCGCCTGCCGCCGAAGCCGCCGAGGAAAAGCCTGCTGCAAAGAAGGCCGCTCCGAAGAAGAAGGCTGCCCCGAAGAAGAAGGCGCCCGCCAAGGCCGCCGACGAGGCTGAAGGCAAGACCGAGGAGTAATTTCCGCGCAGAAGCCGAAGATCAAGGCCGTCCGGCTCATTGCCGGGCGGCCTTCTTCGTTTTTCAGGCTGCGAACGGACCTTGAAGGCGCGCAAGCGCAAGCTCCGCGATTTCCAGCGGTATCGCCGCGCGCGGGTCGGCTTCTTCCGTGAACCATGTGGCTGAAAGCCCGGCCCATGCGGCGATCCAGCGCAACAGGCGCTCCGGATCGAGCGCTGCACGCCCTGCGATCTGTCCGAGACGATGCTCGAATGTGGCGGCGTCGCGGGCAATCCGAAGGGCCGGGTCGGCAAGGTCGGGATTGCAGAAGATATTGGCGAAGTCGAAGGCGCGCTCGCCAGTCAGGCCCTTGGGATCGATGGCCAGAAAACCGCGGTCGCCGAAATCGAGCACGTTGTCGTGGTGGAGATCGCCGTGCAGTGGCCGGATGTCCGTCGGGCTTTGAAACAGGCTGCGGGCATGGCCGGCACAGGCCGGCAGGATTCCGCCGAAATCCGACGCCCTGGCGAACAGCGCCCGAAAGCGCGTTTGAAGCGGAATGAGATTGTCAGGCGGCGGATGAGGGCGCTTGCGGTGAAGCACGGCGGCAACGGTGCAGAGAATGTCCGTGGCCTCGTGATCTCTGCCGGCGGCGCTCATTTCGTTGAGAGAGCGGCGGCCTGTGGCCCGCTCCATCAGGATTGCGCCGCCATCGGCCTCGATGACGAAAGCGGCGCCATCGCCTGCCCACCAGCCAAGAAGCGTTGCGCCCGTTTCCTCCTCCTCGTCCAGGAAGAGCTTCAACATGGCGGGTGCTGCGTCCCGGCGCACGGGCAGCAGCGCGCCCGCCGCGGTCACGATCGGCGCGCCGTCCGGTTCGAGCCGCCAGCGGTCGATCCAGGGGACAAACTTAGCGCCTGCCGAAGCGTTCCCTCCGGCAGGCGGCGCGCCGCTCATCGCCTATTCGCCCTGATCGGCGCTTTCCAGCATCGCCATCCGGTTCGAGGCATCGAGACCTGCGATCTTGTAGGCTTCGGCCAGCGTCGGATAGTTGAAGGTGTTCTCGACGAAATATTCGACGGTGCCCTTCAGGTTCAGCACCGCCTGGCCGATGTGAATGAGCTCGGTCGCGCCTTCGCCAACGATGTGGACGCCGAGCAGGCGATGGGTCTTCAGCGAGAAGATCATCTTCAGGAGACCGTTCTGCAGGCCCATGATATGGCCGCGTGAGGTCTCGCGGAAGAAGGCGACGCCGCATTCGTAAGGGATGCCGCGCTCCTGGATTTCCTCTTCCGTCATGCCGCAGGTCGACATTTCCGGCACGGCGTAAATGCCGTAGGGGAAAAACTGCGGCGGCTCCTGCGCTTCCGCGCCGACGGCATGGCGGGCGGCGATGCGGCCCTGTTCCATCGAGGTCGAGGCAAGGGCCGGGAAGCCGATCACGTCGCCGGCGGCATAGATGTGGGGCACGTCCGTCTGGAAGGTGATCGGGTCGACCTTCAGCCGGCCGCGATGGTCGGCCTTCAAGCCGACGGCTTCGAGGTTGAGCGTATCGGTCGCGCCCTGGCGGCCGGCGGCGAACAGCACCGATTCGGCCATCAGAACGCGGCCGTTGGAGAGCGTCACGCGCGCCTTGCCGTTGGAGGCCTTTTCAACCTTGTCGGCGCCCGCGCCGAAGAGGAGCTTCACATTGCGGTCGCGCAGCTGGGCGGCGAAATTGTCACGGATTTCGCGGTCGATGAAATCGAGCATGCTGTCGCGCGGCTCGACGACGATCACCTGGGTGTCGAGCGCGGAGAAGATCGTCGCGTATTCGATGCCGATGACGCCGGCGCCGACGACGATCATCGAGCGCGGGATTTCCTTGATGTTGAGCAGTTCGTCGCTGTCCATCACCGTCTGGCCGTCGAAGGGCACCTCGGGCGGACGGTAGGGACGGGTGCCGACGGAAACGAGAACGGCCTTGGCATGGACGCGCTGGATCTCGCCGGTGTCCTTCTCGATCTCGATCGTGTGCGGGTCGACGAAATGGGCAAAGCCGCGCACCTGGTCCACCCGGTTGCGCTCGAACTGCCATTCGAGAACGTCGATCTCGTAGTCGAGCGTCTTGATCAGGCGGGCGCGCAGGTCATCGGCGGTGATCTTGTGTTTCACCCGGTAGGAGCGGCCGTAAAAGCCGCGCTCGCGCCAGCCGGTGAGGTTCAGGACCGTTTCGCGCAGCGTTTTCGAGGGGATGGTGCCCGTGTGGACGGAAACGCCGCCCACCTGCGAGCCCTTGTCGATGACCAGCGCGGTCTTGCCGAGCTTGGCGGCCTGAACCGCGGCGCGACGGCCAGCGGGACCGCTGCCAATCACGACCAGATCGTAAGAATCCATAAAACTACCCCGATTTGGTTATTGAAATTTCGGATGTGAAAACCATGAGCGCTCTCGACAGTCATAAAGCGTTTGCGCTCGCGTGAAAACAGTCCGTCGGCGCCCGGCTGAACGCAACAGCGAAATCCACCTCTAGACGCCCAATGTGATGGTTTCACTAAATACAGCCACAGGCTGTGCGCGATGTCCATCCCGGTCTCAGATGAGTTTCAGACCCTTGAAGCTGACATAGCCGTCCTTGCCGATGATGATGTGGTCGTGCACCGTGATGCCAAGCGGTTTGGCGCTGGAGATGATCATATGGGTCATGTCGATGTCGGCGCGCGAGGGCGTCGGGTCGCCGGAGGGGTGATTGTGGACGAGGATGATAGCGGTTGCCGAGAGTTCGAGCGCCCGCTTGACCACCTCGCGCGGATAGACCGGCGTGTGGTCGACCGTGCCGATCCCCTGGATCTCGTCGGCGATCAGCTTGTTGCGTTTGTCGAGGAACAGGATGCGGAACTGTTCGCGCGTCTCGTGCGCCATGGCGGCATTGCAATAGTCTATGACCGACGACCAAGAGCCCAGCACCGGGCGTTCCATCAGCGTGGCCTTGAGGCTGCGCTGGGCAAGCGCCGAAATCAGTTTCAGGTCGAAGGCGACGCTCTCGCCGATGCCGGAGACCTCCTGCAACAGATCCGGCGGCGCCCCGAAGACGCCGCCGAGCGAGCCGAACCGGTCGATCAGCGCCTTGGCGATCGGCTTGGTGTCGCGGCGCGGAATGAGGCGGAACAGCAGGAGTTCCAGGATTTCATAATCGGCGAGCGCGTTGGCGCCGTTTTCGCGGAACCGCGTGCGCAGGCGGTCGCGGTGGCCGTGGACGTGGCGCGCATCCTTTTCGACCGCTGCATCCTGGCGCTTGCCGCGCAAGTGCCGTTCCGGCGGCTGGTCGGCAAAGAAGGAGCGCTCGTCGGCGCCTTCATCCTGCATGCCGGCGGGCTCTTGCCTTTCGCTCTGGTCTTTGCGGGGCGGTCGGGTCATGGCGTTCCGTCAGCCGGCAAGGTCCGGCAGGCCCGGCCTGTCGCGTCCGCCGGGCGAGAGCGTGAAGACTTCGCAGCCGTCCTTCGTCACGCCGACGCAGTGCTCGTACTGGGCCGAGAGCGAGCGGTCGCGGGTCACCGCCGTCCAGCCGTCGTTCAGGACCTTCACATGCGGCTTTCCGAGGTTGAGCATCGGCTCGATGGTGAAGATCATCCCCTCCTTCATGACCGGCCCCTCATTGGCGTGGCCATAGTGGAGGATGTTCGGCGTGTCGTGAAAGAGGCGGCCGACGCCGTGGCCGCAGAAATCGCGCACCACCGCGCATCGCTCGCCCTCCGCAAAGGTCTGGATCGCCTCGCCGATAGCCCCGGTGCGCGCGCCGGGCTTGACCGCGGCGATGCCGCGCAGGAGCGATTCATAGGTTACTTCCAGAAGCCGTTCGGCCGCGCGCTTGATTGCGCCGACCGGATACATGCGGCTCGAATCGCCGTGCCAGCCGTCGCGGACGAAGGTGACGTCGACATTGACGATGTCGCCTTCCTTCAGCGGCTTCGCGTTGGGCATGCCGTGGCAGACCACGTGATTGACCGAGGTGCAGCTTGAATACTTGTAGCCGCGGTAGCCGAGCGTTGCCGGCACGACGCCGTGATCGAGGCCGAATTCGAGCACGTAACGGTCGATTGCCTCCGTCGTGACGCCGGGCTCGATGATATCGGCAAGCCCGTCGAGGCAGGCTGCCGTAACCTGGCAGATTTCGCGCATCCGCTCGAAGGCCTCCGCGTCATAGAGGCGGATCGAGCCGTCATTCTTCAGCGGCGCGCTGGCCGCATCAACATAAGTCACCATGATATCTTCACCGTCTGCGCGTCATCCGTGTGCCGCGCTTAACTGTCTTCAATCGGCACTGTAGCATCTGGCGTGATGCTGTCACAGGCCACCCAGCATTTTATCGCGTAAGCCTCGACGCCGGCGGCCCGCGCGGCCCTGAAGGCGCGGCGATAGGCCGGATCGAGGTCGCCCGCGATCTTCAGGCGGTCACAGTCGTGGCGCTGGATGACATAGACCATGGCCGCGCGATGTCCCGCGGCGACCATGTCGGCCAGTTCCGCGAGATGACGTGCGCCGCGCTCTGTGACCGAATCGGGGAATTCGGCAAGGCCCGGCGTGCGGATGAAATGGACATTCTTGACCTCGACATAAAGGTCCGGCCGGCGGTCATCGCGCAAAAGCAGGTCGATTCGGCTCCGGCGACCGTATTTCTGTTCCCGGCGCATGTCCGGGTAACCGGCGAAATCGGCGATCAGCCCGGCGCGGATCGCTTCCTCGGCGAGCCGGTTGGGTAGCCCGGTATTGACCCCGACCGTCGTTCCATCGGCCTCGATCAGCTCGAAGCGGTGCGGATATTTGCGTTTGCCGTCGTCGTTGCGCGACAGCCAGATCACCGATCCGGGCGTCGTCAGCCCGCGCATGGAGCCGGTATTGGGGCAGGAACCGGTGATCGCGGAGCCATCTTCCAGCACCGCGTCGAACAGAAACCGCTTGTAGCGTTTGACGAGACGGGCGGGCTGCAGGGGCGGGTCGAACTTCATGGTTCCGGTTTTAGGCGCTGTGAGCAGGGGCGCAACCGGCAGGCTGCGATTTTGGCGCGGCGCCCCGAACCTTACCAACAATTAACTCGTATTCGTAACTACGAAGATTAGTATAATAGACGAGCGACAGGCCATGCCGGCGGTCGCCGAGACCACCGAACGGGAGGATGGAACGATGAAAATTCCAACGACAATTCTGGCGGGCATCGCGCTTGCCGCAGGCATGGGCGGCGTCTCCGCGGCAATGGCCGCGCCGGCCCTGCCGGATGATGTTCAGGCGGCATTGACGCGCGCGCTTGAGGATGAATACCACGCCGAGGCCTTCTATACGGCTGTCATCGACGCCTACGGCCCGGTTCGTCCCTTCGTCAACATCGTGGCGGCGGAACAGCAGCATGCGCGCGCTGTCGCCGCGCTGATGGAGGCTTATGGCATGGCGGTTCCGGAGAACGGCATGCTCGGCTCGGCGGAAATCGCGGCGGCCGTCCCCGGCAGCCTTGCCGAAGCCTGTCAGATCGGCGTGGACGCCGAGATCGAGAACCGCTCGCTTTATGACGGGCAACTGATTCCCGTCGCCGGCGCCTATCCGGATATCGTCAATGTCATGCAGGCGCTGCGCGATGCCTCCGAGAACAATCACCTTCCGGCCTTTGCCCGCTGCGCCGACCGCTGAGAGGGTGACCGGCAAAAGGCTTGCGCATCCGGCGCAAAGCGGGCAGATTTCGGGCCGAAACAAAGGGTTCCGGGGTCAGTTCGATGGCGGCGGACCGAAATCGGGGGTCTGAAACCGTGAGAAAATTCCGCGTCGCTCTGTCCGTTCTGTTTGCCGCTGCCGCCGCGCTCGGGCTGTCGTCCTGTTCCACCACCTGCGGCGATCCCGATGTCTGCACAGAGATCAGCCCGGCCTATCAACAACTGAGCGACGATGACGTTTCCGCGATGCGGGAAAGGATGGACGGGCTTGCCGGCATCCCGGCCGGGCAATAGGGCGGCGCAGCCGCCGGTCATCTGCGCCCTGTGGCAATGATGAAACAGAGTATTAGCTTTTCTGCCCCAAAATTGACGCAAGTGCAGATGATTCTTGCGTTGGGGCGCGTTATGCTGCTCTCGTTTCGATGATCCTGCGAAAAGCGCGGATCCTTGCGTCTAGAATTCCAAGAGGAAGAAAATGGAAGAGTTCCACAAGGTCAGGCGACTGCCGCCATACGTTTTCGAACAGGTCAACCGTTTGAAGGCGAGCGCGCGAGCGGCGGGCGCCGATATCATCGACCTTGGCATGGGCAATCCCGATCTTCCGACCCCGCAATCCATCGTCGACAAGCTGTGCGAGGTCGTGCGCGACCCGCGCACCCACCGCTACTCGTCGTCGAAGGGTATTCCGGGCCTGAGGCGCGCCCAGGCCGGCTATTATGCCCGCCGCTTCGGCGTCAAGCTCAATCCCGAGACCGAGGTGGTGGCGACGCTCGGCTCCAAGGAGGGCTTCGCCAACATGGCCCAGGCGATCACCGCGCCGGGCGATGTGATCCTCTGCCCCAACCCGACCTATCCGATCCATGCCTTCGGCTTCCTGATGGCGGGTGGCGTGATCCGCTCCCTGACGGTCGAGCCGGACGACAGCTTCTTTCCGCCGCTGGAGCGCGCGATCAAGCACTCGATCCCGAAGCCGCTGGCGCTGGTGATCAACTACCCGTCGAACCCGACGGCGCATGTGGCGACGCTGGATTTCTACAAGGAGGTCATCGCCTTTGCCCGCAGGCACGAGATCATCGTGCTTTCGGATCTGGCCTATTCGGAGATCTATTTCGACGGCGCGCCGCCGCCTTCCGTTCTGCAGGTGCCGGGCGCCAAGGATGTTGCCGTCGAGTTTACCTCCATGTCGAAGACCTTCTCCATGCCCGGCTGGCGCATGGGCTTTGCCGTCGGCAACGAACGGCTGATCTCGGCTCTGGCGCGGGTGAAGTCCTATCTCGACTACGGCGCCTTCACGCCGATCCAGGTGGCCGCCACCCATGCGCTCAACGGCGACGGCAAGGATATCGAGGAAGTGCGCTCGATCTATCACAAGCGTCGCGACGTGATGGTGGAGAGCTTCGGCAAGGCCGGCTGGGACGTTGCCCCGCCGGCGGCGACCATGTTTGCCTGGGCAAAGATCCCCGAACCCTTCCAGGCGCTCGGCTCGCTCGAATTTTCCAAGCTTCTGGTGGAAAAGGCCGACGTCGCCGTCGCGCCCGGCATCGGCTTCGGCGAGCATGGCGACCAGCATGTTCGCATCGCGCTTGTCGAAAACGAGCACCGCATCCGCCAGGCCGCGCGCAACCTGAAGCGCTTCTTCGCGTCCGCCGATGTGGCGCCGGACAATATCGTGGCGCTCAACGCCCATCGTTGAGGCCTGGAGGCTGCCGTCCGCTTCGCCAAAATTCCGCTGCCCGATGTTTCATTTCGCGATGAAACGATCTAAATGAAGCGCGGGCGCCGGAAATGGCGCCCAACATTGAAATCCGGGCCACTAGGAATACCCCCATGGCAGATGCCTTGAAAATCGGCGTCGCCGGTCTCGGGACCGTCGGCGCCTCGCTTGTGCGTATCATTCACGACCGGCAGGAAAGCCTCGCGGTTTCCTGCGGGCGCGCCATCGACATCACAGCCGTATCGGCGCGCAGCCGCGACAAGGACCGCGGTATCGACCTTTCCGGCGCGACATGGTTCGATGATCCGGTTGAGATGGCGAAGAGCGGCGATATCGAGGTTCTGGTCGAACTGATCGGCGGAGCAGACGGCGCGGCGCGCGAGGCCGTCGAGGCCGCGCTTGCCCGCGGCGTCCATGTGGTCACCGCCAACAAGGCGCTTCTGGCCGAAAGCGGCGTGGCGCTTGCTGCAGCCGCCGAGGAGAAGGGCCTGTTGCTGAATTTCGAGGCGGCGGTTGCCGGCGGCATTCCGGTGATCAAGGCGATGCGCGAATCGCTGACCGGCAACACGATTTCGCGCGTCTATGGCATCATGAACGGTACCTGTAACTACATCCTGACGCGGATGGAGAAGGAGGGGCTTTCCTTCGAGGACTGCCTGCAGGAGGCGCAGCGTCTGGGCTATGCCGAGGCCGATCCGACCTTCGACATCGAGGGCAACGACACTGCCCACAAGCTTGCCATCATGACCGCGCTTGCCTTCGGCTGCGAGATTTCCTGCAACGACATCTATCTCGAGGGGATTTCCAATATCACCCAGGAGGATATCCGGGCAGCCTCCGAGCTTGGCTACCGGATCAAGCTTCTGGGCGTGGCGCAGCGCACCGAGGGCGGCATCGAGCAGCGGGTTCATCCGACCATGGTGCCGCATGATACCGTGATCGCCCAGGTCGACGGCGTCACCAATGCGGTCGCGATCGAGAGCGATATACTCGGCGACCTGCTGATGGTCGGCCCCGGCGCCGGCGGCGATGCGACGGCTTCCGCCGTGCTCGGCGATATCGCCGATATCGCCAAGTCGCGTCCCGGCATCCAGACGGTTGCGGCCCTCGGCCGTCCGGCAAAATCGCTGGCGCCCTACAGGAAGGCGCGCATGCGCAGCCATGAGGGCGGCTATTTCATCCGCCTGCGCGTTGTCGACCGCATCGGCGTCATCGCCGCGATTGCCCGCCGCATGGCCGACAACCAGATCTCGCTCGAATCGATCGTCCAGCACTCGGCCAATGGCGGCGGCGATGCCCCCACCAAGACGATCATCATGGTCACCCATGCGACGACCGAACTTTCCGTCCGCAATGCGGTCTCGGCGATGGAGAGCGACGGCTACATCGTCGGCAAGCCGCAGGTGATCCGCATCGAAAAGCCGTAAGGCCTTTTGCGGCAGGTCGCTCCCTCGCATGCCATTGCGTGCTCCATCCGGCGGAGGGGTTTGCGCCCGTCCGTCGGCAATCTCTCCGATTTTTTCTCCCGCTCTTCCCTCTCCGGTTGAAATGTGCAATCATGCTCGCTGCGGCTCTCGTTCATGAAGGGTTCATGGCGCGCGGGCTACATGTCTGGCTGGTTTCCAAGAAAGAAAACGGCAGGAGCATGCATCGGGAGGGCCGAAAGTTGCGATTTGACAGCGCTATCAGAGCCTATGGCGAGCCCGGCAGACGGGACGACGGCAAGAGGGCGAAGCGCTGGGCGGGTCTGCGTCGCAGGCGCAGCCCCGGTCTCGCATTCATCGTGCTGGCGGGGTTCGTCTTCTGGGGCGGGCTGGTTGCCCTTCTTGTGGGGGTTCTTTGAAGGCAGCCGGTCCGCCCGGGGCGCGGAACGGCAAGCGCTCGTGGCGCGCGCGCGCCGCTTGCAAGGGCATCCAAGTTATTTCATGACATTGCGGTCTGATTGGCGCTAAACAGGGGCGAGTGCAATCCCTGGAAGAGCGAGGCCAGATGACTGACAATCCCGCCAGCCGCAAAGCAAGACAGCGCGCCTTTCTCGGCGTCGAGCGGTCCGCGCGCGGCCTGCGCTGGGTTCCGCGGCTGGGGGCGGCCGGCGAGAACCGGGCTCTTGCCATGGCGCAGGGTCACGGCATGTCGGAACTGGTTGCGCGCGTGCTGGCAGGCCGCGATGTTCCGGTTGCGGAGGCTGCGGAATTCCTCGATCCGACGCTGCGCCGGCTGATGCCGGATCCGTTCGCGCTGACCGATTGCGAGGCGGCCGCCGCGCGGCTTGTCGAAGCCATCCGGCGGGGCGAGAAGGTCGCGATTTTCGGCGACTATGACGTCGACGGCGCCTGTTCCTCGGCGCTCGTCTACAAGTTTCTCGGCGCCTTCGGCATCGAGGCCGAAATCTACATTCCCGACCGCATCTTCGAAGGCTATGGTCCCAATCCGCAGGCGATCGGCGCGCTGATCGATGGCGGAGCGCAACTCATCGTCACCGTCGACTGCGGCTCGACCAGCCATGAGTCCCTCGCCGTCGCGCGCGAGCGCGGCATCGATGTCGTGGTCATCGACCATCACCAGATCGGCGTCGACCTTCCCGAATGCGCCGCGCTGGTCAACCCGAACCGCGAGGATGATCTTTCCGGCCAGGGGCATCTGTGCGCGGCAGGCGTCGTCTTTCTCGTTCTGGTCGCGGCATTGCGGGCCTTGCGCCAGGCGGGCGACATGCGGGCGGGCCGCGTCGACCTGCTCGCATGGCTCGACATCGTCGCCCTTGCGACCGTGTGCGACGTTGTCCCGCTCAAGGGGCTGAACCGGGCCTATGTGGTCAAGGGTCTGGTCGTGGCGCGGGCGCTGTCCAATCCCGGCCTTGCGGCGCTCTTCCGGCGGGCGGGGCTTGCTGGCCCGGTCACGCCCTATCATTTCGGCTTCCTGATCGGCCCGCGGATCAATGCCGGCGGCCGCATCGGCGATGCCGCGTTCGGCAGCCGGCTCCTGACCGTCGCCGACCCGGACGAGGCTGAAGCGATCGCCGAACGGCTCGACCAGCTCAACCGCGAGCGCCAGGCGATCGAGGCGGCGATGCTGGAAGAAGCGGAGGCGGACGCCATCGCCGAATTCGGGACCGGCGAAGGCGTCGGCGTCATCGTGACCGCGCGGGAAGGCTGGCATCCGGGCATTGTCGGCCTGCTCGCCTCGCGGCTGAAGGACCGCTTCGCGCGTCCGGCCTTCGCCATCGCCTTTGATGCAAACGGCAGGGGCACGGGGTCCGGCCGCTCCATCGCGGGCTTCGATCTCGGCCGCATGGTGCGCGCGGCGGTGGAAGAGGGGCTTCTGGTCAAGGGCGGCGGGCACGCCATGGCCGCCGGCCTCACGGTGCGCCGCGAGCGTCTGTCGGCGCTCAGGGCGTTCTTCGAGGAGCGCGCGCGTGATGCCGTGGAGGCGCTGACCGCAGATGCCGAACTGAAGATCGACGGCGCGCTCAATGCCTCCGGCGCCACGCTCGATCTGATCGACCGGCTGGAGGCCGCCGGACCATATGGCTCCGGCCATCCCCAGCCGATCTTCGCCGTGCCCGACCACAAGCTGCGCGATGCGCGCGTAATCGGCGCCGGCGGCCATGTGAAGGTGACGCTGGAAAGCGCCGAGGGCGCGCATCTTGACGGGATCGCCTTCCGCGCCGCCGACAAGCCGCTCGGCGAGGCGCTTCTTTCGGCGCGGGGACGCCGGCTCAGCATTGCCGGCGCGCTGTCGGGCGACTATTTCCAGGGGCGGCGGCGGGTCCAGATCCGCATCGTCGATTCGTCCCTGCCTGTCTGAGAACTGGAAAACCGCAGAGCAGTTCCGCCGCTCAGGGAACGCGAAAGCGCACTCTCTCTTTGTCTTGACGCATTTTCGCGGGCGTCAGATGTTTGCATCTGGCTGCGAAATCCCCTGTCGGCGGCTGCGGATCAGCGTCACCATGAAACGCCAGCTGACCTCGACCGCGCCGGCCTCGACAGCGATCGCGCGGCGCGTCATCGGCACATCGTAGTGTTCCTTGGCCGTTCCGGGATACTGAACCCAGCGGCGCTCCATGCCGATCAGTTCGGCCATGGCGTGCAGTTCCTCGCTGGTGTCGGCCAGCATGTGGCACATCATCATGCCCTTGAAGGGCCATTTCATATCGTCGACATAGACGGCCATGGCGGCTTTCGGGTGGCGTTGGCATTGAGCCGGTCGTGATAGCCGAAATCCGCCGCTTGTCAAACCAGGCGCCCCGATCAGGCCTGCCCTTCTTCTTCGTCCCTTGCCGGATTGAAGCTCTGCCGGACGTGCAGATGGCGGTGGGGTTCGGCCTGGCCTTCATGGGCGTGCATCGCGCCTCCGGTCGCTACCGGCACCACGGAGAGCGCGCCGTGGGCGATGCCGCGCTCGAGGAACAGTTTCTGCGCGGCAGCGCCCACCTCGCCGAGCTTGCCTCGCGTCACCTCGATCTCGAGCGCGGTCGAATGGTCGAGCGGGACGGAAACCGCGGCCACATGGCGGTCATGGGCGTCGAGCCGGCGTTTCGCGAGCCGGGTCGCGAGACTGCGCGCGGTCTGGTCCACCGTATAGGAGACGACGCCGATGCAATCGGCATCGTCCGGTCCGTTCTTGAGGTCCAGCATGGCGCGGCGGACGAGATCGCGAATGGCCTCGGAACGGTTCTGCGCGCCGCTTTCGTTCATATAGTGGTCCAGCGCGTCGGCGATGTCATCGGACAGGGTGATCGTGATGCGCTTCATGGGCCGCCTCCGTTTCCGTCTAGGGCGCTTCCGCTCTTCTTCGAATCGCGAAAGCTCTCTATCCCTTTGTTTTTGCGCGTTTCCGAACGGAAAACCGGTATCCGCTTTTCCTGGAACCGCTTTATTCAAGAGAATAGCAGCAACAGGCGCAAATCAAAAAGAAACGGCGTCGATCGGTGGCGTGAGGACCGTCCGCACCCGAAGGACTTCAAAAGGCCGGAAACATGTCCTGCCCGAGGCCGGGCCTTGCCGGCCGTGGTCGGGAAACGGCGTGCCGGGGCCGTCGGCAACCCGGAAGGGGCCTGCAGGGCAGACCCCTCCATATGCGCCGACGCGATCAGGCCTTGTCGACGGCGAAGCCGCTCAGCATGCGCCAGTCGGCGGGCAGCATCCGGCGCTCGCCCGTTACCTCGACCCGCGTCTTGAGCCTTACATCGCCGCTGGAGGCGCCGACCATCAGCGTGAAGAAGCCGGGTTCGACGATGCGGCAGCCCTCGTAGCCGGTGAAGTTCAGCATATCCGTCGGCACCTCGAAGGTCACACGGGCGCTTGCCCCGGGCTTGAGCGCAAGCTTGCCGAAGGCCTTCAGCTCCTTGACCGGACGCACCAGCGTGGCGATCTCGTCGCGGACATAGAGCTGCGGCACGGCGACGCCGTCACGGTCGCCGACATTCTTGACCATAAACGACAGATGCACGGTGCCCGTCTCGATATCGACGGTTTCGCTCTCCAGCCTCAAATCGGAAAATTCGAAATCGGTGTAGGAGAGGCCGTGGCCGAAGGGGTAACGGCTGCCGAAATGACGGGCGATCGGCGTGCCCGAGCTCTTGAAGCTGTGATTGTAGAAATAGGGCGCCGCGCCGACATTGTGCGGGATCGACAGCGTCAGGCGTCCCGACGGTTCCACCGCGCCGGTCAGCACGCTTGCCAGCGCCGTGCCGCCTTCCTGGCCGGAGAAGAAGGTCATCACCTGCGCCGCGATCTTCTCTTCCGCGCCGCCGAGATTGTAGGGCCGGCCGGAGGAGATGACGACGATGACCGGCTTGCCGGTCTCGATCACGGCATCGAGGAGCTTCTGCTGCACGCCGGGCAGTTCCAGCGTGTCGGCATCGGAGCCTTCGCCGACAGTGCCGGTCTGGAAGATGCCGGACAGGTCGCCGACGCAGACGATGGCGACATCGGCGTTCTTCGCCGCTTCCACCGCGCTCGGGATCATGTCCAGCCGGGAGGAGAGCGAGGAGGCCTGTTCCAGCGAGGTGCTGTCGTCAACATCGCCGGGGAAGACCGGGGCGCCCGCCTTGCGCTCGTCGAGAATGTTGCAGCCGCGGGCATAGATGACGTTTTCCGCGCCGAGCTTCGCCCTCAGACCGGCAAGCGGCGTGACGACGCTTTCGACCTCTTCCTGGGCCTCGTTGTGGATCAGATGAACCGGGAAGGCATAATCGCCGAGAAGGGCGAGCGGATCGTCCGCCGTCGGGCCGATGACGGCGACCTTCTTGCCGGGGCTAAGCGGCAGGATGCCGTTATTGTCGAGAATGGTGACGGATTCCTCCGCCGTCTGCCGTGCGACGTCGACGGCCTCCCTGCGCTGGAGCACGATCCTGCCATCGTCCGCATAGGGGTTTTCGAACAGTCCGAGACGGAATTTCTCGCGCAATACCCGGGCGGCGATTTCGTCGATCTTTGCTGGCGTGATCAGCCCGCGCGAAAGCGCCTCCTTCAGGTCCTTGGCGCAGTCGTCGCCGGGAAGCTCGACATCCAGACCGGCGTTGAAGGAGAGGGCGGCCGCTTCCGCGCGGTTCTCGGCAATGCCGTGATGCTGGTAGAGCAGGCTGACGCCGACATAATCTGCGACGACAAGGCCGTCAAAGCCCCAGTCCTCGCGCAGCACCCTGGTCATCAGGTGGTGCGAGGCATGCACCGGCTCGCCGTCGATATCATGGTAGGCGGGCATGACGGAGCCGGCATTGGCAAGCTTCACCGCCATTTCGAACGGCAGCATGAACATGTCGTTGAGTTCGCGCCAGCCCATATGCACGGGGGCGTGGTTGCGGCCGCCCTCGCTGGCGGAATGGCCGGCGTAATGCTTCAGCGTCGCCAGAACGCCGCGATCCTCGCCCTGCAGGCCTTTGACATAGGCCGTGGCGATGACGCCGGTGAGGTAGGGGTCTTCGCCGATGCTTTCCTCCGTGCGGCCCCAGCGGGCGTCGCGGGCGACATCGAGCACGGGGGCGAGCCCCTGGTGACAACCGATGGCGCGGGCTTCCCGGCCGATTTCCGCGCCCACCTTCTCGATCAGGTCCGGGTTGAACGTCGCGCCGAAGGAGAGCGAGGAGGGAAACAGCGTCGCGCCCTTGATCATCAGCCCGGAGAGGCATTCCTCATGCGACATGACCGGGATGCCGAGCCGTGTTTCCTCGACCATGAACTTCTGCAGCGCGTTCAGCGCGCGCACGCCCTCCGCAGCATCGATGCTGCGGGTGCCGAGAGGCCGGGTGACCTGTCCGAGACCGGAGGACAGCATGCTTTTGAGCGTCTCGGGATCGGAGGAACCGGTGAACTGGTCGGAGCGCGTCCGGTGGTTGCCGTCTTCTTCAAGGAAGAGCCAGACGGCATGCATCTGGCCGATTTTCTCCTCGATCGTCATGCGGGCGAGGAGATCCGCGACACGTGCCTCGATCGGCTGCGAGGGGTCTTTGTACAGGCAATTGCTTGCGACGGTGTTCATCATTCAAATTCCGTATTTCGTGTTCAGACAGCGTCGGTCGAGCCCAGTTCATGCGGGCCGGGCACGCTTGGCAGGTAGGCAAGCGCCTCGCCCTCGGCATCGAAAAGATGGCAGGCCGCCGGCTTGACGAAGAAGGCCATCGGCTTTTCCGGAACCTTCAGCACATCCTCGGCGACCTTGGCGATCATCGGCTTTTCCGTGCTCTCGTTGAGATAGAGATGGCTGTACTCGCCGAAATTCTCGACGGCGCGCACCTTGCGGCGGATCACCTGATCGCCGGCGTCGTCCTCGGCCGGATGCATGTGCTCGGGGCGGATGCCGAGCGTCAGTTCGGCGCCTTTCGAAAGGCCTTCTGTCGACACCGGCACGCGCAAGGTCTCGCCGGTCTCGAGCTTCACCCTGGCGCCGTCTTCATCGGCGCCTTCGAGCCTCACCTTGAGGAAATTCATCGACGGCGAGCCGAGAAAGCCTGCCGCAAAGAGATTGGCCGGGCGATGGTAGAGCTCGAGCGGCGCCCCGACCTGGGCGATGCTGCCTTTCCTGGCAACGTCCGGACCGGCGCGCAAGAGCACGATCCTGTCGGCAAGCGCCATGGCTTCCGTCTGGTCGTGGGTCACGTAGATCATGCTGGCTTCGGGATAGTCGCGGTGCAGATTGGCGATTTCGGAACGCATATGAACGCGCAGCGCCGCATCGAGGTTCGACAGCGGTTCGTCGAACAGGAAGACGGCGGGCTGGCGGACGATGGCGCGGCCGATGGCGACGCGCTGGCGCTGGCCGCCGGAAAGCTGCTTGGGGCGGCGGTCGAGCAGCGGCTCGATCTGCAGCATGCGGGCTGCCTCGTTGACGCGCCTTTCGATATCGGCCTTCGGCGTCTTCGCCTGTTTCAGCCCGAAGGCCATGTTCTCATAAACGCTCATATGCGGGTAGAGCGCGTAATTCTGGAACACCATCGCCACGCGGCGTTCCGCCGGCGGCACGTCGTTCATGATCTCGCCGCCGATTGCAAGATCGCCTTCGGTGATCTCCTCGATACCGGCGATCATGCGCAAAAGCGTGGACTTGCCGCAGCCTGACGGCCCGAGGAAGACGCAGAACTGGCCGTCTTCGATGTTGAGGTTGATGTCGTGCAGGACGGTGAGCTTGCCGAAGCGCTTTTCGACGTTTTCGAGAAGGATCTGTGTCATTGTTGGTACTCCGGTTCCATCAGCCCTTGAGCGAGCCGGCCATCATGCCGTTGACGATCTTTTCCTGGCCGATGGCGTAGACGATGATCAAGGGCAGGGCGGAAAGGGTGACGACGGCCATGATGGCGGGGACATTCGATGCGTACTGGCCCTGGAAGTCCCAGACCGCCAGCGGCAGCGTGCGTTTGTCGGTCGAGGACGTCAGCACATAGGCGAAGACGAACTCGTTCCACAGCATGATCCCGTTATAGATCGCGACCGTGGAAATGCCGGGACCGGCGAGCGGCAGGAAAATCTTCCAGTAGATCTTGAACGGGCCGCAGCCGTCGAGCATGGCGGCTTCCTCGAGCTCCTTCGGCACCTGGCGCATGAATTCCGTCAGGATGAACACGGAGATCGGCAGGCTGATGGCCACATAGGGGCCGATCAGGCCCGCCGGCGTGTCGTAGAGCCCCATGGAGCGGGTCATCAGGTAGACCGGCACCAGCGTGACGTGCAGCGGAACGATCATGCCAGCGACGATGAGGGCGAACAGGCTGTCGGAAAACTTGAATTTCAGCCGCGCCAGCGCATAGGCCGCCATCGAGGACAGCAGGATGATGATGACGACCGAGGTCGAGATCACGAACAGGCTGTTCCTCAGATAGATCAGGAAGGAACCCTCGAGCACCTCGATATAGTTGGAAAGGTTGAAGCTCTCCGGCAGCGCCCAGACCGGGTTGACGAAGGTTTCCTGCTGCGTCTTCAGGCTCATGAAGGCGACGAAGATGAAGGGGAGCGTGGTGACGGCCAGCCAGAAGGTGCCGAGCACCGGAATGGCGACGCGTCCGACCTTGAAGCCTTGTTTCTTTTTCATCGGATCAGACCTCCGTCTCGAACCGTTTGGACAGGCGGAAGGCGACTGCCGCGATCACGGTGATGATGATGAACATGGCGGCGGCGACCGTGGTGCCGTAACCGAGCTCGAAGGAGGCGAAGACCTGCTTGTACATATAGCTTGCCATCACCTGCGAGGCGTTTTCCGGCCCGCCCTCGGTCATGACGTAGATGAGGTCGAAATAGCGCATCGAGCCGATGGTCGCGAGCAGCACGGCGGTGCGGAACGTGCCCTGAAGATGCGGCAGTTTCAGACGCCAGAAGATGGTGGTCTGCGACGCGCCGTCGAGCCTTGCGGCCTCGGTGATCTCGCGCGGGAAGGAGGCGAGGCCGGCCAGGAACAGCACCATGTAGAAAGGAATGTTCTGCCACAAGACGACGGCGATGACGGAGCCCAGCGCATAGCGCGGATCGCCGAGCCAGTCATGCGCCCAGCCGTAAAGCCCCATGGCGTCGAGAATGGAATTGATCGGGCCGAAATTCGGGTCGTAGATGTTCTTGAACAACACGCCGAGCGCGACCGAGGACATCAGGAGCGGAATGAAATAGAGGATCTTGAGGATCCGCGAGCCCTTGCTGGCCTCGTCCAGAACGACCGCCAGAACCAGGGCGATCGGCAACTGGATGACGATCGAGAACAGCGCCAGCAGGATGTTGTTCCAGGCCGAATGCCAGAACACGCCGTCATGGAGAAGGCGGACCCAGTTGTCGAGGCCGACGAAAACGGCCGTATCGCCGAGCCCGTTCCAGTTGACGAAGGACAGCCGGAAGCTGGAGACGAGGGGGTAGAGCAGGTAGACGGCCAGAAAGATGACCGCCGGCGTCATGAAGACGAAGGGTGCCGCGCGCTGGGCCAGCACCCATTTCTTCCGCTGCCTTTGCCGGTCGGCAGCCGTCCGCGTTAGGGCCGTGGACATGTCTTATCCTTTCTCTCGCACGTTTCCCGGTCAATGCGGAAAATCGGCACAAGCAGCATGACGGCCGCCGCCGGTAGGGGCGGCGGCCGATGCGGGGCGCGTGCGGATCACGAACGCCTCGGGAGGTTTGGGAGATGGGCGCCGCGCAGGCCTTACTGCCGGGCCTCGGCCTGGGCCGCCTGTTCCATTTCGGCGGCTGCCTCTTCCGGCGTGATCGACAGGCCGAAGAGCTGCTGGACCGTGTCCTTGTGGACTTCACCAAGGGCCGGCGGCAGTTCCTGATCGTACCAAAGCTGAACGCTACCGGCCTCGCCGACGACTTCCAGAACCTTGTTCAGGAAGGGGTCCTCGGTGGTGATGCCCTTCAGCGGCATCACGCGCTGGTCGGCAAGGCGGGCGGCGGCCGCATCGTCATTGGTGAGGTAGGTCAGCAGTTCGAAGGCCTTGTCCTTATAGGGGCAGGCGGAGGCGATGCTGACATAATTGTCGCCGAGCGTGCCGATCACGTTGGACGGATCGCCCTTGCCATCGGGCACCGAGGGGAAGGTGAAGAAATCGACCTTTTCGGCGAATTCCGGATTCTCGTTGCGGATGGTGGCCATTTCCCAGCTGCCCATCAGCTCCATGGCGGCGCGATCGGCGTAAAGCAGGCGACGCGAACCGCCGACGTCATAGTCGAGACCGTTGTAGCCGCGGGCAAACGCGTCGGCCTCGACGAGCTCCTGAAGCCGCTCGCCGGCCTCGATGAAGACCGGATCCTCGAAGGAACCGCCTTCTTCACGCGCTGCCGCCTTGCGGAAGGCTTCCGGGCCGCCGATGCGGTCGGCCAGCAGAACGAAATACATCGAGCCGGGCCACTTGTTCTTGTTGGCAAGCGCGAAGGGGGCGATGTTGTTCTCGTTCAGGACGCTGATGACGTTCATCAGTTCGTCCCAGGTCTCCGGCGGCGTCAGGTCGAGCTCGTCGAAAATCTCGGTATTGTAGAAGATCACGGCCACGGCGGTGTTTTCAGCCGGCAGGCCGTAGATCTTGTCGTTGAAGGTCACCGGGCCGAAGCTTGCCGGCACGAAGCGGTCCTTGAATTCCGGGTTGGCGTCGAGATAGGGCGTCAGGTCGACGACCTGATCGGAATCGACATATTCCTTCAGCGGGCCGCCGCCCCAGGAGGCGAAGATGCAAGGGGGCTCGTTGGCGCCGAAAGCGATCTTCAGCTTGGTCTTGTAGGCGTCGTTGGCAAAGTGCGAATCCTCGACGACATAGCCGGGGTTGGCCTCCTCGAAACGGTCCATCGCGTCACGGACGATGCCGGCCGTGGTTGTGTCCGAACGCAGGTCCCAGGACGTGATCGTCTTGGTTTCCTGGGCCTGGGCCGCAAGCGGAACCAGAGCGGCAACGGCGGCAGACCCCAGAAGACGGGTGAAGGTTCTGGACGGTTTGAATTGCATTGTGTCCTCCCATGCAAGACAAGTTGTAAATCTTACGATATGAGGTACGTTACCGGTAACGATACGATGTGTCAATCAGGTTTCGCTATCTGTAAACAAGCGACGGTTTTCCGATGCGGAATCAGCCGCGCGAGCGAACGGAGCGAAGGGCCGATGGCACGGCTCGTGCGTTCGTGTCGCTATTGTGACGGAACTGTGCTAATCGAAACCTTTGCCCGGCCGAGCGCCGGGGAAAGCTGCAAGGGGAATAAGGCGTTGATCGTTCAGGTATCTTCAGCCGATGCCGCGCGCGCGACGCCGTTGAGGCGCGACTGAGGGCGCGACGGGGGATCGCATTTTGGCGGTGAAGAAGCGGGCGGCCACGCTGGCCGAAATTGCAAAAGTCGCGGGCGTCTCGCGGATGACGGCGTCGCGCGCGCTCAACAACCAGCCGGGCGTTTCGGCCGAGACGCGCGAGGATATCCTGCGCATCGCCGACGAGATGGGCTATTCGGTCAATCCCTTTGCCCAGAAGCTTTCCAATGGCCGCTCGCGAATCATCGGGGTGATGGCCGAACTCCATGCGCCCTTTACCAGCGACATCGTGCTCGGCATCAGCGGCGCGGCGAAAAGCGCCGGCTACGAGGCGCTCGTCTATTCGCTGCCCGACCGCGACAGCACCGCGCCGAGCAGCGTGGCAAGCCTCTTGCAGCAGATTGCCGGCGGCATCATCGCCATCCTGCCTTACGAGGCGAGCTATCTGGAGCAGATCGCCAGCGAAGCATTACCGGTGGTGACGATCGATACGCTTTATGACGATCCGCCCTTTCCCTCGGTCGACGGCGACAGCTATCAGGGCGCGCGGCTGGCCGTGCGCCACCTCGCCGATCTCGGCCATCGGCGCATCGGCTTCATTTCCGGCGACAACCGCCTGCGTTCCGCGCGCGAGCGTCTGGCGGGTTATCGCGATGCCGTTGCCCAGTTCGGCCTCGACCGCGATCCGGACCTCGTCGTCGATGGCGACTTCCTGCAAAAGAGCGGCTTCGATGCGGCAAAGCGGCTTCTGGCGTTGAAACACCGGCCGACGGCGATTTTCGCCGCCAACGACATCAGCGCGCTCGGCGCCAGCCAGGCGCTCAGGGAGAAGGGGTTGCGGATTCCCGAAGACATATCGCTGATCGGCTTCGACGATATCGCCATCGCCCAGCAGATGCATCCGCCGCTGACGACGATCCGCCAGCCGCTGCGCCAGATCGGCCGCTCGGCGATGAACACGCTTCTGGCCCGGATCGGCGGGCTCGATGCGCCGAGCAACCGGATCACGCTGCCGACCGAACTGATCGTCCGCCAGTCGACCGCCGCGCCGCGCCGGTAAGGCGCGGGCCGCTCCGGGGCTCGTCTTCGCTGCCTGAACGCGCGCCGTCCCGGACTGTGCAAATTGCCGCCGCCAAGCCGCCACACTATTGGTTTTTATTGAGAAAATCGCAGGAACAAATTGCCGGTTTTTTTGGTTCTTGAGTGACAGATGTCGGCTTTTGCCGGCAATGGCGGAAAACGAGACGAGGAAAAAAAACATGTCCAAGCTTGCCACATATTGGAGCATCCCCGTGCATGTGCTGACGGCGAATGGCGATGCCGTCACGATCGAAGGTCCCGAGGAGGCCGCGGATTTCCTGCGGGATCATTGCCACAAGAAGGAAGGCCGGCATTATCTGAGCGCCTCCGGCCTCTGCGCCGAAGCCGCCGCCCACAACGGCAAGCTGGAAGTTTCCCGCGAGGCCTTTATCTCGGCCATGCTGGAGGCGGGTCTCATGCAGCCGGCTCCGCGCGGCGGTGATGCGAAAGCAATGCGAACGACCGCGCCATCCGCCGGCAGTCTTGCCTGATTCTGCAGCGTCGAAGCCTTCATCGAACGCCCGCCGTCCAATGTTCAGGAGGGTGGGCCTCATTTTGCCTGTCCGGTCGCGGCCCGGAGTGCCGGAAACGGTTCTGCCTACCGCAGGATCTGGAAGAAGATCGCGGAAACGGCGGCAATACCTGTTGCCGTGACGAATACATTGCTGACGCGCCCCTTGTACCTGGCCATGGCGGGAACCCGGTGGATGGCGTACATGGGCAGCAAGAACAAGATCGCCGCAATCAGGGGCCCGATGAGCGTCTCGATAAGTCCGAGAATTGAGGGATTGACGATCGCAACGATCCAGACGCTCAGTATGAAGAACAGGACTATGAAAATATTGAGCTTCCTCGAATTTGTTTCGAAACCCATATTGCGGGCCTGCTGGTTTATGATGCCGCGCATTCCTTCCCGCGCGCCGAGATAGTGGCCGAAAAACGAGCTCACGAGTGCAGCGAAAGACACGACCGGCCCCAGAAACGAAATGACCGGATTGTCGAACGCGTTCGCGAAGAAGGAGAGGATCGAAATATTCTGTCTTTTCGCCTCGATGAACTGTTCCGGCGAAAGGCACATGATGCATGAAAAGACAAAGAACATGACGAACACCAGAAGCATGGACGCCGTGACCCTGAGAATGGAATCGCTTTTCCTGACGGCGTTCGAACC
Source organism: Martelella sp. AD-3 (assembly GCF_001578105.1). GTDB lineage: Bacteria > Pseudomonadota > Alphaproteobacteria > Rhizobiales > Rhizobiaceae > Martelella. The sequence continues at coordinate 2,478,234 of NZ_CP014275.1, read as the reverse complement.
ATGGTCGCGCCGTTGCAGCTGAGCAAAGCTGGATATTGCCGGGCTGTGATTGAAGGAAAAAACGAGCACCGGAAGCGTAAGCCAGATCGTAACGAGAAAGTCCTTCGCTGACGGAACTTCAAACACAACGGCATAATTCCACCTCGGAATAAGGTAGATGGAGAGGCCGAAGAGAATGACGATCAGCGGGTAGACAAGAAACTCCGTGACCTTCAGCATGACATTTTCGCCAGCCATCATCACGCTCATCATCAACAGAATAAGCGACAGGGACAGAAGCCAGCGGGGCGGGGGCTGAAGCTGCATCTGGTTGACGATGAAACTGTCGACCGTATTCGTGATGCCGACGCCGTAGATAAGCACGATCGGATATATCGCGAAGAAGTAGAGGACCGTTATCAGGTTGCCGGCAACCAGGCCGAAGTGCTCCTCGACAACATCCGTAATGTCGGACGTCGCGACGCGCGATGAAAGGACAAACCTGGCAAGGGCGCGGTGCGAAAGATAGACCATCGGTCCGATCAGGATCGTCACGGCGAGCAATGGCCAGAAACCCGATTGCCCGGCGGTGATCGGCAGGAACAGAATGCCTGCGCCCACCGCCGTTCCGAAAAGGCTGATGCACCAGAGCGTGTCCTTGTGTTCCCAGGAGACAGCTCCCGAGGGTGGGATCGGCTGTTCTTCCGTGCTCGGTTCGGCTTCGATGGTCATGGTCCGGGTCTCCTTTCGTCCGCGGCCTCTTCGACAGGTTGAATGAACCCGTGCGATCGGCCCTCTTCTGGTGGTTGACCCTGGTCGTTGCCCTCGGCTGTCGAAGATGATCCATGAGGTTCGCGACGGCCGAGAAAGGCGTCGTCACCGGAACAACAACAGCCGGCGGTATCGGGCTGGCTCACGTGAGATATTTCCGGCCAGCTCCTGTTTTTTTCGAACCGCCGGAGCCGCTTCTTCTCCAGATATGCGGCAAATCGAAGGCAACCGCGCAAGCCGGCCGACCGACGCAGCGCCCAGGCTTTCCGGTTCGTGCTTGTGGCGGACTGGATCGGGTCCGGCATTTCAGGCTCCTGCGGGCAGACGTCGCAAATGCATTCATAATTGCGGCCCCCGAGCCTGTCAAGACGTCGGGGCGAGCGCCGATGGCAGGGATGAAGAGACCCTGGACCCGTCATCGCAGCAAGCCGCAGGCGCCCGCCCTCGACGCGTTCGAAGGGCGGGCTTTTTCATGAGCGGTCAGGTCACGAGGCTCTGGCCGCCATCAACCCAGATCGGGGTTCCGGTAACATGGCTCGCCTTGTCTGAGGCGAGAAACGAGACGACGGCGGCAATATCCTCGGCCGAGCCGGCTTTGTCGTTCGTCAGCGGTATGTGTGCTTCTGCGCCAATGCCGCTTTTCTCGGCGTTGCGAATTTCGGTGTTGTCACCGATCTCCGTATCGATTGCGCCCGGACAGATGGCGTTGATGCGGATTCTCGCCTGGCCGAGTTCCGGCGCGAGTTGCTGAACCATTGCCAGTTGCGCGGCCTTGGTCGCCGAGTAGGCGGTGGCGCCGGGAGAGGTGAACTTGCGCGTGCCGTTGATCGAGGAAATGACGGTGATGGAGCCGCCGCCCGCCTTTTTGAGATAGGGAACCGTTGCCCGAATGGTCAGGAAGGTGCCCCGCAGGTTGACGGCGATCGTCTTGTCGAAATCGGCCGGGTCAAGCTCGTCGACGGGAGCCCAGACGCCGTTGATGCCGGCATTGGCGACCACCGCGTCGAGCCGGCCATGGGCGGAGACCAGCTCATCGAGCGCCGCGCTCAATTCTTCGGCGCTGGTCACGTCCGCCGAAAGCGAAAGCGCGGTGCCGCCTTCCGCCCTGATTGCGTCGACGGTTTCCTGGTTCTCCTCGGGCGTGTGCCCGAGAACGCCAATGGCCATGCCATCGGCCGCTAGGGCGAGTGCCGAAGCGCGGCCGATGCCGGACCCCGCGCCCGTCACGAGTGCCACCTTCTGTGTCATGTCTGTAACTCCGGATGATTGGACCGATGCCCGATCAACTGCCGGAGTGATGTTTTGGTTCCCGCCCGCGGGTCAGGATGCCGCGAGGCGGAGAAGCCTTTCAGCCCGTGCCGCGATGGCTTCGCCGTCGAGCGCGCGGCGGCGATATTCGCGGTTGTCCTGTTCCTTGCCCATGAAGACACGGGGATTTCGGAACCGCATCGGGCTCTCGCGGTAACCGGTCGCGCCGAAATGGAAGTCGATGGCGTCGGGTCTGACCGGTCCGTCAAACAGCAGGCGCGGGTCCGGATCGCCGCAGACCATGACGATGATGCGTCCGTCTGCGTGGCCGATCATGGCTTTGAGGACGCCAAGACCATCCTGCGCATTGCTGCACTGGCCGGAGGACAGTACCCGGTCGACACCGGCCGCAATCAGGTCGTCGATCGCTTCCTCTGGATCGCGGGTCATGTCGAAGGCGCGGTGGCAGGTGACGCCCATGGGACGGGCGGCCGCGACGGCCTTTTTCATGCGCGCGATATCGATGCGGCCATCCTCAGTGAGAAAGCCGATGACCACGCCATCGGCGCCTTCTGTCTTCGCCGCCGCGATATCCTCCAGGATCGCCTCGAATTCAGCCTCGGTGTAGAGAAAATCGCCGCCGCGCGGGCGGATGATGACGTAGACCGGTATCGAACACCGCGCCGTGGCAAGGCGGATCTGGGCAATGCTCGGGGTGATCCCGCCCTCCGAAAGCGCTGCGCAAAGCTCCACCCGGTCAGCGCCTGCCTGCTCCGCCGCAAGCGCTTCCTCAAACCCTTCGACGCAGATCTCGATCATGGCCATCGTCCGGGCCCCTCAGCAACAGCCGCAACGCGTGAGGAAGGGTTCCTCGAAGGGACGTCGCCCCACCTCCATTGCCGTGCCGCCGAGATAGCAGGCAACCGGCTGGAGGATGCGTTTGCCCGGCCGTTTCTCGCCGCGCACGTCGGAGAAGATGAAATCCGCCTCGCAATCATCGAGCACGGAGATATCGGCGGGCGCGCCGACGCCGAGATGGCCAAGGTCGGGCCGGCGGATCGAAAGAGCAGGGCGGCTCGTCGACATGCCGATCACGTCGGGGAGGGACAGGCCGCAATTATAGAGCTTGCTCATGACGTGAAGCAGATCATAGCCCGGTCCCTCGACGGCGACGACATGGACATCGGAGGAAATGATGTCCGGCAGAAAGTTCTGCCGGATCGCCGGTTCCGCCGTTTCGTAGGAAAATGCGCCCATGCCGTGGGCGATATCGAAGAGCACGCCGCGTTTGCGCGCGGCGGTGATTTCGGGGAGAATTTCACCGTCTTCGGTGAGCGCCGAATTGGGCGAGGGGCGGTAGCAATGGGTGAGGATGTCGCCGGGCCGGAGCATCGAGACGACATCGGCATAGCTTGGCGGCGGACCGCCGATATGGGTCATCAGCGGCAGGCCGACCTTGTCGGCGGCTTCCAGCGCCAGTTCCAGCGCGCCGAGCGCCAGTTCGCCGGTGGCCGGTCCGCCGATACGCACCTTGACGCCGATGATCCTGTCGCGGTTTGCCTCGATCTTGGCCACGCAACGGTCCACGGGGAGCATTTCGCGCAGCGTTGCCTCGCCGATGAACAGCCCCTTGTCGAAGCCGAAAATGCCGGGAAAGGAAATGTTGAGAAAGGCCAGGATGCGATAGGGGGAATTGGCCATCACATAGTCGCGGAACCCGTCATAATTGCCGGCACCCGCGCTGCCCGCATCCACCAGCGTCGTCATCGCCGAGCGGCGCGCGATCATGTCCGGATCGACGCTGAGCGAGGTTGCCTTGTGATAGACATGGGTGTGGAGATCGATCAGGCCGGGAGCGACGATCCTGCCTTTGACATCGTGAACCGATCTTGCGCCGGCGACGGGTATACCGGCTGCGACGGCGGCGATCTTGCCGTCGCTGATGGCCACGTCAAAAAAGCCGTCAAGGCCGTTTCGCTCATCGATCACGCGCCCGCCTTTCAGGATAAGGTCATAGGCGGCAGGCGCTGCGGATGCTGTCATTTCATGGGACTCCATATCGTGCCCGCCAATTGCTGGTGGCGGATCGTTCTTGTTCGTTCGTGGTGCTCGGATCCTATAGCGGCTTGTAGGCGACGGCCTCGATCTCGACGAGAATGTTGATCATCAGCTTCGCCTCGCTTGTGGTCCGCGCCGGGAACTTGCCGGGCGTGAAGAAGGCCGAATAGGCCTTGTTGAAGCGGCCAAAATCGCGGGCGTCATGCAGCCATGCGGTGGTCTTGCAGATATCGGACATTGCGCAGCCGGCAAGCCTCAGCGCCTTTTCGATGTTCTTCATCACCTGCGTCGTTTGCGCCTCGATGTCATGGGCAGCGATGGAGCCGTCATCCATGACCGGCACCTGGCCGGAGACGAACACGAAATCGCCGGCGCGGACGGCGGGGCTCAGGGGGGCGGCGCTCGGCGAGGTCTCGGGTGCGTGAAAATGTTCGATTGTGGACATCTTGTGTTTTCCTTTGTCTTTTGGGTCTCAACCCTTCACAGCGCCGCCGGAAAGCCCGGTGATCATATGGCGCTGCAGCCACATGAAGATGATGGCGACGGGAATGGTGGCAACGAAGGTGGCCGCCATCACATGATGCCATTCGACCTGGTAACGGCCGGAGGAGAGCGCCGCGATCTTGAGCGGCAGGGTGTAATGTTCGGAAGAGCGCAGGATGGCGAGCGCAAGCGCGTATTCGTTCCAGGCGCCGATGAAGGTGAAGATCGCCGTGACCGCAACGGCGGGGGCTGCCATGGGAACGAAGACCGTGCGGATGGCGTGGAAGGCGGACGCGCCCTCGAGCCAGGCGGCGTGTTCCAGTTCCGCCGGGATGGAGGCGAAATAGGAGCGCAGCATCCAGACGGCGAACGCGATGTGGAAGCAGCAGTAAAGGACGGAGAGCGCGACCAGCGAATCGAGTGCGCCGATGCCGACCACAAGCCGGAATAGCCCGATCACCAGCACGACCGGAGAAAACATCTGGGTGATCAGCAGGAAGGTCTGGAAGGCCGTCTTGCCCTTGAAGTCGAGCCTCACCATGGCATAGGCGGCGGGAACCGAAACGACGATCGTCAGCACGGTCGTCACGACGCCGACCACCAGCGAGTTCATCAGGGCCGTGCCGAAATCGACCGTCTGCCACATGTCCACAAAGTTTTCCCAGGCAAAACGGCTGGGGATCCATTGCGTGTCGCCGGACACCACCTCGTCGGCCGGCGTCAGAGCGGTGGAAATCATCACCGCAAAGGGGAAGAGATTGATCAGCAGCAGCGGCGAAAGGATGATCCAGTAGATCAGCGAGCGTCGTCTGTCAGGCATTGGCCGGATCCTTTGAAACAAGCCGCAGATAAAGCGCCGCGAAAGCCAGAAGGAAGACGAACATCAGGAGCGATACGACGGAAGCCTCGCCGAGCTTTCCGTATTTGAAGGCGATCTTGTAGAGATAGGTCACCAGAATGTCGGTGGAGTTCGCCGGCCCGCCCTCCGTCAGGATCCAGATGATCGGGAAAGAGTTGAAGACGTAGATCACGTTGAGCACGATCGCGATGTTCACGTAAGGCTGCATCATCGGCACGGTGATGGTCCTGAAGCAGTGCCAGTGGGAGGCGCCTTCCATGCGCGCGGCCTCGTAGAGGTCGCCCGGAAGCGAGGAGAGACCGCCGAGGAAGATCGTCGTCGTGAACGGGATCGAGACGATGATACCGATCAGGATCATGACGGTGAAGGCCGTCGAGCCGCTGGCAAGCCAGACGACGGGACCGTCGATGATGCCGAGCTGTTCCAGCAGGTGGTTGAGGTAGCCGGTCTCGCCGTTGAGCGCCCAGCGCCAGACCACGGTCAGCAGCGACAGCGATACCGACCAGGGCAGCATGATGATGACGCGGGCAATGGCGCGACCGTGGAACTTCTCGTTCAGGATCAGCGCGATCCCGGCGGCGCAGATCAGCGTTCCGCCGACCACAAGAAGCGTCCACCAGACCGAGCGGATGGCTGCCTCCTGAAACAGGGTATCGGAAAAGACCGCTTCGAAATTGGCGAAGTCATTGAGGCCGGTCACCTTGCCGAAGCGGGTGACCTTGCGCAGCGATGTCTGGATCAGTTCCCAGACCGGATAGATGATGATGAAGGCGGAGAGGACGAGGCCGGGCAGGATGAACAGCACCGGCACCATCCTTTTCCGCCAAGCCGCGAAAGGCCCGGCTTCATATTCGGCGGTGGCCGCAATGCCAGCGCCGTTCACCCTGTCCGGATTGGGGGCGGAGCGTTGTGAAGAACCTGGCATTGCAGGCCACCTTACTCGAGAATGTCGTTGACCCGGGTTTCGATATCGGCGAGCGCCGCATCCGGTTCCATCTGGCCGAGATAGGTTGCCTGAAGGTCGGTGATCGTGCTGTCGGCGATTTCCTCCCAGCCTGCGACGAGGGGCGCGAAGTGGGCGCCGGCGAGAAGATCGGTGAAGACCTTCAGATCTTCATTGTCGGCAAACATCGGCATGGCTGCCTCTTTCTTGTTCACCGGCAGGAAGCCTTCGGCCTCGTCGAACTTGACGCGCTGGTCGGTGGTGAACAGGAAGTCGAGGAAGGCCCAGGCCTCGTCCTTCACGTCGGAGTTCTCGAACATCACGATCGAGTCGGTGACGCCATAGGTGGCCGATGTCGTGCCGGCGGGAACCTTGGCGAGGCCGTAATCGAGATCCGGCGCCTGCTCCTTGAGCTGGTTGGAAAGGAACGGACCGGTGATAACCATGCCGAGCTTGCCCTGCTTGAACAGGTTCTCGATGTCGGCGCGCTGGTAATCGGTGACCCCCGGCTGGGTAAGCCCCTCGTTGATGAGCGTCATGTAGATCTCCATGGCCTTGGCGCCGGCCTCGGTGTTGACACCGGAAAGACCGTCCTCGGTCAGGATCGTGCCGCCATAGCTCCACATCGGGTAGTAGAAATAGACGTCCGTTTCCGTGCTCTTGCCCTGGATGCCGTAGGCAAAGACGCCATCCTTGCCGAGCGCCTTGATCGCTCTCGAGGCTTCGATTAGCTCGTCCCAGGTGGTCGGCGGCTCGGCGTAGCCGGCCTCTTCCAGCAGGCCCTTGTTGTAGAACATGGCGCGGGCGGAGGCGGCGATCGGCAGGCCGAACGTGGTGCCGTCGACGACCGAGGGCGTCAGGAAGGTTTCGAAGAACCGGCCCTTGAAGGCGTCGTCCATATAGTCGTCGAGCGGTTCGATCACCTCCTGCTCGGCATAATCGAGGATCCAGCGCGTGCCGATGACGGCGAGGTCGGCGTTCACGCCGCCGGAAATGTCGGTCACCAGTTTCTGCTGCAGGTTTGCCCAGGGCACCATTTCAAGTTCGATCGTGGTGTCGGGATTTTCCGCCATGAACGCGTCGGCCGCCTGCTGGAAATAGGGCATGGTCTTCGACGAATATTCCGGAATGGTGACCCGCACCGTATCGGCGGAAGCCGCGCCGGCGGAGATCATGGCAAGCGAGGATGCGGCAAGCGCAAGGCGCACTGCGCGCGGCAGTGCCTTTCTGGTCTGATGCATAATTGTTCTCCAGTTGGTCCCGGCTTTGCTGCCGGTGTTCCCCTACGATCGGAAGCGTATGCCGAAGTTTCCAAATGCGTCAATGCAAAAAATACAAACAAGTGCAAATTCCCATATTGCGCAAACTGAAGTGCCGTGTAAGCTTTTCTAAAAACAATTGACCGACCAGACGGGACAATAATGAAGAGACTGAAGACGGGAACAGAAAGACCGGACTATCGTGCCATGTTTGCCTATACATGGGACGTTGCGGACTGGAGCGACGACGCGTTTGTCGAGGAAATGCATCGGCTTGGCATGAATACGCTGACGCTCGCGGCCGCCTATCACGCAGGCAAGTTCACACGCCCCAAAGGCAAGGGATCGAAGATATTCTTTCCGCAGGACGGGCATGTTCATTTCCGCGCGCGGCGTGGGAGTTACGGCCGCATCGCCCCGGATACAGGCGATCTGGCGGGCGAGAATGACACATTCGAGCGGTTTTCGGCGCGTGGCGACATCGCGCTCAATGCCTGGACGGTGCTCCTGCACAACAGTCATCTCGGCATGAAATTCCCCGATTGCACGGTCGAGAATGCCTTTGGCGATCGCTATCCCTATGCGCTGTGTCCGTCTCATCCGGATGTCCGGGAATATGCCGTCAATCTGTGCCGCGAGATTGCCGAAAATCCGGGCGTCAGCGGGCTGTCGCTGGAGACGCCCGGCTTTCTGCCGTTCCGCCACGGCTATCATCACGAATTTGCATTGCTCGGGTCAATGCCGGGCACAGAAAACTACCTGGGGCTTTGTTTTTGCGCAAAATGCGCAAAAAATGCGCAAAGTGCTGATGTTGATTTCGACGGGCTTAAGGATCGTGTTCAAAGCCGTATCCGCCTTGCTCTGGAGGCGGATTACGAACCGGACCCGGATGCCAACCGGGCGCGTTTTGAGGGCGATCTCGTCACTGACCCGGATCTGTCAAACTTTCTGAAGATGCGCTGCGATGTCGTCACCGCGCTGGTGGGGGAGGTTCGCGCCGCCGTGCGCGGTGATGCCGCCCTCTACATCATCCCCTCGGTCAACCAGCCGCTCGGTCTTTCCTATCTGGAAGGGTCTGACCTTGCCGCGCTCTCGAAGGCGGCCGACGGGCTGGAGGTCTGTTTCTATCGACCGCCCCGGCAAACGGCGCTGACCGAATATGATGAAATCCGTCTGCGCTGCGGGCCTGAGGCTTCGATCCGCGCCGTGTTGCGCCCCGCCGCCCCCGATTATCTTGAGGAGGGCGGGTTTGCCGCAACCGTTGCCGCGCTGGCGCATGCCGGCGTCGATGGCTTTGGTTTCTACAATTACGGACATGTGCGTCGGAGCGGTCTCGAATGGGCCGGGCGTGCCATGAATGCCTATAAAAACGGGGAACTGACATGAAGAGACTGGAAGGGCGCGTCGCGCTCGTCACCGGCGGTGTCGGCGGTATCGGCACGGCCGTCGTCAAGGATTTTCTGGCCGAGGGCGCCAAGGTCATCATTGCCGATATCAAGCAGGATGCCGTCGATGAAGCTGTGGCGACCTATAAGGCCGAGGGCTTTTCCGTCGCCGGTGCCGCCGCCAGCATCACCGATATCGATGCGCTGCAGGCCGCCGTCGATGCCGGCGTGGCCGAACTCGGTCCGGTCGATATCGTGGTCGCCAATGCCAATACCGGCGGCGCCACGACCACGCTCGACAAGACCTCGCCCGAGCGTTTCCGCCAGGACGTCGCCGATAATCTCGCCGGCCAGTACAACACGGTGCGGGTCGTGATCGAGGGCATGAAGGCGAAGAAGCACGGCGCGATCGTCATCGTCGGCTCGGTCAACGGTCTCGCAACCTTCGGCCAGCCGGCCTACAGCGTCGCCAAGGCGGGCCTCGTCTCGCTTGCGCGGACGATGGCAACGGAATATGGCGCGCATAATATCCGCGCCAATATCGTCTGCCCCGGCACGGTGCAGACGCCCGCCTGGGACCATCGCATCGCCCGCAAGCCCGATGTACTGGACGGCCTGAAGAAGTGGTATCCGCTGCTCCGGGTCGCCCGGCCGGTGGATGTCGCCAAGGCGATCACCTTTCTGGCGTCCGACGATGCGGGATTCATCTCCGGCGTCACGCTGCCCGTCGATGGCGGGCTGATGGCCGGCAATCTTGCGATGTCGCGCGAACTGACCCTGGAGGACCAGTAGGATGGCCGATCTCGTCCTCAACCAGATCAACAAGCAGTATGGCGACAACCAGGTCCTGTTCGACATCGACCTCAGAATTCCCGATGGCGAGTTCGTCGTCCTCGTCGGGCCGTCCGGCTGCGGAAAGTCGACGCTTCTGCGCATGATCGCGGGGCTGGAGGACATCTCCTACGGCGATCTTCTGATCGGCGGGCACCGGTCCAACGGCGTGCCGCCGCAGCGGCGCAACATTGCCATGGTGTTCCAGTCCTATGCGCTATTCCCGCACATGACTGTGCGTGACAACATCGCCTACGGTCCGAAACTGCGCGGCGAAAAGCCGGACGAGATCGCCGCCAAGATCGAACGCGCCGCCGAGATCCTGAACCTTGAACCCTATCTGGAACGCTATCCGCGCCAGCTTTCCGGCGGTCAGCGCCAGCGCGTCGCCATGGGCCGCGCCGTGGTGCGCGAACCCTCGCTGTTTCTCTTCGACGAGCCGCTCTCCAACCTCGATGCCCAGTTGCGCGTGCAGATGCGCACAGAGATCAAGGCGCTGCACAAGAAGGTCGGCCGGACCTCGATCTATGTGACCCACGACCAGATCGAGGCGATGACGCTCGCCGACCGGATCGTGGTGATGAATGGCGGCCATATCGAGCAGATCGGCACGCCGCTTGAGCTTTACGACCGGCCGGAAACCCTGTTTGTCGCCAGCTTCATCGGTTCGCCGTCGATGAACCTGCTGGAGGCCACCGTGGCCTCGTCCGATGGCGGGCCCGTGGCTGTCCTCGACGACACGGTCTCCCTGCCGTTGCCGGAAACCGTCAATGCCGAGGTTGGCGAGACGATAAAGGTCGGCATCCGTCCGGAAAATGTGGAGCTTGCCGATTTTGGCGCGGGCCTGCCGCTGGTTGTCGACCTGATCGAGCAGACAGGGGCTGATACTTACGTCTACGGAAAGATCGCCGGTCAGGCGGTCGTTGCGCTTTTCCGCTGGCGTCTGGAGGCCGAATCCGGTTCAACGCTCTATGTCAAGCCGCAGGCTGGCAAGGAGCATTGTTTCGATTTGACCACCGGAAAGCGTATCTGATGGGCATGTGGCCCCAAGGGCCGAAAAAGGACTGAGCCATTGAAGACCGAAGACCTCGATACGCCCGTTCCCCTCGTTGATCTTGCAATCGTCGATGCCAATCTGAAGCGGATGCAGGATTATTGCGACGAACACGGCATTGCGCTTCGCCCGCATATCAAGACCCACAAGAGCGTCAAGCTGGCCGAGCGCCAGCTTGCGCGCGGCGCCAAGGGTATCACCTGCCAGAAGCTGGGCGAGGCCGAGGTGATGGTCGATGCGGGGATTGAGGATATCCTGATCTCCTATCCGCTGATCGGCCCGATCAAGGCCAGGCGGCTGGCGGCGCTGGCCAAACGCGCGAAGATGAGTGTCGCCATCGACAGCCGGGCGGCGCTTGAGACGGTGGCTTCGGCGGCTCGGATGGCCGATGCGGATATCGGCGTTCTGGTGGAGTTCGACAGCGGACTTGGCCGCACCGGCGTCGTCACCGTGGCGGAGGCGCTGGCGCTGGCGCAAAAGGTCAGTGAGGCGCCGCATCTCTCCTTCGACGGGCTGATGACCTATCCCGCGAGCGAGGCTTCGGTCGCCTTTGTGCAAGAGGCGCGCGACGCCTTTGCGGCAGCCGGCCTCGCGATCCCGAAAATCTCCGGCGGCGGCACGCCCAACGCCTTCAGAACCCATGAATTCGGCGTGATCGATGAATTGAGGGTCGGAACTTATATCTATAATGACCGGATGATGATGGGCGTCGGCCATGCCGGGCTGGAAGAGTGCGCACTCGACGTCCTCGTCACCGTCGTCAGCCGGCCGACGCCCGATCGCGCCATTATCGACGCCGGCACCAAATCGCTGACAAGCGATCCCGCCGGCAGGGGCGGCCCGGGCTACGGCCTGATCCGCGACTATCCCGATGCCGTGATCGAGCGGCTGACGGAGGAGCACGGCATGGTCGATCTTTCGGCCTCAGCGAAAAAGCCGGAAATCGGCGAACGGCTCAGGGTCATCCCGAACCATGTCTGTCCGGTTTCCAATCTTCACGACAGCATCTTCGTCCTGGAGAATGGCGGCGTTTCCGAGTGGCGCGTCGATGCCCGCGGCATGACGCGATAGGGGGCGTCATGTCGGCAACCACGGACCTGCGCACGCTTTTTGCCCGGCGCAATTTCGCGCTTTACACGCTCGGAAATGCATCCGGGCTTCTGGCGCAGTGGATGTTCAAGACGACGATCGCGTGGCTCGCCTGGGAACTGACCCATAAATCAGTCTGGGTTGGCCTTGCCGTGACGGCGGAGATGATCCCGACCGTACTCGTCGGGCTTTATGCCGGCGTCGTGGCCGACCGGGCGGATCTGCGGGCGATCCTGATGCGGGTCCAGTTCTCAACAGTCTGCATCTATTCCGCGCTTGCCTTTCTGGCCATGCAGGGCGCGCTGAGCATTCCGCTCCTGCTGTCGCTGATGGCGGTCAACGGCGTTGTCGTCGGCTTTGCCCAGCCTGCCGGCCAGGCGGCGATCACCGGGCTTGTCGACAATGCCGAACTTGGAACCGCGATCTCGCTCAATTCCATCCTGTTCAATCTCGCCCGTTTTGCCGGCCCGGCGCTTGCCGGCGGGTTGATTGCAGCCTTCGGCGGGGCTGTCGCGCTTGTGGCGACGGCCTGCTTCGCCGGGCTGTTTTTCCTGATGCTGATGGTCGTGCGCTTCAATGTCCTGCCGCGGCTTTCCGGGGATGGCTCGATCTGGCTGAAGATTGCCGAGGGAATGCGGCAGATCTTCGTGGAGCCGACGGTTGCCTTCGTCTTCATGCTTTATGCAACGGCCGCCTTCCTGATCCGGCCCATCAGCGAGCTTTTGCCGGAACTTGCCGACCGGGTGCTGGACGGCGGCGCCGAAACACTGGCGCTCCTGTCCTCGGCCATGGGGCTGGGCGCCATCATCGCCGGTTTCGCCAACATGATCGGCGGCGTGCGCATGCAGGTGCCGCTTGCCGTCTGGGGGACGCTTCTGGCGGTTCTCGGGGCGCTGGTTCTGGCACTGACGGAGAATATCACGGTCGCGCTCATCGGCGCTGTCCTCTTCGGCGGCGCGCTGGCCGCCGGTGGGGTTGCCTCGCAGACAGTGCTGCAGCTCGGCAGCCCCGCCCATCTGCGCGGGCGGGTGATGTCGCTGCACGGCATCATCTTTCGGGTCGGTCCGGCGCTCGGCGCGGTCACGCTCGGCGGTCTTGGCGATACCCTCGACTTGCAGCAATCCCTGTTGATCGGTATTGCAGCGATGCTGATCGTCTGGGTGCTGCTGATGAAGCGGCGGGGCGCGGCGCATGGCTAGCGCATCTGCCCGAAAATCGGAATCGATTTTCGGGCAGATGCGTAGATTCAATAGGTTAGAGCGTCCTTTGTGCGTCCGAATGGACGCACGGCGCTCTAGCGCGGTTGTCGGCGGGAATACCAAACGGGAGGGTTTCGATGACGGCAAGAGGCAAAAAGATCAGTCAGGCGGATATCGCGCTTCGCGCCGATGTCTCGATCAGCACGGTCTCGCGCGCGCTCGGCGGCGCTCAGCGTATCAGCCCTGTGGTGCGCGAGAGAGTGCGCCGCATTGCCGAGGAACTGGGCTACTCAGAACGGGAAAGGGCGCTGCCGGCGCGCCTGCCCGAGGCGGAGATCAAGACCGTGGTCTATCTGCCCATGCATCCGGTCACCGGCGGCCTGCATCCGATCTTCCAGGAAACCTATGACGGGATGGTGGCCGCCGCCGCCGAAAACGGGCTCCAGCTTTTCCCGAAGCTTCTTCCCGAGGAAGACCTGGATCTTGATTTCGTCACCCGCCAGGCCGAAGAGCACGGGACCGCCACCGCCTTCATGTTCTATGTCGACCCGATCCCGGAAGTTGCTCGTTTCTTTCAGGAAAACGGAAGTCTCGTCCTGGTCAACAATGTCGATACCAGGATGCGCTTCGACAGCGTGATCGTCGACAATTACGCCGGCATGAAGCGCGCCACCGAGGCGATGCTCGAGGCCGGCCACCGGCGGCTTCTGTTCGTGGCGGGAAATCTGCGCTACAGCCCGCGCGAGCGCATGCGCGGCTTCTTCGACGCCGTGTCGGAATGTCCGGACGCGAGCGGCGAGCAACTGGTCATCGGTCATGACCGCCACGAGACCGCGCTTGAATATTTCAAGCGCTATTTCGGCGAGCACGAAAGCTGGGACTGGACCGGCATGGTCTGCGGCAATGACCTGATGGCCATTGGCACGATGCAGGCCGCGCGCGAGAACGGCCTGACAGTGCCGGACGACTTCTCCGTCATCGGCTTCGACGACATCAGCTGGTCGGCGATGACGGCGCCGCGTCTCGACACGATCCGCTATGACCGGATCGGCATGGCCGAGGAGGCGATCCGGCTTCTGCGCCGCAGGATCGAGAAGCCCGATGCGCCGGTCATCAAGGCGGTTCAGGGCGTCACTTATATCGCAGGCGGGACGATCCGGCGGATTGGCGGCTGAACCGCGGGGCGGCGATCGCCCGGCGCCGATGCTCCATTTTCCCAATCCGGCGCCGGACATGACCTCGATCATTGCCGTTTTTTTGCTTCCATCAAGAATGGAGGTGATGAACGGCAAGAGGCCGGGCCGGACGGCCCGCGAAAGGCGCACGCCATGACGTCACGCGAACAGATCAGGCGACTGCTCGTCGCATTTCCCCTCGTCGGCCTGTCGGCCGGGCTTGCCGCGCGCTATGCCGGCGCAGCGGAACTGGCGGTCGCGGCCTTCTTCGTCGCGACACTGCCGGTACTCGCTTTTCTGCTGGCGGATGCTGTCTCCTCGCTGAAGCGCGGCGAATTCGGCATCGACCTCCTGGCGGCGCTGTCGATGACGGGCGCGCTCGCCTTCGGGGAGACGCTGGCCGCAGCCATCGTCGCGCTGATGTATGCCGGAGGCAGCTATCTTGAGGTTCTCGCCGACCGCCGGGCGCGCCGCGAGATGACGGCGCTGCTGGAACGCGCGCCGCGCACGGCGCTGCGCTATCGCGACGGACACACCGAGGAGGTTGCGGTCGAAACCGTCCTGCCGGGCGATCGCCTGCTGATCCGCCGGGGTGATGTCATACCGGCCGATGGAGAGCTTCTCTCGGGCATGGCCGTGCTCGACCAGTCGGCTCTGACCGGCGAGGCCGAGCCGGTGCGCCAGGCCTCCGGCGGAAGCCTGTTGAGCGGGGCGACCAATGTCGGCGATGCCTTCGACATGACGGCGCGGCGCGCGGCCGCCGAGAGCACCTATGCCGGAATTGTCCGCCTGGTGGAAAAGGCGCAGGCCGCGAAAGCGCCGATGGCGCGCCTTGCCGATCGCTACGCGTTGTTCTTCCTGGCCGCGACGCTTGCAGGCGTCGCCGCCACCTGGTGGGTCACCGGCGATCCGCTGCGCGTGGTCGCCGTGCTGGTGGTCGCGACGCCCTGTCCGCTCATCCTCGCCGTGCCGGTCGCGCTGATGTCCGGCGTTTCCTCCGCGGCCCGACGGGGCATATTGCTGAAGGGCGGCAGGGTCATCGAGGCGATCGCTTCCGTTCGTTCCGTGGTGCTGGACAAGACCGGCACGCTCACCGTCGGCCGGCCGGGACTGACGGAGATCCGGTCAGCCGACGGCTATGAACAGGACGCGTTGCTTCAGCTTGCCGCCTCGCTGGATATTGCCTGCAAACATCCGATGGCAAGCGCGCTCGTTGCTGCGGCAAAGCGGAAGGAGCTTTCGCTCAGCCAGCCCGAAAGGGTTGTCGAGACGCCGGGAGAAGGCGTCGAAGGCTATGTCGATGGCCATTATGTGGTGGTCGGCGGGCGGCGCTTTGCCGAGGCGCGCTGGCGCGGCCACGATGTTTCCTGCCGTTGGGAGAAGGCCGCGACGCCGGCCGGCACCTCGGTCGTCCATGTTCTGGTCGACGGAGCGCGCGCCGGCGAACTGCATTTTTCCGATCGGGTGAGGGCCGGCGCCCGCTCGGTGTTCGATACATTGCGCGGCAATGGCGTGGAGAACATCGTGCTCGCGACCGGCGATGCCGAGGCGGCGGCGCGACACATGGCCTCCGGTCTCGGCTTCGACCGTGTGCTCTCGAACCTTTCCTCCGACCAGAAAGTGCTGAGCGTGCTCTCCGAGCGCAAGAACGGCGCGGTGATGATGGTCGGAGACGGCGTTAACGATGCGCCGGCGCTGGCGGCGGCCGACATCGGCGTCGCCATGGGCGCGCGCGGCTCTGCGGCCTCCGTCGAGGCGGCGGATGCGGTGCTGCTTCTGGATGACCTCGGCCTTCTGGTGCCGGTCTTCTCGATCGCCCGCCGCACCATGCGGATCGCCTACCAGAGCATGATCGCCGGCATAGTTCTTTCCATCGCGGCGATGGGCTTTGCCGCCGCCGGCTATCTCGATCCCGTCGCCGGCGCGCTGTTGCAGGAGGCAATCGATCTCGCCGTGGTGCTCAATGCGCTGCGGGCACTGTCATCGGGACGCGAAGCCGCCGACGGATGATGGCCTACCAGCCGACGGTGACGAAGGGCGCCCAGACGCCGGGATGGCTCCAGGACGGATGTTCCGGATCGTCGATCGTCGCAAGGATTGACCGGCGGAGCGCCTTTGCGCCGCTGTCATTGTCCGGCATGTCGGCCAGCGCGTCGAACATGCCGGTCGTCAGCGCCACCGTGGCGTCGCTCTGCACGGCCCAGTGCGAGACGACGAGACGGCGGGCGCCGGCATAGAAGAAGGCGCGGGCGAGGCCTGACAGGCCCTCCGAGCCCTCGCCGCCCTGGCCCTGCGCCGTGTTGCAGGCCGACAGCAGCACCCAGTCGGCGTCGAGCTCCAGCGTTGCGATTTCGCTTGCCGTCAGCAGGCCGTCGCGCATCCCCGCCATGCCCGCGATCTGGTCGTCGAGCGGCGTCAGCGCCAGCGCGGGCTCGGTGAGGCCGTTCGCTTCCCCGCCCATCAGCCCGTGGGTGGCAAAGGCGATGATCGCGGCATCTTCGAGGGCCGTCCGGGCCAGCGCGTCCTCGTTCGCCGCATCGCCGAGCAGCAGCGTGCCGTTGTCGTCGGCGGCAATGGCGTTGAGCGTTTCCAGTTCGAAGCCGGTTTCCGGCAGCGGCGCAAGCCTGAGCCACGCAGGATCCTGCCGGAAATGCGGGTTGCCGATGCCGAGAAACCCGCCGACCGGAAGCGAGGCGTTTTCGGCGCGCAGGGCGCGGAGCGTCGAGGGCAGTGGAAGCGTGGCAAAGGCATTGTCGCGGATCGCCCAACGGGCCGCGGCAAAACGTTCCGGCCCGGTTGCACCGTCATCCGGCGCCTCGGCCACCAGCGCAGCAAAGGGGATCGCCTGCAACGGCCCGTCCGGGGCGATCAGCAGGGTGGCGTCTTCAGGCAGCAAGGCCTGCACCGGACCGAGCGCCTTTTCGTAGAGCGCATGGGAAAGCGCGAGGTCGAACCCGCCCTCCGGCGTCTCGGCCGGCCCGGAACCGAGGTCGAACGGCGTCATCGCGCCGCGCGCGGGCGCGCGCAGCGGTCCGCGCGGATCAAGCGTCTCGCGCAGCTTGCGCACGGTTTCCTCAAGCCAGCCCTCATCGAGCAGGGTCCGGTCCCAGATCACATTTTCACGGGTCACGGCGAAAATATGCAGGCCGCGTTGGGTGAGGAGGTAGGTCACCAGCACTTCATCGGGGCGCAGCAGGCCGCGCGCCTCTTCGAGTGAGAGCGGCCTGCTGGCGACGTGGTTGCGGTATTCGGGATAGGCCGCGTCCAGCTCGGCTTCCACCGCATCAAGGCGTGGCTCGATGTCCGAGAGCAGATCATAGCGCGTGATTTCCTCCTCGCCGGCGCGCTCAAGAATGCGATTGCGTTCCGCAATCAATGCATCGCGCCGGCGCAGCAAAAGGGCGAGTTCATCGGAGCCGGCGCTCATGCGCGCCGTCATCGCCGCGATCGCGCGGCCGGCGCTGCTCTGGCGGGCAAGCTGGATCTGGCGGAAGGCGTCGTCGAGAATGGCCGCGTAATAGCCCTCTCCGGCGGTGCCGGCGTAGCCCTTGGCCAAGGCATCCTCGAAGGGAAAGACATAAGGCCCGGTCTGGTTGAACGCCTCATCGACATTTGCGGCGTCCCTCGGCCCGATAATGGCACGGGACTCCAGCAGGTCGAAGCCGAGATCGACGGCCTGTTCCATGATATCGGAAAGGCGCGCGATCTGTTGCTGCTGCAGCCCTTCGGAGCGCGCCGGTATGCCCCTCAGAAAGGCTTCCGCCGCACCGGCCGCGGTTGCGGAAAAGGCGAGCCGCATGTCGAGGTCGTCACGCAATGTGCCCTCCACCGATACGCCGAGGCGGGCGAGACCGGAGGCGGCGGCGGTTGTCTCCAGCAGCGAGGCGGCAGCGGAATAATAGACCTCCTGATAAAGCGCGCGCGCGCGATCCGCCATGGCGAGGCTTTCGGCCGCGCGGGCAAGCCTCAGGCGGGTGTCGGAGAGCTTGTGTTGTGCAAACCTGTCGGAGAGGAAGAGGTCATCGATCTCGTAAAGCGTGGCGAGCGCGGTGTCGACGAAACCGGCCGCGGCCGGCTCCTCGAGCGCGGGCTCGTCGACGGCGCTGATGATGATGGAAACGATCTCGAGAAGATCGACGGCGTCCTCATGGGTGAGTTCCGCGCCCCTCTCCACAATGACGGCCATTTCCGCCACCACTCCATCAATATCGGCTTCGCTCAGTCCTTCCGATGTCGCGACGATCAGCAGCGATCGCATAACGGCGACGCGCGCCGCGTCGAGATGTTCGGCATTTTCGAGGGCGGCCCTTGCCGTGCCTGCCGCAGCCGCGCGCGCCTCCAGCGTCCATTCCAGCACGGCGAGGCGGGCAAGCGCCTTCGCGCGCAGAGGTGCTGCCGCCGTGGCAATCAGCTCGAGCAATGCGGCGCGCGCCTCGATGTCGAAGCCCTGGGCGGAGAGCGCCTGGGCGAGCAGATAGCGATCGTCGAAATTCTCCGCTCCGGTCAATTCCTCATGGTCGGCGATTGCCGTGCTGAGCGGATCAATCGTCAGCGCCGCCGACGGTACGGCGGAGGAGCGGGCCGAGAGATAGGCCTCCTGAACCCTGAGGGCCGCAAGCGTTTCAGGCGCAAACCGGCCGGGCTCGCCTTCATTGTAGGCTTCCGCCAGGCTGATGCCGGCCGAATAGGACGCGGCCGCCTGCGCGATGAAGCCGAGCCTTGCCTTGGCCCACCCTTCGATCCAGTAGAATTCCGGATAGCGGCTCACAAGCTCGGGGCGATAGGCAAAGGCTGCCTGTGTCGTGTCGAGGGCCGCCGACGTATTGCCGGCATTCAAATGGGCAAGCGCCAGATAATAGGCGAGGCTCGCGCGTTCGATCTGGTTTCCGGGGTTGCGATCATAGACGGCGATCGCCTCCTCCATCACGGGGGCGGCGGCGGCGTAGTCGCCGTCCTGAAACAGCGTCGAGAACTGCCGGAGAAGCGCCTGGAACGCGGTTTCGTTTTCCTGTCCCCGCGCCGGGACGACGCAGAGCAGAAGCGCAAGCAGAAAGACGGCGAACGGCTGCAGGCGGCCTGATGAAAACGGGCGCTCCAGCGTCAATTCGCCTCCTGCCCTTCGGGCGCGATATAGGCGTCGAGGCGGCCCTCGATCTCGCTCGCCGCTGCCTGGTCGGTGACGAGTTCGGAAATGAGCGCTGAAATATCCGCGCGCGAGATATCGTTCTTGCTCCACAAATGGCTGATCAGGCCGATCATGGTTTTGTCGAAACAGCCGCCTTTTTGGTATTTCCAGGCCGTCTCGCCGGTTTCAGTAACGGTTTCCGTCATGCCGCAGCGCACATTCGGCGGCGGATTGCGCCAGATCAGCGAAACGATGTCGGCAAGCGCGGAACTGTCATCGGCGAAATAGGTATGCGCCAGCATGTCCTCGCCGAGATCGGACATGTCGATCGTGTCGAACAACTCGTCCGTCGTCACGCTGTCGCCGCCCTGTCCGGCGCGCGGCGCATTGCCGTGCAGCTTTTTCGAGGCGACCAGCGCCCAGTCGTTTTCCGAGGTGTAGAGGGTCAGGCGCTCGGCCAGCGGATGGATCGTCTTCATCATCTCCCTGAAAAGGCCGGCATCGACATCGGGCGCGGCGAAGAACACCTGGCCGAAGACCGGGTCGTCGCCTTCCTTAATCCCGTCCCGCAGCGCCATCAGTTCCAGCGCGTCGGTCAGCGCGCGGTTGCCCATGCTGTGGGCGACGATGTGGATCGTGTCGGCGCCGGAGCGGGCGCGCAGGTCTTCCAGAAACATGGAGAGCCGCCGGCCGCTGAGCCGGACGACCGCCGTATCGGCGACGTAGCGCACCGTCTGGCCGGCCGACGGCCATGAATAGAGCACCGGCACGCCGCGATAATCCATGTCATAGGCAAGCTGGGCGGCGCGCTTGGCGGCGGCATCGAACCGGGTGTTGAAGCCGTGGATGAAGACGACGATTTCCTTGCGCTCGCGCCCCGCAAGTTCGCTGCTCATCTTCGAGAAATAGGCATCCGCCTCCATCGGGTCGACCTTCCGGACCATCACGTGTCTGGCGGGCGAGGGGCCGAATTCGAGCTTCCAGATCGAGGGCGTCTCGATGGCGCCCGGCACATGCGTATCGGGAATGGTGACGGTGACCACGCCATATTCGAGATCACCGCGTCCATGGCCATAGAATTCGGCCGGGTCGGCATTGCCGGTGCGCGCGCGGTCGGTGGCGTAGAAGACATCGACGGCGCTGAACCCGCCATCCTGACCGCTGCGCTTGCCCATGCGCGTGGACATGATCGCAAACTGGGCCTGGCCCGCAAATTCCTCGGTGGCTGCCATGTCGCCGCGCAGCCTGGCGACCTCCGCCTTGCGGTTCAGGAGATCGGCGAGGACCTGGCCCGACTGACCGCCATTCCGGCGATAGGCGATCTCGGTATCGAGCACGCGCAAGGCTTCGCGATAGGCTTCCGCCTCGGTGTAGAGCGTTGCCGCAAGATCCAGATAGGGGAGCGGATTGCGGTCAAGCTGCTCGCTCATGCGGATCGCGAAATCGGCCAGTCCCTCGGCTGCCGCCGCCGCCGCTGCCGTTTCGCCGGCCTCGCGCAGGATCTCGAGCCTCAGCGCCGAAAGATCGAAATAGATTTCGGGGTCCGGATCGGGCGAAGCCTCGAGAGCGGCAATGGCCGCATCGACCAAGGCAAGACGTTCCGCCGGGACCTCGACGGCAGCCAGCTCCAGCTCGAAAGCGATCGGGTCGAAGGGCGCGGCTTCCTGGGCGAAGAGCGGCGGCGAAACGATCAGGGAGACGAGGGAGAGGAGGGCAATTCGCGCAAGACGCATGTTTCAGGCCTGTGAAATTGACGATCGAATATCTGCTAGTCTATCGTCAGCCCTGACTAAGTAAACAGCCGATCTGCGCGGAAAGAGCGCAGGCTTCGATCGTTCTTTTAATCGGTTGTATAATATTGTTGTTATTGCTCGGGAATTCTGCATGGGAAAACTGTTCCGTCTGTTCTTGCTGGCACTTGTTCTCGGAGCAAACGCCGCTCATGCCGAATCCCGCGCGCTGATCATCGGCGTCGCCGGCTATGATGATCCCGACATTCCCGACCTGCGCGGCCCCACCAATGACGCGCTCTTGATGCGCGACGTGCTGGATAAATCCGGTTTCATCGATATCACGCTTCTCGGCGATATGCCGGATGCCGATGCCCGGCCGACGCGGGCGGCGATTTTCGAGGCCTTTGCCGGTCTTGCGGAACGGGCGGACGAGGGCGACCAGATTTATGTCCACCTCAGCGGCCATGGCTCGCGCCAGTTGGACCCGCAGGGAGACGAGACCGACGGGCTCGACGAGATATTCCTGCCGGCAGACACGGCGCTGGCGCAGGCCGGGACCGGACTTGTGCCGAATGCGATCAGCGACGACGAGATCGGGGCTCTTCTCGCCGGAATCCGCCGGACCGGCGCCGATGTCTTCTTCGTCATGGACAGCTGTCATTCGGGCAGCGGCACGCGCGCCTTCGAACGCGGCATCGCCGACCGGCAGGTCAGTCCCGCCCTGCTGGGCGTCGATCTGTCGCAGGCCGCCGGGCAGAGCTGGTCGGTCGATGCCGCGCCGGATGCCGTTGGCGATGTCGAGGGCGGCGGCGGCCTGGTGGCCTTCTATGCCACGCGCTCGAACGATGTCGCCCGCGAGGTCGACATGAGCGGCGGAACCGCCGGCGATGACAGCGAATGGTTCGGTCTTTTCACCGCCGCGATCGCCTCGAGGCTCGAAAGCGGCCAGGCTCTGACCTATCGCCAGCTGTTCCAGTCGGTGCTTTCCGAACTGAACCAGGGCAGCGGCTTCGGCATGGGCGCGGTGCAGACCCCGCTGTGGCAAGGCGACATGATCGATGAACCGGTCTTCGGCCGGCAAGGCTATGCCGGCCCGGAGCGTTTTCTCGTGGAGGGCGACAGGGTGGATGCCGGCCGGCTGCACGGCTTGGAGGAGGGAACGGTGATGGCGCTCGTCGCCGATATCGCCGACCCGCAAGACGCCGTTCTCGGCTATGCCCAGGTCGAGGCCGTGGAGCCGCGCCGGGCCTATCTGCGCCCGGTTTCCGATGATTGCGTTCCGGATCCCGAAGCGCTCTGCGCCTTTTCCGGCAGCCTGCCGGAGGCGGCGCGTTTCGCTCAGATCGAGGCAAGCCCGGTGACGCTGACCGTCGCCTTCTCGCCGGTTTTCGACACCGAATCCGGCCTGCCGCTTGCGCCCGGAACGGAAACCAGCACGCGTGTTGCCGAAGCGCTCGAGGCCGCCTCGCAAACGACGGGAATCGGCGCCGGCTACCCTGAAGAGATCTACGATGTGCAGATCGTGCTGAAGGACAACACGCTCTGGTTCGGACCCGCTGCGATGATCGATGACACGCCGACCGGCCTCGCCTTCGACCTTTCCGAAGACGGAAAGCGCCTTGCGATGCTTCTCGCGCGCGTTTTGAAGGCGGAGCGCCTGGCGCACACGCTGGATGCGCTTGGCGAGGAGGCAAGCCCCTTCAATCCGTCACCGGTCGCCGTGGACGTGGAGCGCAATGAAAGCCCCATCGCGGTGCTCGGCGCGCCCGGCTCGGCCATCGATCCGCGCCGCGAATGCCAGGCGGCGCTCAGAACAATGGGCGAGGTGGGCTTTCAGCCGCTTGCGGGCATGGACGATCTCAAGCAATGCGACCTCCTGCGTTTTCGCGCCACCGGCGCGCGCGACGGCCAGCGCGACGTCAACCGGATCCACATTGACGCGCAATACTGCATCAATGTCGATTACGAGCTCATCGAGGGCGATCAGGCCCTGCGCGATCTCGGCGATCCGATGGTGATGTGTTCCGATTGTCCGGGGCCGGTGCCGTATTCGGCGGGCTATGAGCGGCTTTATGTTCTGGTCAGCGAGCTCGAGGAAAACGCCGAGGCGCTGAACCTTTCCGGCGTGCTGGACAATTGCGGCGGCGGCACGCGCTCGGCGGCCGCCAATGCACTGTCCGGCGTTCTGGAAGATGCCGCAGCGAGCGGCCGGACGCGCGGCAGCATGGGTCTTGGCGGCGCTCTCTCCGATGTATGGGTCGATCGCTATGCCTGGCGGGTCCTGCCGCGCGCTTCCGCCTTCGCCCGCAACGAGGGCGCGATGCCGTGAAGACAGAAAGACCCGTGCGGCTCTCCGCGTTTGCCTTCGCCATCCTTGCGCTGCCGCGTCTGGCTCTTGCTCAGGAGGTCGTCGGCGCGCCGGAAAAGCTGTCGCCGATCGAGCGGCTGGGGGCCGTGCTTTCCTTCTTTGCCGACAATGCGACGGCGGCGGCCGAACGGCTCGAGGCGCTGATGCTCGGGCTTGATGATTTCCCCGCCGAGGTTTCCGGTTTCCTGCATGGGCTAAGCGAGGACGGCTTCAGTCTCGGCGCGGTCATCCTGCGGATCATCCTCTGTCTCGGCATCGGCGCCGTTGCCGAAGCCGTGTTCAGGGCGATCTTCCGCCGATTTAGGGCCGGGTTTGATCCGAAGAGCCTTGTCCAGCGGATCATCCATGTGGCCGTCGACCTTGCCGGTCTCCTGATCTTCGCCATGGTCGGCGGTTGGCCGCTTCTGATGAGCGTTCAGGCCGATCCCGGCGCGCAGCTTTTCGTCGTCACCTATCTGACGGCCTTCTTCGCGATCCGCGGCTTCGCGCTTCTGGCCCGTATTCCGCTCTCGCCCGGACGCGCCGATCTGAGGATCGTGGCGCTTTCCGATCCGGCCGCCGGAAGGCTCTACTGGCAGTCCGTCGGCATTTTCGCGCTGGCGATCTTCTTTCTTGCCACAACCTCGCTCCTGAGGCAGGCAGGCATGCCGGTCGACGAGACGCTGACGCTCTCGCTGTTCTCGCGCTCGGTGGTCACGCTGCTCTTGATCATCGCCTGCCTGACCAACCGTTTCTCCGTGGCGGCGATCCTTGCCACCGATCCGGCCGGGCGCAGCCGCGGGCTTGGCTGGAAATCGCTGAGCACGGTCTGGCATCTCTTCGCGATCTTCTACATCTGCCTCTCCTGGTTCGGCACGTCGCTGCTCCTGCTGCTCAACCGGCCACAGGCGGGAACGCTGGCCGTCCTGGGCTTCATGATCATTCTGGCACTCGCCATCGGCTGCCTGCTGATGGATGACTGGGCGGCGCGGGCGGATGCGCGCGACCGCGCCCGGCGGCGGGCAGCGCTTGAGGCGGAGCCGCAGATGGCGTTGCCTCATGATGTACCGACCTTCGCGCAGTTCTTTGCCCGTCTCGGGCAGGCGGCCGCCGTGCTTGTGGCGCTGCTGGCGCTCATCCGCCTGTGGAGCGGCCCCTGGCAGGGCCTTTCCAATGCGCGTATCACGGCGATCATGCCCTCGCTGACGCAGCTCCTCGTCACGCTGGTGCTCGCCTATGTCGGCTGGCACCTGGTGCTGATCGGCTCGCAGCGCATGCTGTTGAAGGCGGCCTATGCTGAAGGGACGGACGAGGCAGAAAAGGCGTTGCGCCAAAGCCGCGTCGCCACCGTTCTGCCGCTCGTGCGCAACACCTTGCTGATCACGATCGCGTCGATCGCGTCGATCATCGCGATCTCGGCGCTCGGCATTGACGTGCTGCCGCTTCTGGCCGGGGCCGGCATTGTCGGCATCGCCATCGGCATGGGCAGCCAGACGCTGGTGAAGGACGTCATTTCCGGCATCTTCTTCCTGGTCGACGACGCCTTTCGCGTCGGCGATCTCGTCGATGTCGGGGTCGCCAGCGGCACGGTCGAGCGGGCCGGCATCCGATCGGTCCAGATCCGCCATCCGCTCGGCGCCATCCACACTGTTCCCTTCGGCGAGATCCGCACCATCGCCAACAAGTCGCGCGACTGGGCGGCGATGTGGCTGGAATTCCGACTGCCGCTCGAAACCGATCTCGACGGGCTGGAGCCGCGCTTCAGGGCGTTGAATGATGCGTTTCTAGCCGATCCCGTTCATGGTCGGAACCTTGTCGCGCCGCTCGAAAATGCCGGCATCGTCATGATCGACGACAGCGCCATGGTTCTGCGCATCGTCTACAAGTGCCGGCCCGGAACCCAGTTTGCCCTGCGCGCGGTCGTTTACGATGCCGTCAGACGCATGTTTCGCGAGGCGGGCATCTCGATCGCGCCGCGCGAGGTGCGGCTCAGGGCCGAGCCCGATTTTTCCTATACGCGGCGTGACGGCGTGCCGTCAGCGCCGGAGCAAAAGACCGGGCGATCCGGTGATGAGGGCGCTTGAAAAGGCGGACGCGGTTGTATTCGGAGGTTTTCAACCGCAAGGGCCGATGGCAAGATAAACTTGGCATTTGTCAGAAGAGACGGGGGACGGGACGGGATGCACAAACGGGGATCGCGGGCAGAATCTGGACGGGGGGGTGCGGCCGCGGTCGCGGCCTTGCTGGCGTTCGCCCCCTTCTTTGCTGCGGCCCCGGCGGCGGCCCTTGAGCTCTACCGCAACGGCGTGCCCTACGACATCCATGCCGTGCTGCCGGATGGAGGCGCATTCGACGCTGACGGCGTCGACCGCCGTTTCGCCCTTGGCCCCGTCAAAGGCAATCTGCGCCTGATCCAGGACAGCTATGGTGATTGCGCCGCGCTCGTCGACGAGCGCGTTTCGAACTGGAGAAAATACGGGTTTGGCGAGGCTGATCAACGTCTTGTGTCGGAAAGCGAATGTAGTGTTTCAATCCGCAATCCCGCGAGCGGCGAGATCGTCAGTTCGTTCTATATCCGGATTGATGATTGCGACTGTTACGCTGCGCTGCATTTCCGCTATGCCGACGATACGCGCGATGCCTATGAGGTTGACGCTGCGGAGGTGATCGCCAGCATCCGCAGCAATAACGGTCTTGCGCCGCCTTCCGGCCGCGCCGGGCTTGGCGACAGCGTCTACGGCCGCGCGGTTCAGGCGCTTTCGGGTCTGTCCTGCGTTTCCGAAGACCTGTTTGCCGAGATGAACGCCAATGAGCGCAACGCGTTCATGGTGACCGCGTTTTCCGCCTGGACGGGAATGAAGGTAGATGACATCGCCTATGACGCCGGGATCTCGGAGAACGATGGCTACAGTCTCGATCTTTCCGACGCCAATCTGCTACGTGTCGCCGAAACCTTGCCGGGCGCGGTGACGGCGATGGCCGACGATGTCGATCGCTACGGCGATCGCTTCTGCCCATTGATCGTCGGCATGACGACCCAGAACCTCGCTTACGGCTATGTTGGCCTCGGCGATCTGCGCGTCGCCCAGCGCGACTTCAGTGCGCTGTTCCACGACTATCTCCGCGTCGCCCAATCGCTTATGCAGCGCCACGGTTGCTATGACGGCGCGCTCGACGGGGCTTTCGGCCCCGCAAGCCGGGAGGGCTGGAACCGCATGCGCGAGCGGCTCGGCCTTGCCCCGCGCGTCGGCGCGTTCACGCCGACGGTCTCCGATGTCGCGGCGATCGCCGACATGCCCGTGACGGGCAGAGCCTGCGAGAGCGACGCAGGCGTTCTCGCCGCGAATGAAGACGGCCTCCGGCTTCTCGATTTCCTCTATCCCCCGCACGTGCTTCCGCCGCTTGACCGGCCATGGGTCCGGGAGATCCTCGGCCCGGCCTTTGACCGGATGACGGCGCGCGACGAATGGAGCGCGCTTGAAGAGGAAACGGCGCTCACGCTTCTTTCCGAGAAGGTGGCCTTTGCGCCGGGCGGCGACCAGCGCGCCAGGGCCCTGGCCGAACTGATGGGAGAGGACGGTGCGGCATGGGGCGCTCCGGACTATTATGCCGCTATGGAGACGGCGGAGGCCGCCGTCGCCTTCACGGTCGAGGCAGCGCAGCGGCAGAGCCAGATGCGCGAGGAACAGGTTTTCGCCATGCCGCTCGGCATGTTCACGACGTCGGATTACGGACTGGTGCTGACCGTATCGGACCGCGAGGAAACAAGCCGCATCGCCAATGTCGTTCTCGCGCATCCGGAGGCTTTCGAGGCGCTGACGGTGATCTCCGGCCCGGCCTTTGAATATCTCCTTGCC
The DNA here is from genome assembly GCF_001578105.1 of Martelella sp. AD-3. Taxonomy (GTDB): domain Bacteria; phylum Pseudomonadota; class Alphaproteobacteria; order Rhizobiales; family Rhizobiaceae; genus Martelella. The sequence goes on along the minus strand of NZ_CP014275.1, from coordinate 2,450,839 downwards.
GAGCGAATGCTGCAGGGCGCGACCATCCACGGCAAATCCGCCGCCGCCGCGCGCCGCCTGCTGGAAGATGCCGCCGCCAAGGGCGCCCCCTACGCAGCCGCCCATCTGGCGCTGATGCTGGAATATGGCCAGGGCGGCGAGAAGGATACCGAGCGTGCCCGTCGGCTTTTCGAGGAGGCGGCTGAAGCCGGCGAAGGCTTTGCCATGGCGCAGCTGGCGCGGCAGGCAGATGGCGCCACGCCCGAGGCGATTGCGGCCGCACTTTCCTGGTATCAGGCGCTTGTCGATCTCGCTGACCGAAAAGCTTCAGAGAACGGACCGGATGCCGACTGGGCCTTCTCTTCTTCCTGGATCGCCGATTTCCTTGCCAACCGGATGATGGAGGGCAGTCCGGCGCTCTTGTCGACAGCGGGAACGATGATGATCGCGACCGCCGCCGACCGGTCCGCCGCCTTTGCCGCGCGGCTTGCCGAGACCTCTCTCTGCGCGGAATGCGGCGCGGTGCTCGACCCGATGGAGGGGGCGAAATGGCTGACCAAGGCGGCCGAGAAGGGAGACGCCGAAGCGCTCTTCAAGCTGGCGCGGCTTCTCGATGCCTTCCCGGAATTCTCCGAATACAAGGCGGAGGATTTTCTTCGGGTTTTCAAGCAGCGTTACGAAAGCGCGCCGCAGGGTTTCGAGCGCGACAGCATCAGGCGGGAATCGGTTGCCGGCGCGGTTGCCTACGATCTGCGCATGGCGCGGGCTCAACGCGATGGCGCAACGCCCATGGGCGAGGCCGAGGCGATGCTCGGGCGCATCTGCGAGGATGACGGGGAAAGCTGCGGGACAATCGCCAAGCAGTTTGCCGCCGGCCGCTATGGCGCCGATCTCGTTGCCGTGGGCTTCGACCGGCTTGTGGCGCTGGATTCGATCGAACTTGTCGACGTTCTTGCGGCCTATGGCGATTTTCGCGGCGCTGCCGAGCGGGCGGAGCGGGCAAAGGACTATGAACTCGGCGCGTTGACCGGCTCGGCTGAGGCTGGCGAAGGAAGCAATATCCGCAACGCCACGATCCGCAGGCTGGTGGAAAGCCGGGCGCCCGGCGACCTGCAATCGCTGCCCGACGGGCTTGTCGGCTTCCTCGGCCTGATGGCCACGAACGGCGACAAGGCGGCGGCCGATTTCCTCCGGCTGATCCGCGCCGCCGACCCCGAGGCCGCGCCGCCGCTGCCGGACCTTCAGTCAGCTGCCGAGACCTTCGCGGCGGTGCGCGCGCGCGGCGGCACCAGTATCGGCCTCGTCAACTCCGCCAGGCGCTATGGCGATGCGCTGCAGGTGGCGGGCGATAATGGCCAGGCGCTGGCGATGGAGCTGACGGCGCTTTCCGCCGAACTCCGGCTCGACCGGTTGCGCGAGCTCTCCGAAGGGCCGCTGTCGGCCGAACTCACCCGCGTCTGCCATCTCTCCAATGCCAGCGAGCGCGCCTTTGCGCTCGGCTCGGATTCGCTTGCCGTTCTGCTCGCCAAGCAGGCGATCAACCGGCTGCAGGGCGTGCGCGCCGATCTGGCGACCCTGCCGGAGAACCTGCGCGGCTGCTTCCGCGACCTGATCGCCGACAATTATCGCTGGCTCGCCGACCTCTTCATCCAGCAGGACCGGTTGAGCGATGCCGAATTCGTCCTCGGCCTGTTGAAGGATTTCGAGGCCTTCCAGTTTACCGATCGCGATCTGGACTTTGCCGGCGATGCCTTTGCGACTTTGCCGCTGACGGAGGCGGAGACGGCGCTTCAGGCCGCGATTGCCGCGCTTCAGCCGCCAGCCATTGCCGATGTGCGCGAACGTGACGCCCTGCTTTCACGGCAGGAGGCGGGCACCCTGACGGGGGCGGAGCAGGAGCGGCTGAATGTTCTGAACGATGAGCTCGCCGAGGCCGATGCTGCCTATGAGGCCGGGCTGGAGACAATCTTTACGGCGCTTGCCGACCTGGAGGAAAGCGAGCCCGCAAGCGAGACGCCGCTTGCCGAACAATCCGTCCAGGCCACGATCCTCTCCGGTCTGGAAACCAATGCGGTGGCGCTGCATTATCTGGTCATGCCGGACCGGCTCAATATCCTGCTGACGTCGCGGGACGAACAACTGAGCTACACGATCGACAGCTGGAACGGAGAGCCGTTTTCGGAAGCCACGCTCAACGCCGCGCTCGCCGATCTGCATCTCGGCTTCAACGACTTCTTCAGCGATCCGCGCGCCGAGAGCGAAGTGCTTTATGACCTTCTTGTCGGACCGGTCGCGGATGATCTCGCCCGTATCGACCCCGAACTCCTGCTGCTCTCGCAAGACAGGCGACTGCGCTATCTGCCCTATCAGGCGCTTTATGATGGCGCGGAATATCTGGTGGAACGCTATGATATCGCAAGCCTGACCAGCAGCGAGAGCGAGATCACCGGCGTTGCGGTGGCCGAGACGCCTTTTGCCGGGCTGGGGCTGACCCGCGCGGTCGGCGATTTCTCCGAGCTTCCGGGCGTGGCGCTGGAATTCGGCGGACTTCTGAGCGGCGAGGAGCGATATGGATTCATGGATGGCGCTCTCGCGCTCGACGAAGCCTTCGACCGGGCGGCGCTTGCCGAGGCGCTCACGATCGGCGGTTCATCATCGGTCGGGGCAGGGACGATCCATGTCGCCTCGCATTTCGTGCTCGGCAACAATGAGGACGATTCCTACCTCCTGCTGGGCACGGGCGAGCATCTGCCGGTGAGCGAGATCAAGGGGACGGCCGGCGATTTCGATTTCTCCAATGTCGATCTTCTGACCTGGTCGGCATGCGAAACCGGCCGCGCCAATCCGGGTTCCGACGGCCGCGAGATCGAAAGCCTTGCCAAGATCACCGGTGAGCGCGGGGCCAGGGCGACGCTGGCAACGCTCTGGCCGGTGCTCGACATCTCGACGCCGCTGATCATGCAGCGTTTCTACGAACTGCGGGAATTCGGCGGCCTGTCGAAGGCCGAGGCGCTGGCGACCGCCCAGCGCGAATTCATCCAGCGCCGGATCGGCGATCGCGATGTGCTCGACAGGGAAAGCGTCGTCTTCCAGACGGCGGGCCGCCTCGGGCTTCCCGCCGAGCCGGGTTCGCCGATCACCTATGATTTCGATCATCCGATCTTCTGGGCGCCCTTCATGCTGATGGGGAACTGGCGATGAACATGAGAAAAATACTGCAAGCGATTGTTCTTACGTCTTTTCTTGTACCGTCGTCAGTGGCTTTTTCCCAGCAGGATACAGCCGAGGCCATCAGCGGAACCTGCTATGGGCTTGCCTTCGAACGCGGCGACAGCGAAATCCGTTCGATGATGCTGAGGCTCGATCCGTCGGATTTCGAGGACAGCGCTCCCTATCTGTTGACGCTGAGCCTCAGCTACTGGGACGTGCCGAACGAGCGCTTCGGCACGATTGCCGGCTGTTCGGGCGGCGATGAAATCCATTGCAGCATCGACTGCGACGGCGGCAATGCCTATCTGACGCTCGCCGATGGCGGCGTTCTCCATCTCGACAGCGAGCGCCTTCGCCTTGAGGACAATGAACTGATCGACAGCGCTTTGGCCAATGTCATGGATGCCGACGGCGGCGAGCTGCGCGGAAATTTCAGGCTTACGCCCGTGGAGGACGCGGCCTGCATTGCCGAGCCGGAGGCGATCTTTGCCGAACTGGAGATGGGCGACATGCTGCCAAGGGTGACGGCGCTGGAAGCCTCGCTCAACCGGCTTGGCCTCTTTCTCGCCTATCCGGACCCGGTCTTTGACGAAAGGACGAGGGACGCCGTGATCGCCTTCCAGACGCAATACGGCTTTGCCCCGACCGGCGTGGTGGATCAGGCGACCGATACGGCGCTGAACACGATCGTGCGCTCCACCATCGGCGGCTGCTGAGCCCTACATTTTCTCCTTGATGCCTCTTGAAACGAGCCACCAGTTGACGGGATAGGCGGTTGCGAAGCCGGCCCACATGGCGATCTGCATCATGAACCAGAATTCGACCGTCGGCACCTCCAGTTTCACGCCGAGGAGGTGGCGGAAGAGGTAGAACTGGGCAAAGGCCATGAAGCCGTACATGCCCAACTGCCAGGAGGTCAGCGACAGGAAATCGGCCTTGGCCGCCTGAATGAGGCCCTGAGCCGGCGTCAGGCCGCGCATGGGCTTGATGGTGAAATACTGAAAGATGACGCCGAAGGAGAAGGCGAAGATATAGTCGAGGACCCACACGGCAAACATCTTCTCGGCGAAGATCGTCTGCCAGCCGAACCAGACGGCGACAGAGGGAACCAGGAAGGCAAGCCATTCGGCGATCAGGTCGCCGAGCGCGCAACCCGAGCCGCAATGGGCAGCACCCTTGCCGACCATCACCGAAAAAGGCGTCTCTGTCATGTTCGGCGGCGTCTCGTCGTGTTCCATGGCGTGGTGATGGGCTGCGCGGGTGGCGAGCCGGCCATAGCGGAAATAGGCCCAGAGCGCGGCAAGCGAGCCGAAAAGCGCGACAAGGGGCCAGACCACATTCATGATCCACATATGCTGCGGATTTGCGAAAACGTCGACGGCGATGATGATCGCGGACGCAAGGCCGGCGAGAAGAGATACGACGGCGAGCAGATGAAGCCATTCGGGCATGTTTCATCTCCTTTGCTAATTCGGCGCCGCGCGGCGCCCGTTTTGTTGGTCTGCTTCTGTCAAAAAACGCTCCGGGCCCGGCTTGTTCCGCCGTTTCCTGGAACGCGATCGACTTTCTTCCTCAAGAAAGGGAGAACATTTGCCGCTTCCAGCCGTTTCTTCTGCACGCACACCTGAAAGGAGAAACACCATGGCTGGTTCGAAGATGAAGCCGCATGAAACGCCGCGCGAGGAGGATTATCGCGACTACGAGGACCGCAATCTCGATGACGGATGGCCGTATTCGGATGAGGAAAACAGGCATGGCGCGCGCAATGCGCCCTATGGCGCCAATCCCGCCAATCTGGACCGGCGCGAAACGCCGGGCGCGCAAGTCTCCGAGGATACCGCCGTCCACACCGCCCAGCGTCTTGCGCCAGAGCCGGAGGACACGACGGTCGACGATGACGGTCTCTCGGACGTCATCACCCGGCTGATCGATGAAGATGATCGTTTCAATGCCGACCTGATCACCGTGACGGTCCGCGACGGGGTGGCGATGCTGAGCGGCGAAGTGGAGACCGAGCCCGAGCGACTGAGACTCGAGACCCTGGTGCTTTCGGTCAAGGGCGTGCGCGATGTCGAGAACGAGGTCGTCCTGATCGGCGTCGACAGCCATGTCCCGCCGGACTTTGACGAATAGCCGAACATCGTTCCTCGGCTTCGAACAAGAAAAGCCGCCTCCGCGGGGCGGCTTTTTTTGACGCCGGCGCGACCGGCAGGAGGAAAGGCCGGAAATGAAACCGGCCTTTCTGCGCTCCGGTCATTTCGGGCAGGCGGCCACGTAGCGTTCGCCATTGGCATCGCGGTAATAGCAGCGGCCCGGTTCATTGGCGCGGCCGATCAGTGCGCCGGCGGCAGCACCGACTGCGCCGCCGAGCGCCGCGCCGCCGACATCGCCCGATACGGCGGTGCCGACGGCCGCGCCGGACAGTCCGCCGACTGTTGCCCCCTTCTCGGTGGCCGAGCATGCGGTCAATGCGCCGAGTGCGACAACGAAGAACAGTCGTTTCATGATTTTTCACTCCAGTTGCGAGATTGGTCGTGACTTGCAGGCCGCGGGCCGAAGAACCGGAGAAGCGCCTCCCGATCGCTCGCCGGCGGCAGATATCCGGCTCGGCATAGCGGCTGCTCATGGGCCAACCAGCCGGGGCCGCGATTGTTCCATACTTTTTTCGCTGAATTTCGGACTGCGTGAAATGGCGGTCCGGACGCCGATAACGCGTCGCGCTGACAAAGGCTGATCGGGTACGATTGATTCTGATCTGCTAGTCTGGCAGAGTTGAATTCTCGGCATTGTCGCCTCTCGATTCTCCCTGATCCGCTGGTGTTCCGGCCCGGCTGAGAAACAGGACCCGGCGCCGGTAAGCGGTGCGATCGGGAGGTGTATGCGTGCTGAAAACGTTTGGGATGTCGCAGCGCATGGCAATGCGGCTGCGGCGGGAGCACTGGAGCGCCGTGCGTCCATTCGGACACAAAGGACGCTCTAGCCTATTGAATCTGCGCATCGCGCTTTCCGAAAATCGACTCCGGTTTTCGGGCCGATGCGCTAGAGCGGTTCCGCCTTTCGTGGAAACGCGCAACCGCTCTATCTATTTGTTTTGACGCATTTTCGCTTAGCGTCAGATGTTTCCATCTGACTGCGAAATGCGCGAGGGCCGGCGCGGTTGCCGGCCGGGCAGAAGGGCAGGATCATGAAATACGCCATTGTCGGAACCGGATCGCGGCACAAGATGTTTCGCGGCGCCGTCGCCGAAACCTATGCCGATCGCAACGCGCTGGTCGGGCTTTGCGACATCAACGAAAAGCGGCTTGCGCTCTCGGCCGGCGCCGTGCCGGCCGAAGGCAATGGCGTCGCCACCTATCGGGCGGAGGATTTTCCGCAGATGCTGAGCGAGCAGAAGCCGGATACGGTGATCGTCACCGTGCCCGACTACCTGCACCATGACTATATCGTCGAGGCGATGCGGGCGGGCAGCGACGTCATGACCGAAAAGCCGATGACGATCGACCTTGACAAGCTGAAGTCGATCCTCGACGCACAGAAGGAAACCGGCCGCAAGGTGACGGTGACCTTCAACTACCGCTACACGCCGGCCCGCACGCAGCTGAAGGACATCCTGATGTCCGGCGCGATCGGGGATGTCACCGCCGTCAGCTTCCGCTGGTATCTCGACCGCGTCCATGGCGCCGATTATTTCCGCCGCTGGCATCGCTACAAGGATCAGTCCGGAGGCCTGCTGGTGCACAAGTCGACGCACCATTTCGATCTCGTCAACTGGTGGCTCGGCTCCTCGCCGGTCTCCGTCGCCGCTCATGGCACGCGCTCCTTCTACCGGGCGGAAACCGCCGATGCGCTCGGGCTCAATCCGCGCGGTCCGCGCTGCCACACCTGTCCAAGCGCCGGAAGCTGCGACTTCCGGCTGGACCTTGAAGCCGATCAGGCGCTGAAGACGCTCTATCTCGATGCCGAGGACGAGGACGGCTATCTGCGCGACCGCTGCGTCTTCGACGACGACATCACCATCGAGGATACGATGCAGGTGCAGGCGGTCTATGGCACGGGCGCAAGCCTCAACTACACGCTCTGCGCCTATTCGCCCTGGGAAGGGCTGGAGGTGAAGTTCTACGGCACAAAGGGCGAGTTGTCCCACCGCCATGTCGAGGTTCATGGCGTTTTCGGCGGCAAGCGGGAGAAGGCGGCCGGCTCGGAAACGATGACGACCACGCTGCATCTGGCGGGCGAACAGCCCCGGGAACTCGAGGTCTGGGAAGGCGAGGGCGATCACGGCGGCGCCGATCCTGTGATGCTCGGCTATCTTTTCGACCCCGATGCCGGCGAGGACCCCTACGGCCGCTCCTCGTCCCATATCGACGGCGCCTGGTCGATCCTGACGGGCATTGCCGCCAACCGGTCGATCGAGACGGGGCAAACCGTTCACATCGCGGAATTCCTCGCCGAAAACGGCATCGACCTGCCGCCGAAGGAATGGTGACGGCGTGAGCGCGCCTCGGCTGACCTGACAACAGGCGGTCAGCCGGATGCGTCCTTCGGCGAGAGTTCCAGACTTCGAAGGAGATCAGCGAGCGGCTCGGGCTCGTGGATAAAAAAGCCCTGGGCGAAATCGACGCCGTAATCCCTCAATCTGGCGCAGGTCGGCTCGTCGCCGACATATTCGGCAATCGTCTCGAGCCCCAGCACGCGGGCGACCTCGACGAAGCATTTGATCGTCGCCTCGTTCAGCGGATCGCTCAAGAGCTCGCGGATGAACTGGCCGTCGATCTTCAGATAGTCGAGCGCGAAATGCTTGAGATAGCCGAAGGAGGACGAGCCCGCGCCGAAGTCGTCGAGCGCCACCGATATGCCCCGGCGACGCAAATCTTCGATGAAGGAGGCGGCCTCCTCCATGTTGGTGATGACGGCGGTCTCGGTGATTTCGATGCACAGGCTGTGGCAGATGGGACCTCCGGCCGCGTCGAGAAGGTCGAGCGCCTCCTTGTGGAAGGCGCGGTCGCCGAGCGACTGGCCGGAGAGGTTGACGCATAGCCGCGCCGCGCCGCCGGCAAGGCCCGACGCGTCGATCTGCTCCAGCGCCTTGCCGAGCACCCAGCGATCGATGTGGGAGATGAGGTTGAAACGTTCGGCAGCCGGCAGAAAAGCGCCGGGAAGAATGACCTCTCCATCGTCATCGACCAGACGGAGCAGCAACTCGATGTGGCGAACGGCGGGCTCGCCGCTCATCGGCGCAATCGACTGGGCGTAGAGCACGAAGGCTTCCTCCTGCAGTGCCCGTTCGATGCGGGCGGCCCAGCGCGTCTCGCCGGAGCGCAGCCTGAGCGTCTCGTCGCTCTCCGCCCAAACGTGAACCCGGTTGCGGCCGTTTTCCTTGGCGACATAACAGGAGGTATCGGCCGCCTGCAGCACCGCCGAGACGCTGGTTGAACGGCTGTCGACCGGAACAAGGCCGATACTGGCGCCAACCCTGAAATGCTTGTCGTCGTGGACGAAGCGGAACGCGCCCATCCGATCGCAGATCGTCTGGGCGATGCGTTGTCCGTCCTCCGGGCTGCAATGCTCAAGCAGCACGGCAAACTCGTCGCCGCCGAGACGGGCCAGCGTGTCGCGCTTGCGCAGGCACTCCTGCATCAACTGGGTCACGCGTTTCAGAAGCGTGTCGCCGACCGTGTGGCCGCAGGTATCGTTGACGATCTTGAACTGGTCAAGGTCGATATAGAGAAGAACACTGGATGTGTCGGCTTCCTGGGCCGTCTCGAATACCCGCTGCAGCCGGCGATCGAACTCCGAGCGGTTGAGCAGGCCGGTCAGCGGATCGTGGCTGGCGCGATAGGTCATCTCGCGCGAGAGCCGTCTTTGTTCGCTGACATCGTGGAACACAAGCACCGCGCCGAGGATCTCGCCCTCGGAACTGCGGATCGGCGCGGCCGAATCCTCGATGCTGTATTCAAGTCCGCGCCGGCCGACGAGAAGCGTATTCTCCGCCAGCCCCACGACCTGTCCATGGGCGAGGCAGGCGGCGATCGGATCCGGCGCGGTCTCGCGCGTTTCCTCGTTGAGGATCGAGAAAACGCGATCGGACGGCTCTCCCGCCGCCTCGTCGACGCTCCAGCCGGTCATCCGCTCGGCCACGGGGTTGAGCCATCTTATTCTTCCCGCCGCATCGGTGGTGATCACCGCGTCGCCGATCGAATTGAGCGTCACCCGCATCAGTTCGTGCTGCTCGGCGAGATCGAGCGTCATCTGCCGTCTGGCGGTGACATCCCAAGCGGCGCCGATGACGCGGCTCGGCTTTCCCGTCTTGTCGCGCACCAGATTGGCGGCGATGTGAAGGTGGCGGTACGCGCCGTCGGGCAGGATGATGCGGTATTCCTCATCGAGATGTTCCCCGGTTTCGACGGTCCGGAAAACGGCTCTTTCCACACGCTCGCGGTCTTCGGGATGCACGGCGCGCTTCCAGACGTCGCCGACATCGTCCCCGCCGGAAATGTCGAGGCCATAGAGCCGGTACATCCAGGCGTCCCAATGGGCGACCCGACGGTCGATCTCCATTTCCCAGATGCCGATCCCGCCGCTGTCCGTGGCGATCGTCATCCGCTCGCTCATCAACAGCCGCTCTTCTTCGGCGCGCTTGCGGGCGGTGATGTCGGTGTGGGTTCCGATCATCCGCTTCGGCGCGCCGTCCTCGCCGCGCTCGACCACGCGGCCGCGGTCCATGATCCAGATCCAGCGCCCGTCCTTGTGGCGCATGCGAAACTCTTCCTCGAAATAGGGCGCATCGCCGCGGATGTGGGCGACATCGGCCGTTCGCGCGCGCTCGACGTCGTCGGGATGGATGAATTTCAGCCATGCCGCGCCGCTGTCGGATATCTCGTCCGGTCGATAGCCGATCAGGGCGCACCAGATATTCGAATAGTAGGTTTTGCCGGTCACCAAATTTGCGTCCCAGACCCCTATCCGGCCGTTTTCGGTAGCCGCCGCCATGCGCTCGTTGACCCGCTCGAGCTCGAGGCGCTGGAGCACCTGATGGGTCACGTCCTGAGAGGCGCCGAGAAGGCGCACCGGTCGGCCGTCCTCGATCTGCGCCGATCCGTTGATCCGCAGCCAGATGCGCCGGCCGTCGCCGCGCGTCATCGGCAGCTCCATGTCCCAGCTTCCGCCGTTCTCGATGCTTTCGAGCAGCGATGCCTCAAAGCTCTCGCGGTATTCGGGGTCGAAGAAGGCGGCGACTGTCTCGAGCGTTGGCTCGAAGCCGACATCGACGCCATGGATGCGGCAGGTTTCCTCCGACCAGTAGACCTTCTCCTCGACAAGATCGACTTCCCAGCCGCCGACGCCGGCGAGATTGCCGGTGCGCTCGAGGAATTCGCGGCTCTGGCGCAGTTCCTGTTCCTCATGTTTCTGGCGCGTTATGTCGCTCAGCGTGCCGAACATCCATTCCGGCATGCCGCCTTCCGTCCACGTCAGGACGCGGCCGCGCGCGACGGCCCAGACCCAATCGCCGGATTTGTGGTGAAGGCGCGCCTCGCAGTCATAGACCTCGGCCTCCCCGTGCAAATGCCGGGAGAGCTCCAGTTCATGCGCAGCGCGGTCGTCCGGATGGATCCGGCTCACCCAGGTCGCCATATCGATCGGTTCGAGCTCGTCCCGTTCGTAGCCGATGATGTCGGCCCAGAGGTGATTGAGACGGAGCTCGCCCGTCTGGACGTTCCACTCCCACGTGCCGGAACGCGTCGCCTCGATGATCTGCTGCAGACGCCTGCGCTCCTCGATCAGCGCATTCTCGGCCTTCCGGCGCTGGGTCACATCCTCGATCGTGGAAATGATGCGCAACGGATTGCCCGCGCTGTCGCGTTCAAGAATGGCGGAGAGCAGGACGTCGAGCACCTGGCCCGCGCGCGTAACCATCTGATAACGCACATTCTCGCAATGCCCGTCGAACAGGAAGGCGGGCAGGACCTCGGTGCGCGAGATCAGTGCCGATTCCGGCGTCAGGAATTCGGCGAGCTTGCGGCCGATCACTTCCTCCCGGTTATACTTCATCACGTCGAGCCAGCGGTCGCTCACGCTCAGGATCGTCCCCGTCGGGTCGGTCGAGTGCAGCATGGCCGGCGTGGCGCGATAAAGCCGTTCGATCCGTCTTTCGGCGGCTTCCAGCTCACGCTGGGTTTTAACGACCTCGCTGATGTCGCGGATGATTTCTGTGGCCCCGGTCAAGGCGCCGTCTTCGGAGATCACAGGCCCGAGCGATACGGAGACGGGGACCCGGCGGCCGGTACGGTGAAGCCGCTCGGTTCTCAGATTCCGAGTCGCCGCGCCGTCTGCGAGCCGAGCCGCGAGATCCGTCTGCGCTTCAAGATGTTCCGGCGCGACGATCAGCGAAAGCGGTCTACCGATCGCCGCATCGGCGCTGTAGCCGAACAGGCGCTCGGCCGCCGCGTTCCATTGGCGGATCGTGCCAGCGATGTCCATCGTCAGGATCGCGTCGGGACTGTTTTCAAGGATGGAGCGCGCCTCGGCCTCGACGGCCAGCAGTTCGCGCTCGTGAAGGGCGATCAGCCGGGCCTCCAGCGCCTTTGCCGCCGCCCGGGCAAGATGACCCAGAATCTCCTTCTGATGCGCGCTGAGCGTCTTCGGCTTCTGGTCGACCACGCAGAGCGTGCCGACCCTCTCGCCATCGGAAAGCTGAAGCGGAACGCCGGCGTAAAAGCGGATCCTGAGGCCGTCGGTCACCAGCGGGTTGTCCGAAAACCGCCGGTCCCGGGTGGCGTCCTCCACCTCCATCAGCTCTTCGCCCTGAAGGGCGTGGGAGCAGAAGGAGATGCTGCGATCCGTCTCGCTCACGTTCTCAAGGCCGTAATTCGCCTTGAACCATTGTGTGTCCTCGTTGAGGAGGGTGATGAGCGAGATCGGCGTGCCGCAGACCAGGGCCGCGGCCTCTGTCAGCGCATCCAGTTCTGCGGCCGGAGCCGTGTCGAGCCGTCTCAGCCTTTCATAGGCCGACAGCCGGTCGATATCCGTCTCTGTCGCTCGATCGGCCATCTGTTGCGTGACCTCCGTAGTCTGGCGGCGGTTCCTGCCGGCGCTCGTCGTCTCCCGTGACCCGAACCACGATACTAGGATGTTCTTGTCCCTTAAACGACCCGTCGCGCATTTCGGATCCGCATGTGGGCCGGGGCAGGCGCAAATACACTCCGAAATGGAGAGTATAAAACTATAATAATCAACAGCTTGTGAGTTTATGTCGATAAACCGATCAGCCAGGAAAAAATCGCCCTGACCGGGCTCGCTTCCTAGATTTCGATGGGTTCCTGAACGAGGTCGACGCCGAAGCGCGCCTTTACCCTTTCGCGGACGAGCGCGGCGAACCGGGCAACATCCCGGCGCGTCGCGCCGCCGTGATTGACCAGAACCAGCGCGTGACCGTCATAGGTTCCGACCGGGCCGAGGCGCTCTCCCTTCAGCCCGCATTGCTCGATCAGCCAGCCGGCGGAGAGCTTCACGCGGCCGTCGGGCTGGGGGTAGCGCGGGGCGCCCGCAAGGCGTTCGGCTTCCTCGGTGCTGACCACCGGATTGTGAAAGAACGAGCCGGCGTTGCCAAGGCTGCGCCAGTCGGGAAGTTTCGATTGCCTCAGGGCGAGCACGCTTGCCATGACTTCCGCCGGCGCAGCGTCGTCGGGGAAGCCTTCCAGTCCCGCATAGGCTTTGGTCGGCGACCAGTCGCGGGGCAGGGCCAGCGTGACCGAGAGGATGACATGCCGGCCCGGCTCGATCTTGAACCGGCTCTGGCGATAGCCGAAGCCGCATTCTGCGGCCTTGAAGGTCTCGATTGCGCGCGTTTTCGTGTCGAAGGCGGTCAGTTCGAAAAAGACATCGGAGAGCTGGACGCCATAGGCGCCGATATTCTGCACCGGCGCGGCGCCGACCGTGCCGGGAATGCCGGCGAGGTTTTCGAGCCCCGGCATGCCGCGCCCGACGGTCCAGGCGACGAAGTCGTGCCAGTTCTCGCCGGCGCCTGCCGTAACCAGATTGTGCGTCGCGGTCTGGCCCGAGAGCCTGCGTCCCGCAATCCGCATCAGTCCGACCAGCGCCTCCACGGTTTCGCTCAGCACCACATTGCTGCCGCCGCCGAGGACCGTAAAATTAATGCCGCGGCGATCAGCCTCGTCAAGCAGGGCGGCAAGCGCTTCCGCCTGCGTGATGCGGGCGGCAAGCCTGGCGGCGGACTTGAGCCCCAGCGTGTTTTCGCGCGTCAGGTCGAAATCGGCAACGAGGTTCATCGGGCAGTCGGTCCGCTTGGGTTCTGTAAAGTCATACCCGTCAAATAGTCCGGGCTTTGGCCGTGCGCAAGCAGGAGCCGCCTGCCGCGGCCGGGCAGGACCGAAGGGCACGGTTGAAAGCACGATGCGTAGACAAAATAGGTTAGAGCGTCCTTTGTGCGTCCGAATGGACGCACGGCGCTCTAACGGCGGCCTTCCACTGCTTGCGAAAGCCTGTCGCGCACGCCGATGACAGCATCGCTTCCCGGCGCGAGAGGCTTGTATTCCAGTCCGATGCGTCCCCTGTAGCCGGCTTCGATCAGCTGTGCGAGCCGGTCGGCGAGGTCGATCCCGCCCGATCCCGGCTCGTTGCGTCCGGGATGGTCGGCCACATGGACATGCACGACCTTGTCGAGATTGCCAGCGAGAACCGTCTCGATCGGCTCCTCCATGACGGCGGCATGGTAAAGGTCGTAGAGAAGGCCGATCTCGTCGCGGTTGACCGCCTCGACGATCTCGAAACCCTCGGCCGTGGAATGAAGGAAATAGCCGGGGTGGTCGACGATCGTGTTCAGCGGCTCGATCCCGAGCCGGACGCCGCTGCCGATCAGGACGTCGGCGGCGTCCGAGAAGGTCTCGATCAGCGCGGCCTTCTGGTCTCTCCTTGGGATTTGCGGCAGGTCATTGCCGGTCTGTGCGATCAGAACCGGGGCTTCCAGCCGGTTGGCGACCTCGACCGAACGCTTCAGGCCGTCAAGCCATTCGGTCCTGTTGACCGGATCGGTGATTGCGATCAGCGGTTCGGCGACGAGGCCCGCAACCGCCATGTCGCAGGCCTTTGCCGCGCGGGCGATGGCTTCGACATCCTTGTTCGACCAGAGCCAGAACTCGAAGGCCGTAAAGCCGGCGGCCGCAGCGCGTTCGATGCGCGACGTGAAGCTGTCGCCGGGCTCGGCGAACAGCCATTCGAGGCAGGGCGAGAATTCAGGCTGCGGCATAGGGTTTCCTCACGTTGCCGGGTGCCAGCCGCGGTCCGACAGCGGCCGGTCCGGGGCCTCGATGGTGATGAAGCTTGCAAGTTCGGGTCCGAAGGTCGGCAGCGCCATCGGACAGGTGACGCCCGGCAGGACGCGGACGTCGAAGAGCTCCTTGATGCCACCCTCGATCCTCAGCCATTCGACGATATCGCCGTTTTCCGTGTTGACGATCTGCAGTCCGCACCAGGCTTCGGCGCGGCGTTTTTCCAGCTCGTCCTGAAGGTTTAGGCCGGAAAACACGCCTTCGCGGCGGGCGAGCGACAGGCCGACGATGGCATGGCCGTCATGGAAGGAGAGGCCGCGCAGGAAACCGGGGCAGAAGGCGACGCGTTCGCGCGTCCGGCTCTGAAGGTCGAGGCGAGTGAGGTATCCATTGCCGGAATCGAGGAACCAGAGCGCATTCTTGTAGAGGCGCGGCGAATGCGGCATCGACACGCCCTCGGTGACGATCTCGTCGGTCTCGACATTGACGACGACGCCGCCGTCGCGGCGCTCGTTGCGCCAGCCGTCGACGATATCGGTGGTGGAAACCGAGGTGACGAAGCGCGGCACGCCGTTTTCCATGGCAAGGCCGTTGAGATGGCAGCGGTCCTCAGGCGCCAGTCGGGAGATGAAGGGCGGCCGCCAGACCGGCTTGAAGGAATGCACGACGCTGTCGGTCGCCAGGCAGGAATATTTGGTATTGACGAACAGCAGCCTGCCGGCGGCATCAATGCCGAGCTCATGGACATCGAGATCGGCGACGGTCTGTCCGCGGCGCGGCACGTAGAGCCTGTCGAAGGCCTCGTTGGCACGCTCGTGCGGGCCGAGCACGTTCTCGAACCGCCAGATCTGGGCGAGACCCGCCAGCAGCAGGCGCTGACTGTCGCCGATCAGCCCCATGGCGCGGATGAAATTGCGCTGGTGCAGCGACAGCGAGCCATCGGGCAGCACGCCGACCAGGAAGAGCTGGCCGGTCTGGTATGAGGTGAAGGCGAGCGCGCAGTTGTGGAGCGACAGCCACTGGCCAAAGCCGCGCGAACACGTCACCTGAGATTGGATTTCCGCCGGCGGCCTCGGCGCGGCGCCCGGCGCGTCGGATGCGGGAAGGGCGCTTTCGGAGGCGCTATTGACGGAGGGCTCGGCGTCTTCCGGGTTCGGTTCTCGGGGTTTGTCATTCATGGGCATGTTCCGACGCCTGCGTTTCTTGTTTGACCGCGCGGGCCTCGTCGACCCACACTGCGGCGCTCGACACTAGACATGAGGAACACCCCCGGAGCAAGCCGGATCGCCCCGCAAACGGCGCTCCGCTGCGCAAGGACGCCAGGTCTTTCGGCCCGCGGCGGCAATAATCCCGGAAAAAGTCCGCGCCATCCCGTTTTTGGGCAGCCTGGCGCCGCCGGCTTTCTCTGGCACTGGGGACGGAGAAAGGAGCGCAGGACCGGCAATTCCGGCTCTCGCTCGGGCGCACCCATCTGCGTGAGTGAAGGCGCACGAACATCGAGCCGGGCCGTCCGGCGTCCGGGGGCCGGCACAGTTAAGCCCGGCGCGGCGATGATTCGGTTGCAGACAAGGCGCTTTCGCGGACAATGGCCCTGAATACCGGTTGCGCGGTCCCTCCGCAGGTCTTCGGGCCTCGGGGCTTTTCTGCGGCGCCGTGTTGGCGGGGGCGCGGGGACCGCGCGCCAGGGTTTATTGTAAGCGAAAACGCACAGTTGGAATGCCCGGAAAGCGCTGACTTTCGTTGCTGATACGGTCTGGCTTGACCGATATCAATGTCGGGTCGCCTTGATTATGTTTATATTATCGGTTTGGAATTGTAATTCGTCAGTTGTACTTGAAAAATAAGTAAAAATGTCAATTAATTGTGGACTTTATACGCCTTTGGTACCATATAGAGGTCGTCAAAACGAAGAGCGTTGACCGTTGGCGTCAACAATCGACGCGATCTTTCGCAGGTTCATGCCCAAGACCAGCGCCAGGCGCCAAAGTCAGCCATCGTGAGCGACGGTGAAGTCGCTAGAATTGGTGGAATGAAATGTCCCGCAACTGCCTGCCCAAGAATGGCCGTTTTGGTCGGAGAGATTCTGACCGACATTTTGCCGGATAATTCGTTCGCCGAACCCAGCGCCTTTTGCCGGACATCCTCCTCGGCGCGGGCGCTGGAACCCCAGCAATGTTCCTCTTATTATGGTGAGGGCTGAAACCATGGATATGTATGCCAAACACACGAACGTTCACGCCGACCCGTGGAGCGGGTTCAGCGACGGTGCATGGCGCACCGCGATCGACGTTCGCAACTTCATTCAGGAAAACTACACGCCTTATGAAGGCGATGCGTCCTTCCTCACGCCGGCCACCGAGCGCACCAAGCAGCTCTGGGATGAGCTGAGCGACCTCTTGAAGCAGGAACGCGCCAAGGGCGGCGTCCTCGACGTTTCGGCAGACAAGCCCTCGACGATCACCGCGCATGACGCCGGCTACATCAACAAGGACCTCGAAATCATCGTCGGCCTGCAGACGGATGCGCCGCTGAAGCGCGCGATCATGCCGAATGGCGGCCTGCGCATGGTCGAGGGCAGCCTCGAGACCTATGGCTACAAGGCGGACGAAACCGTTCACGATGTCTGGACCAAGTATCGAAAGAGCCATAACCAGGGCGTATTCGACGTCTACAGCCCCGACATTCTCGCCTGCCGCAAGTCGGGCGTGATCACCGGTCTGCCGGATGCCTATGGCCGTGGCCGCATCATCGGCGACTATCGCCGCGTTGCCCTTTATGGCACGGATTTCCTGCGCGCTCAAAAGCAGAAGGAATTCCACGAACTCGACGATGCCGTCTTCAATGACAACAATATGCGTCTGCGCGAGGAACTCTCGGAACAGTTCCGCGCGCTCGACGAGCTGCGTGAAATGGCGGCCAAATATGGCGTCGACATTTCGAAGCCCGCCCGCAATGCCCGCGAAGCCGTCCAGGCCGTCTATTTCGGCTATCTGGCGGCCGTGAAGGAACAGAACGGCGCCGCCATGTCGATCGGTCGCATCTCGACCTTCCTCGACATCTATATCGAGCGCGATATCGAAGCCGGTTACATCTCGGAAGACGATGCCCAGGAAATGATCGACGACATGATCATGAAGCTGCGCATCGTCCGCTTCCTGCGCACGCCGGAATATGACGAACTGTTCTCGGGCGACCCCGTATGGGTCACCGAAGCCATCGGCGGCATGGGCGAAGACGGCCGGACGCTGGTTTCAAAGAACAGCTTCCGTTTCCTCAACACGCTGTTCAACCTGGGTCCCGCGCCGGAGCCGAACCTCACGGTTCTGTGGAGCCCGAGCCTGCCGGAGGGCTTCAAGCACTTCTGCGCCAAAGTTTCGGCCGACACCTGCGCCATCCAGTACGAGAACGACGAGTTGATGCGTCCGAAATGGGGCGACGACTACGGCATTGCCTGCTGCGTCTCGTCGATGCGGATCGGCAAGCAGATGCAGTTCTTCGGCGCCCGCGCCAACCTCGCCAAGGCTCTGCTGTATGCGATCAACGGCGGCGTTGACGAAATGAAGCTGAAGGGCAAGAAGGTTGCCGAGGGGCTGGAACCGATCACCGGCGACGTTCTGGAATATGACGAGGTCGTCGAAAAGTTCGACAAGGCCATGGACTGGCTTGCCAAGACCTACGTCAAGGCTCTGAACGCGATCCACTACATGCACGACAAATATGCGTATGAACGCGTCGAAATGGCGCTGCATGACCGTGATATTCTGCGCACCATGGCTTGCGGCATCGCCGGTCTGTCGATTGCGGCCGATGCGCTGTCGGCGATCAAATATGCCAAGGTCGAGGTCATTCGCGACGAAACCGGACTTGCCGTCGACTACAAGATCACCGGCGATTTCCCGGCCTTCGGCAACAATGACGACCGTGTCGACGACATCGCGGTCTGGCTGACCGAGACCTTCATGAACAAGATCAAGGCACAGCCCTACTTCTACCGTGACTCGATGCCGACGCAGTCGATCCTGACAATCACCTCGAACGTCGTCTACGGCAAGAAGACCGGCAACACGCCGGACGGACGCCGTGCGGGCGAACCCTTCGCGCCGGGCGCCAACCCGATGAACGGTCGCGACAAGAAGGGCTTTGTGGCCGCAGGCGCCTCGCTTGCCAAGCTGCCCTATGACGCCGCCCTCGACGGGATCAGCTGGACCGCCTCGGCAACGCCGGGCAGCCTCGGCCATACCGACGAGGATCGCATCAGGAACCTGTCGAATTGCCTCGACGGTTACACGGCGGCCGGCGGTTTCCACGTCAACGTCAATCTCCTCAACAAGGAGACCCTGGTTGACGCCATGGATCATCCGGAGAAGTATCCGCAGCTGACGATCCGTGTTTCGGGTTATGCGGTGAACTTCATCAAGCTGACGAAGGAACAGCAGCTTGACGTCATCAACCGGACTTTCCACACCTCGATGTAAACGAGAAGAAGAATGCACAAGCGCGTTTCCGCACCAACGAAGCCCACCGGTGTCCATATCGACATCGACCACGGATTTCTCCACTCGGTCGAAACCGGCGGGGCGGTCGACGGTCCGGGAATGCGCTTCGTGTTCTTCATGGCCGGTTGCCAGTTCCGGTGCCTTTATTGCCACAACCCGGATACCTGGAAGCTCCACAACGGTCGCAGGGTCGATGTGGACGACATGCTCAGGGAGGTCCGCCCCTATGCGGGCTTCCTGAAATTCGCCGGCGGCGTCACCTTTTCCGGCGGCGAACCCATGATGCAGGCCGGTTTCATCGGCAATGTCATGGGACATATCAAGAAGGAAATGGGTCTGCATATCGCGCTCGATACGCAGGGCTATCTCCACACCGGCGTCGAAGACGAGTGGTTCGACAATGTCGACCTCGTGATGCTCGATATCAAGCATATCGACCCGGAGAAGTACCATGCGATCACCGCGCAGCATCTGCAGCCGACGCTCGATTTCGCCGAGCGGTTGAAGCGACTGAAGCAGAAAATGTGGATGCGCTATGTGCTGGTGCCGGGGCTGACGGACGATGCCGACGACGTCAACAGGATGGCGGACTACGTCGCTTCGCTCGGCGATATCGTCGAACGCGTCGAGGTTCTGCCGTTCCACCAGATGGGCATTGCCAAATGGGATGCCATGGGCAAGGAATACACGCTGCGCGACACGCCGACGCCGACGACGGACGAGACCGAGGCCGCGCGTGACATCTTCCGGGCGCGCGGTCTGTACACCGCCTGAACGGGCGCGATGAGCCGCCCCTGATCTTCAGAACCCGGCAAAAAGGCCTTCGGGTTGGCGCTCTAACCTATTGAAAGCACGATGCGCTAGAGCGATTCCGCCTTTCATGGAAACGCGCAACCGCTCTATCTATTTGTTTTGACGCATTTTCGCGGACGTCAGATGTTTCCATCTGACTGCGAAATGCTCTAGGCCCGCCGCTCCGGCGGGCTCGGTTTGTCGGGCTTCGGTCCGCCGTCAGGCCGGCTTGACGAGGATGTGCTTCTTCTTGCCCAGCGAAAGCTTGATGACGCCATCATCCGTGACCGCGTCGGAGCCGACGGCCATGCGTTCGTCGGAAACGCCCTTGTCGTTGAGCTTCACCGCGCCGCCCTTGATGTGGCGACGGGCCTCGCCGTTGGAGCCGGCAAGACCCGCCTGCACCAGAAGCGTGAGAATGCCGATCCCGGCATCGATCTCCGCCTTGCCGACTTCGACGGTCGGGAGGTTTTCGGCGAGCGCGCCTTCCTCGAAGGTCTTGCGCGCCGTCTCCGCCGCCTCTTCGGCGGCGGCCCGGCCGTGCAGCATGGCGGTCACCTCGGTGGCGAGGATCTTCTTAACCTCGTTGATCTCCGATCCGCCGAGCGCCGAAAGCCGCGCGACCTCGTCCATCGGCAGCGTCGTGTAGAGCTTCAGGAAGCGGCCGACATCGGCATCTTCGGTATTGCGCCAGAACTGCCAGAAATCGTAAGCCGACAGCATGTCCGGGTTGAGCCAGACGGCGCCATTTGCCGATTTGCCCATCTTGGCGCCGGAAGCGGTGGTCAGGAGCGGCGCGGTGAGGGCGTAAAGCTGCGGCGCGTCCATGCGGTGGCCGAGATCGATGCCGTTGACGATATTGCCCCACTGGTCCGATCCGCCCATCTGCAGGCGGCAGCCATAATTCCGGTAGAGTTCGACGAAATCATAGGCCTGCAGGATCATGTAGTTGAATTCGAGGAAGGACAGCGACTGCTCGCGGTCGAGCCGCGTCTTCACGCTCTCGAAGGAGAGCATGCGGTTGACGGAGAAATGCCGGCCGACATCGCGCAGGAATTCGAGATAGTTGATGTCGCGCAGCCAGTCGGCATTGTTGATCATCAGCGCCGGCGCTTCGTCGCGGTCATAATCGATATAATTGGCGAAAACCCGCTGGATGGACGCGATATTGTCCTCGATCATGTCGACCGTCATCAGCTTGCGCGCCTCGTCCTTGAAGGACGGGTCGCCGACCATGCCCGTGCCGCCGCCCATCAGCGAGATCGGCCGGTGGCCGGTCTTCTGGAACCAGTGCAGCATCATGATCTGGATCAGCGAGCCGGCATGGAGCGAGGGCGCCGTCGGGTCGAAGCCGATATAGGCCGTCACCTGCTCCTTGGCCAGAAGGTCATCAAGGCCGGTCTCATCGGAAATCTGATGAATGTAACCGCGCTCGGACAGCGTGTGCAGGAATTCGGATTTGAACTTCGACATGGATCTATCTTTGATTGCTGAATTGCGGACGCGCGCGCTTTAGCACGGTTTTTTGCCCGTGTGCACCTGTTTTGAAACGGGACCCGAAGGCTGGGACGACAAAAGGCCTGTTGCTGGCTTCCGAAGCTGCGCGTCCGCCCTGGGCCGGGATACGAACGGTAAGGTTAGCCGGCTGGCGTTCCCTGGTGAAAACGCAACCGCCAGTTTCCCTCGATTTCCTGCCAGAGCGAACTGCGGTTTACGTGGCGAACGGCCCGGCCATCGGGTAGCCGATGAAAGGAGCGATAGGTCAGCAACGCCGCATCTTCCGAAATCACGAAAAGCATATAGCCGTCACTTTCCACCGCGTATTCGCGTTCGCCCTCGGCCTGAAGCATGGCGAGTATTGCTGGCTTGTCCCAGCACTTGCCCGAACTGCCGAACTCCATAAAGTCATCCGCAAGCAGCGCTGCGGCTTTCGCTGCGTCGCGTCTGATCTCAGGCTGGTGGAGCAGAGCCTCCAATGCTTTGAGGTGTTCGATATCTGTCAAATTGCACCCGTTTTATAAGCAAGCGGCAGCAAGATCACTTTAACGATCGGGTAAATCGCGTAGACGATCGAAAAGTAGCCAACCAGAACGAAGCCGATAACGTTCAATGTTATAGTGGCGATTGCGAGCTCGATGTGTTTTCGCATCAAAACGTAGTTAAGCCCCTGCAACAAGACCATCAGCAGCACGCCGACATAGATAGAATTCCCGACCGTTACGACTTCCGAGAGGCGAATGAGGTAGGGAAGGAGCGCGTTAATGACGAGCCAGCCTGCGATTGGCTTGTATTTCTGAAATTGGTTCATTGCCCCGCCGCATACTGTTTCCTCGAACACTTTGTAGCTTGGGGCTTTCAAAAATTAAAATGACAATTCCCGACAGTTGAGATTCTGCCGGGAATTCAATTCAAAGTAACTTACCTGATCCGCTTCGGCGCGGGTTCCGGCACCAGTTCGCCCTCCAGACGACGGTCGAGATAGTCTTCGCATTCGGCGAGCAGGTCCTCGTTCTTGCCGGAGAAGAAGTGGTTCGCGCCGGCAACGGTCTTCTGGGTGATCAGGATGCCCTTCTGGGTCTTCAGCTTTTCCACCAGGCCGTTGACGTCGCGCGGCGGAGCCACTTTGTCGGCATCGCCGTGGATGATCAGGCCGGAGGAGGGGCAGGGGGCGAGGAAGGAGAAGTCGTAGATGTTCGGCTGCGGAGCGATTGACATGAAGCCCTCGATTTCAGGCCGGCGCATCAGAAGCTGCATGCCGATCCACGAGCCGAAGGAATAGCCGGCGACCCAGCAGGTCTTCGAATCGGGATGCAGGCTCTGCACCCAGTCAAGCGCTGCGGCCGCGTCCGAAAGCTCGCCCGAGCCGTGGTCGAATTCGCCCTGGCTGCGGCCGATGCCGCGGAAATTGAAGCGCAGTGTGGTGAAGCCGCGCTTCTGGAACATGTAGAAGAGCTCGTAGACGATCGGGTTGTTCATCGTCCCTCCGAACCGCGGATGCGGGTGCAGGACGATGGCGATCGGGGCGTTCTTCTCCTTGGACGGCTGGTAGCGGCCTTCAAGGCGACCGGCCGGACCGTTGAAAATCACTTCAGGCATTGGCTCTCCGGAAAAATCGGTTCAAACTTTCAAGACTGCTTGCGCAAGTCGCGTTGACTTGACTAATTGGCTCAGCTTTCCTACAAGCAGTTTAGAATGGTTCGAAAATAGAAGTCATCTCGTGCTGGGCTCAAATAGGGCAAGCCGCGTAAGGATTTCAAGGAAAATGCGTCGCAGGCCGTCATCGCCTGCCGAATTAGGGACGATATGGGCACCGACAGGATCTATCTCGACTGGAATGCGACCGCGAAGCTTCTGCCGGAAGCCCGCGCCGCGCTGCTCGAGGGGCTGGAGCTTGCCGGCAATCCGTCCTCCGTGCATCAGGAGGGCCGCGCGGCCCGCGCGGCGGTGGAGAAGGCCCGCCGCCAGGTGGCCGGACTGGTCGCCGCCGATCCCGCCCATGTGGTGTTCACCTCGGGCGCAACCGAAGCAGCGAATACCGTTCTGACGCCGGATTTCCGCATGGGGCGCAGTCCGGTTCGGCTTGGCGGTCTTTATGTCTCGGCGATTGAGCATCCGGCTGTCCATGAGGGCGGCCGCTTTCCGGCGGACATGCGCCGCGAGATTCCCGTTGGCGCGGATGGCGTCGTCAGGCTGGATGCGCTGGAAGACCTGCTTGGCGAACATGATGCCGATGCGGGCCTGCCGATGGTCGCGATCATGCTGGCAAACAGCGAGACCGGCATTCTTCAGCCGGTTGCCGACGCGGCGAGGATCGTTCATGCCCATGGCGGCCTTCTGGTGGTCGACGCCGTTCAGGCGGTCGGCCGTCTTCCGATTTCGCTCGAGGCCCTGGGTGCCGATTTCCTGATCCTCTCGGCCCACAAGATCGGCGGACCGAAAGGCGTCGGCGCGCTTGTCTCCCGCGGCGAAACGCTGATGCCTTCTCCGCTCATCCGCGGCGGCGGGCATGAGAAGGGGCACCGTTCGGGCACGGAAAACATTCCCGGCATTCTGGGATTCGGCGCAGCCGCGGCCTTTGCCGTTGAAGGTCTCGATGCGCGCAATGCGAGGATTGCCGCGCTTCGCGACCGGCTGGAGGCCGGCATGCGGGTCGCCGCGCCGGACGTCGTTATTTATGGCGAAGGCGGAGAACGCGTGCCCAACACAACGGCCTTCACGCTTCCGGGGCAGAAGGCGGAAACCGGGCAGATTGCCTTTGACCTGGAGGGCATCGCGCTTTCGGCAGGCTCCGCCTGTTCGTCCGGCAAGGTCGGCGAAAGCCATGTGCTGAAGGCGATGGGGCGCGACCCGCGTCTCGGCGCGCTGCGTATCTCGCTTGGCTGGAGCACCACCGAGGCGGACATTGACCGGGCGATTGCGGCATTCGCAAAAATTGCCGGGCGCCGGAAACGGGCAGGCGCTGCCGCCTGAAGATTTGACAAAACGCAGGCGAAACGGGGTGCAAATCCCGTTCGCTTTGACTACATAAGGCGGTATAGCCGCTTTGGTACACGTTAAACCGCCGGGCCTTGAACCCGGTCATGAGTGGAGTGAACATATGGTTGCCGTTAAGGAAACCGTCGATCAGGTCGCCGAGATCGACGTCGATCAGTATAAATACGGTTTCGAAACGATGATTGAGGTGGACAAGGCGCCCAAGGGCCTGTCCGAGGACATCATTCGTTTCATTTCCCACAAGAAGAACGAGCCGGACTGGATGCTGGAATGGCGTCTTCAGGCCTATCGCCGCTGGCTTACAATGGAAGAGCCGAGCTGGGCGCGGGTGAACTACCCGAAGATCGATTTCAACGATCTCTATTACTACGCTGCGCCGAAATCGGTCACCGGGCCGAAGACGCTGGACGAGGTCGACCCGGAACTGCTGGCGACCTATGAGAAGCTCGGCATTCCGCTGCAGGAGCAGGAACTGCTTGCCGGCGTGCAGGAACTCCAGCACCAGCCGAAAAGCCGCGTCGCGGTCGATGCCGTGTTCGATTCGGTCTCGGTCATCACCACCTTCAAGAAGGAACTCGCGAAAGCCGGCGTGATCTTCATGTCGATTTCTGAGGCTATGCGCGAATATCCGGACCTGGTGAAGAAATATCTGGGCTCGGTCGTGCCCCAGGGTGACAATTTCTATGCGGCGCTGAACTCGGCCGTCTTTACCGATGGTTCCTTTGTCTTCGTTCCCAAGGGCGTTCGTTGCCCGATGGAGCTTTCGACCTATTTCCGCATCAACGAGAAAAACACCGGCCAGTTCGAGCGCACGCTGATCATCGCCGAGGAGGGGGCCTATGTCTCCTATCTGGAAGGCTGCACCGCGCCGCAGCGCGATGAAAACCAGCTTCACGCCGCCGTCGTCGAACTTATTGCGCTGGATGATGCCGAGATCAAGTATTCCACCGTCCAGAACTGGTTCCCGGGCGACAAGGAAGGCAAGGGCGGCATCTACAATTTCGTCACCAAACGCGGCGATTGCCGGGGCGACAATTCCAAGATCTCCTGGACGCAGGTCGAGACCGGTTCGGCGATCACCTGGAAATATCCCTCCTGCCTGCTGCGCGGCGACAATTCGCGCGGCGAGTTCTATTCGATCGCCGTTTCCAACGGTCACCAGCAGATCGACAGTGGCACCAAGATGATCCATCTCGGCAAGAACACCTCGAGCCGCATCATCTCCAAGGGCATTTCAGCGGGCTTTTCCAACAACACCTATCGCGGCCAGGTTTCGGCCCACCGCAAGGCGGAAAACGCACGCAACTTCACCCAGTGCGACAGCCTGCTGATCGGCGACAAGTGCGGCGCGCATACCGTGCCCTATATCGAGGCCGGCAATTCCTCCGCCCGCTTCGAGCACGAGGCGACGACGTCGAAGATCTCCGAGGACCAGCTGTTCTACTGCATGCAGCGCGGCGTTCCCGAGGAAGAGGCGATCGCCCTCATCGTCAACGGCTTCGTCCGCGAGGTCATCCAGGAACTGCCGATGGAATTCGCGGTGGAAGCGCAGAAGCTGATCGGGATTTCGCTGGAAGGGAGCGTGGGTTAGCCGCTTGTTCATTCGTCATCCTCGGGCTTGTCCCGAGGATCCAACCCGGTTTCGATACGAATATGGTCGGTTTCGTTTACATGATGTCCGATAAGCCGCGCGGGGTGATTTATACTGGTGTGACTTCAGACCTGCATGATCGTGTCTACGAACACAAAAATCATGTCAGAGTCGGTTATACATCAAAGTATTTGGCCACGAACCTCATTTGGTTTGAGACACATCCTAATATCGTGCTCGCGATCCAGCGCGAGAAGTCTTTGAAGCGCTATAGGCGGGAATGGAAGATCAAATTGGTTGAGGCGCTGAATCCGACTTGGCTTGATCTGTATGAGAAAATCGACGGCATCTCGAATCCGTACCGGCCGAATCCGAATATAAGAAACTACGGCGACTACAATTGAGACGTGATTAGATCCTCGGGACAAGCCCGAGGATGACGATCCGGAAAGTTTGTGGTCTTCCTTGTGAAGGAAACGAAAAATGCTTGAAATCAAGAACCTGCACGCACGCATCGCCGAGGACGGCACGGAGATCATCAAGGGGCTCGACCTGACCATCCGGGATGGCGAGGTTGCTGCCATCATGGGGCCGAACGGGTCGGGTAAGTCGACGCTCTCCTACATTCTTGCCGGCCGCGAGGACTACGAGGTGACCGAGGGCGAGGTGCTCTATAACGGCGAGAACATTCTGGAGCTCGATGCCGCCGAGCGCGCCGCCAAGGGCCTGTTTCTCGCCTTTCAGTATCCGGTCGAAATTCCGGGCGTCGCCACCATGCAGTTCCTGAAGGTGGCGATCAACGAGCAGCGCAAGGCGCGCGGCGAGGCCGAGCTTTCCACGCCCGATTTCATGCGCAAGGTCAAGGAAGGCGCCGCCGAGCTGAAGATCGATTACGAGATGCTGAAGCGTCCGCTGAATGTCGGCTTTTCCGGCGGCGAGAAGAAGCGCGCGGAAATCCTGCAGATGGCGCTGCTGGAGCCAAAACTCTGCGTCATGGACGAGACCGATTCGGGCCTCGACATCGACGCCCTGAAGATCGTTGCCGACGGCGTCAACGCGCTCAGAGCGCCAGACCGTTCGGTCATGGTCATTACCCATTACCAGCGCCTGCTCGATTATATCGTGCCGGACACGGTGCACGTCCTCTACAAGGGCCGGATCATCAAGTCCGGGGGGAAGGAACTCGCCCACGAACTCGAGGCCAATGGCTACGCCGATATCATCGGCGAAGCGGCCTGAGGCCGGGAGACGATGTGATGAACATGCAAGAAAAGATCAAGCTGACGGCGGCGGAAGAAGCGCTGGTTGCCTCCTTCGGCCGGCTCGCCGGCTCGCTGCCGGGCAATGCCGACGTGACGACGGAACGCGACCGGCTCGCCGGCGAGATCCGCTCCGGCGGATTGCCGACGCGCCGTGTCGAGGCATGGCATTATACCGACCTGCGCAATCTCCTGCGCACCGTGCCCGAGGAGGCGGGCGAAGCCGTGAACACGCTGCCGCCGCTTCTGGCCGAAAGCACCATGCTTTCGCTGGTGCAGGGGCGCGCGGGCCGTCTGCCGCAGGTGGAGGGGCTTTCCGGCACCACCACGGCGGAGGCGCTGGCCAATGGCGACAATTCGGTCCGCCTCGCGCTTGCCTACGCCGAGGACGCGATCGGCCGGATCAACGGCGCTATGATGAGCGACGGCTTTAGCGTCGACATCGCCGAAGGGACCGAACTGGATACGCCGCTGGAGTTCCAGGCCGTGCATGGCGGCGGACAGGTGCATTCCCGCAACCGCATCGCATTCGGCGCGGCAACGAAGGGCACTGTCGTCGAGCGCCATGTCGCGCCGGAAGGCGATGCGGCGCTGGTGAGCATGCTCACCTCGCTCAGCCTCGGCAGGGATGCCGAGATCACCTATGTGATCATGCAGCAGCAGGGCGCGGGCGACACGCATCTCGGCAAGCTGAAGATCGAACTCGGCGAAAACGCCAGGCTGAAGCTGCTGGTCGTCAATGCGGGCGGCAAGCTGGTGCGCCACGAAATCGATTGCGACGTGAAGGGCGAGGGCGCCGACCTGATGCTGCGCGGCGTCAACCTGCTCGGCGGCGAGAGCCATACGGACATCACCTTCGACCTCGGCCACAACGTGCCCAACACGACCTCGACGGAAACCGTCCGCAATGTCGTTTTCGACAAGGCGCGCGGCGTATTTCAGGGGCTGATCCGGGTGGCGCCCGATGCGCAGAAGGTTGACGCGAAGATGAGCTGCAACACGCTGCTGATGAGCGATTTCGGCTCGTTTTCGGCGAAACCCGAACTTGAGATCTTCGCCGACGACGTCCAGTGCGGCCATGGCGCGACGGTGACGGATATCGACCCGAACCATCTTTATTACATGATGGCGCGCGGTATTCCGCGAAAGGTCGCGGAGGGCCTGTTGATCAACGCCTTCGTTGCCGAGGTTGTCGAGGAGCTGGAAAACGAACAGCTTTCCGAAGCCGTCGAGGCGATCATCGCCGACTGGCTCGACCGGCACGAATAGGGGCTGTTTCCCCTTGCCGTTTCCGTCCCGCCAGCCGGGGCGGCTTTCCCGGTGTCTCACTGGCAGACGCCACAGACGGAGTTTTGGGCAATGGATGCTCGGGTGAAAAATTACGATGTCGAAAAGATAAGGCAGGATTTCCCGATCCTCTCCCGCGAGGTTTACGGAAAGCCGCTCGTCTATCTCGACAATGGCGCATCGGCGCA
Source organism: Martelella sp. AD-3 (assembly GCF_001578105.1). Lineage (GTDB taxonomy): Bacteria > Pseudomonadota > Alphaproteobacteria > Rhizobiales > Rhizobiaceae > Martelella. Next base: position 2,422,258 of record NZ_CP014275.1, on the reverse strand, counting down.
GAAGCCGCAGGTCGTCATTGACACGATCTCCAACGCCTATGCGCATGAATACGCCAATGTGCACCGGGGCCTGCATTTTCTCTCCAATGCGGCGACGGATGCCTATGAGGCGGCGCGCGAGAAGGTCCGCTCGTTCCTCAATGCCGGCTCGGTCAACGAGATCGTCTTTACCCGCAACACCACGGAGGCCATCAACACGGTGGCCTATGGCTGGGCGATGGAAAACCTCGGCGAGGGCGACGAGATCGTCCTCTCGATCATGGAGCATCACTCCAACATCGTGCCCTGGCACTTCCTGCGCGAGCGCAAGGGCGTCAAGCTGGTCTGGGCGCCGGTGGATGATGAAGGCGAGTTCCATATCGATGAGTTCGAGAAATGCCTGACGGAGCGCACCAGGCTCGTTGCCATCACCCAGATGTCGAACGCGCTGGGGACGATTGTCGATGTCAAGGAAGTGACCCGGCTTGCGCATGAGCGCGGCATCCCGGTGCTGGTCGACGGCTCGCAGGGCGCGGTTCATCTCCCGGTCGATGTGCGCGATATCGGCTGCGACTGGTACGTGATGACCGGCCACAAGCTTTACGGCCCTTCCGGCATCGGCGTGCTTTACGGCACGTTCGACCGCCTGTCGGAGATGCGGCCGTTTCAGGGCGGCGGCGAGATGATCTCCGATGTGTTCGAGGATCGCGTCACCTATGCCGAGCCGCCGCATCGCTTCGAGGCGGGCACGCCGCCGATCGTGCAGGCTATTGGACTGGGCGCTGCCCTTGACTATATGCAGGGCATCGGCCGTGCGGCAATTGCCGCGCACGAGGCGGATCTGACGGCCTATGCGCGCGAACAGCTTGCGCATGTGAACGCGCTGCGGGTCATCGGCAATGCGCGGCAGAAGGGCAGCATCTTTTCCTTCGCCATCGAAGGCGTGCATGCCCATGACATCTCGACGATCATCGACCGTCGCGGCGTCGCGGTGCGGGCCGGCACCCATTGCGCCCAGCCGCTTTTGACCCGCTTCGGCGTGACGTCGACCTGCCGGGCCTCGTTCGGCCTTTATAATACGCGCGCGGAGGTGGACGCCCTTGTCGAGGCGCTCGATTACGCGCGAACGTTCTTTGCCTGACCCAAGGAGAATGGCATGAGTGTTGAAGACAATGCAGAGACGGCAACGGCCGAGACCGGTTCCTCCATTCCGCCCGAGGAACTGGCGCGGCTTTCCGATGATATCGTCTCGGCGCTGAAGACGGTTTACGATCCCGAGATACCGGCCGATATTTTCGAACTCGGACTGATCTACAAGATCGATGTGGACGACGACCGGATGGTGAAGATCGACATGACGCTGACGGCGCCCGGCTGCCCTGTGGCGGGCGAAATGCCGGCCTGGGTGGAAAATGCGGTGAGCACCGTCGAGGGTGTCTCCGGCGTCGAGGTGGAAATGACCTTCGACCCGCCGTGGACGCCGGACCGCATGTCCGAGGAAGCAAAGATCGCCGTCGGCTGGTATTGACGCCGGCCGATTGTCCTGATGCAATCAATCCGAACGCCGGGCCTTGAACCCGGATGTTGATGGAGAATGAAATGGGCTTTCAAGTCATCACGCTGACCGATGCGGCAGCAACCCGCGTCAACGAGATCGTCGCCAATTCCGGTCCGGACGCCCGCGGCATTCGCGTCTCGATCAAGAAGGGCGGCTGCGCGGGCATGGAATATGCCGTTGACCTGGTGACAGCGGAGAATATAGCCGACAAGGACGACCATGTGGAGCTCAACGGCGCGACCGTCTGGGTCGACCCCGCCGCCTCGCTCTATCTGCTCGGCACGGTCATGGATTTCGAGGTGACCAAGCTTCGCACCGGTTTCGTGTTCAAGAACCCGAACGAGACGTCCGCCTGCGGCTGCGGCGAATCCGTGGAGCTGAAGGCCGCCGATCTCGCCGAACTCGCAAAGGCGCGTGAAGCCGCGCATTGAGCGCTTCCCGTGACGCGGATCGGATTGACAGCCTGGCCGGGCGATCGCCCGCGTGAAAAACGGCTTTCAGGGTCGCGGCAAACTGTTCTATTCAGTCCTTCTTACGAAGATGTACAGGAAGGTCTGATGAAATGCTCGAACTTCTCGCCAAAAGCATGCTCGTCGGCCTTGCCATTGCCGCGCCCGTCGGGCCGATCGGCGCTCTTTGCATCAACCGGTCGCTGACGCGCGGTTTCTGGTTCGGGGTGTCGGGCGGGCTCGGCACGGCGCTGGCCGACGCCACCTATGGCGCGCTTGCGGCGCTGGGCTTTGCCGCCTTCTCGGCGGCGCTGGCTACAATCTCCACGCCGCTGGCGCTGTTCGGCGGCGCTTTCCTGATCTTTCTCGGCTGGCGCGAGATGCGGCAGACCGGGGCGAAGGCGGCAGCCGAGCCGGCTCGCGGCGATCTGGCGCGCACCATTGCCACCACCTATGCGCTGACCATCGCCAACCCGGCGACGATCCTCTCCTTCGTCGCCATCTTCGCAGGCTTCGGCCTCGCCGATGCCGGCGGCGGCATTGCGCCGGCGATCGTGGTTGCCGGCGTCTTTGCCGGATCGCTTCTCTGGTGGGTGTTTCTCAGCGGCCTCGTGGCCGTCATCCGTCACAGGTTGCCGAAGGAATTCGCCCGCTGGGTGGCGCGCATTTCCGGCGGCATTCTGATCGGCTTCGGGCTGGTGGCGATCTCAACGGCCTTTCCGCACTGAGATTTTTCGCCCGAAAACGAAAAGACCCCGCCGCGGGGGCCGGGTCTTGTCTGTGAGCCTTTGACGCGTGACGTCACTTCGGCGAGATCATCAGCTCCGGGCGAACGATCTCGTCATATTCCTCAGCCGTCACAAGACCGGTGGCGAGGGCTTCCTCGCGCAGCGTCGTGTTATTCTTGTGCGCGGTCTTGGCGATCTTGGCGGCGTTGTCGTAGCCGATCTTCGGGGCAAGCGCCGTCACCAGCATCAGCGAACGCTCGACGCCGGCCCTGATGTTTTCCTCGCGCGCCTTGATGCCGACGACGCAATGGTCGGTGAAGGAGCGGGCGGCATCGCCCAGAAGCTGGACCGACTGCAGGAAGTTGTAGGCCATCATCGGATTGTAGACGTTGAGCTCGAACTGGCCCTGGCTGCCGGCAAAGGTGATCGCCGCCTGATTGCCGGCGATATGGGCGCAGACCTGGGTCATGGCCTCGTTCTGGGTCGGGTTGACCTTTCCGGGCATGATCGAGGAGCCGGGCTCGTTTTCCGGCAGCGCCAGTTCGCCGAGGCCCGAACGCGGGCCGGAGGCCAGATAACGAATGTCGTTGGCGATCTTGAAGCAGGCCATCGCGGCGGCGTTGATCGCGCCGTGGGCAAAGACCATCGCGTCATGGGCGGCCAGAACCTCGAACTTGTTCGGCGCGGTGATGAAGGGCAGGCCGGTGATCTCGGCGACTTCTTCCGCCACCTTCTCGGCAAAGCCGATCGGCGCGTTGAGGCCCGTGCCGACCGCCGTGCCGCCCTGGGCAAGCTGATAAAGCCCCGGAAGCGTCAGTTCCAGCCGGGCAATCGCGGAGGCGACCTGGGCGGTGTAGCCGGAAAATTCCTGGCCGAGCGTCAGCGGCGTCGCATCCTGCGTATGCGTGCGGCCGATCTTGATGATGTCCTTGAATTCCTTTTCCTTGGCGGCGAGCGCCTCCTGCAGGTGCTTCAGGTTCGGCAGAAGGTGGTGGACGATCTGCTCGGCGCAGGCAATGTGCATGGCGGTCGGGTAGGTGTCGTTCGACGACTGGCTCATATTGCAGTGGTCATTGGGATGGACCGGTTTCTTCGAACCCATCTCGCCGCCGAGCATCTCGATCGCGCGGTTGGAAATCACCTCGTTGGCATTCATGTTCGACTGCGTGCCCGAGCCGGTCTGCCAGACGACCAGCGGAAAATGGTCGTTGAGCTTGCCGTCGATGACTTCCTGTGCGGCATTGACGATCGCGTTGCCGATCTCCGGCGAAAGCCGGCCGAGGGCCATGTTTGCCCTGGCGGCGGCCTGCTTGACGATGCCGAGCGCGCGAACGACGGAAAGCGGCTGCTTTTCCCAGCCGATCTTGAAATTGCCGAGCGAACGCTCAGCCTGTGCGCCCCAGTAGCGGTCGGCCGCCACTTCGATCGGGCCGAATGTATCGGTTTCGGTGCGGGTATCAGTCATGTTTTCTCCACCTCAGTGCATCGGCCCGCGGAAGGGCACACTTGAAAGACGTCATGCCGGAAAAGCGTGGCTATGCAATCGCGCGCTCAAGGCCGATCTGTCAACAAGGCGCTTCAGTTTATTCGATTTAGGTCGGCTTGATACCGTCGGAATGCCTCGCGCCTGAACTTAAGGCACTGTTAATGCTGCGCTGATAGTGTTCACATCAGGCGACCCCGATCCGGAACTTTCAAAGGGGTTGTGTTGTTTTTCGTCAACACAGCCGCGCCGGCCTGTTCCGATAGCACAATTGTTATTGGAGGGATCTGCCCATTGCAGGTAAGGTGGTCTCAATTCTTGGTTTTGTCTAACGGGGTGAAAAATTGCGCAACAAGCTTCTAGTTCGCGTCTCATCGGTGGCCGTCGCGGCCGCGGTCTCGGCTGCCTTCGTGCCGTCCTCCGCCAGCGCCCTGACACTGATGGATATTCTGCGCGGCCGAAACAAGGAGGCTGACCGGGCGCCGGTCGTCGAACAACAGCCGCAGCAGCAACAGCAGGTGCAGCGCACCTATTCCGCCCCGAAGGTCGCGCCCCCGAAATATTACACCTACAAGGCTGATTCGATGCGCTTCATCGCGATCAGCGAGGTTCGCGATCCGGTTGTGACCGGATCCATCTCCGCCGAAGAGACCGTGATGCCGGAAGGCGGCGAGACGTCGACGGAAGTCGCCGCGCTCGAGACGGAGACGATGAACGATGCCGGCCCGGCCGAGACCATGGTCGCGATCGACGGCAATGATCCCCGCCGTTACCTCACCGATGCCCGGGTCAAGGCCGTCGACGATGTCGCGACGGCGATCGAGGGCTATTACGCGAATGGCGGCGAGCTGATCTGGGTTTCCGACAAGGCGATCACCCCGAGGGCGGAAGCCGCGCTCGACGTCCTTGCCGGCGCCGACGCCTGGGGGCTTGACGCTTCCGACTATGCGGTCAACCGCCCGGATCTCGCGCTGGCCGATGACGAGGCCGCGCGCGAGGCCGAACTGATGCGCTTCGAACTGGCGCTTTCGGCCAAGGTGCTGACCTATATGCAGGATGCCAGGCGCGGCCGCGTCGATCCGAACCGGATTTCGGAGTTCCACGACCTTCCGCGCAATCCCGTTGACCTGGAAGAGGCGATCAATGCGCTCGGCAAGGCCGAGAACGTCGCCGGGCTGATGGAGAGCTACAACCCGCAGAGCGACCGGTTCAAGGAGCTCAAGACGGCGCTGAAGGAACTGCGCGCCGACCATGAATATGTCGAACCGATCGTGTTCCGCAGCGGCGTCTTCATCCATCCCGGCGAAAATGACGAGGATGTGCCGAAGCTGGTGAAGGCGATCAAGCGCAAGAGTTCCAAGGCCTTCATCCAGGACCATTCCGATGTGTTCGACGCCTATGACGGCGGAACCGAATACACGCCCGAACTGGTCGAACTGGTGCGCGCCTTCCAGGATGCGCAGGGCCTCTACGTCGACGGCGTCGTCGGCCCGAAGACGATCGCGGCCTTCGATGTCGAGACCAATGACGACAGGGCCGAGAAGGTGGTCGCCGCCATGGAGCGGCTGCGGTGGCTGCCGGAGGATTTCGGCCCGCGCTATGTGTTTATCAACCAGCCGGCCTACCGCGTCTATTACCACGACGACAATGGCGAGAATTTCGACATGCGCGTCGTTGTCGGCAATACGCGCAACCAGACCTATTTCTTCCGTGACGAGATCGAGACCGTCGAGTTCAATCCCTATTGGGGCATTCCCCGGTCGATCGTCGTCAATGAGTACCTGCCGAAACTGAGGGCCAATCCCTCTTATTTCGACCAGATCGGCTATGAGGTGAGCTATAACGGCCGTCGCGTGTCGTCCTCCTCGGTCAACTGGGCGTCCGCCCCGATGGTTGACGTGCGCCAGCCGCCGGGAGAGCGCAACGCTCTGGGGCAACTGAAGATCCTGTTCCCCAATGACCATGCGATCTACATGCACGACACGCCGCAGAAGAGCTATTTCGAACGTGACGTCCGCGCGCTCAGCCACGGCTGCGTGCGGCTCGCCGAGCCCAACAAGATGGCCGCCGCCGTGCTGGGCGTTCCCGAATCGGACATCGAGGCCAATATCGCGACGGGCCAGAACATGCCGGTCGACGTGCCGGAGAAATTCCCGGTCTATGTGACCTATTTCACCGCCTGGCCGGATGCGACCGGCGACATCCAGTATTATGACGACGTCTATGAACGCGACATGTATCTGAACCGCGCCCTGGAGGCGGAAAGCCAGGCGCGCAAGGCCAGCAGCTGACCGGCTCGGAAAACCACACGTCTGTAAGGAAAGGCGCGCCCGGATCTCCCGGCGCGCCTTTTTCGTTGCCGCTTCAGCGGACGAGAACCTCTTCGAGGAGCGCTGCCGTCAGTTCGTCGAAATGGCTGATCAACCGGTTCGCGCCAAGACTTTCGACCGGCCGGTCGGCATAGCCGAAGGTAACGGCCACCGAGGCGACGTCGGCGCCCCTGGCGGCATCGATGTCGTTCGAGCTGTCGCCGATCATCACCGCGTTTTGCGGGTCCATGCCGGCGCGCGCGATGGTGCCGAGGACATGGCGCGGATCGGGCTTGCGGTATTCGAAACTGTCGCCGCCGGTGATGACATCGAAATAGCCGGCAAGGTCCAGACTGGTCAGAAGCGGCATGGTCAGCGGCATGCGCTTGTTGGTGCAGACGGCAAGCGTGAAGCCCCCGTCCTTCAGCCGATCGAGCGCCGCGCGCGTGCCGGGATAGGGGCGGCTTTTGCCGGGCATGCCGTCGCGGTAGTGGGTGGTGAAGCGGTCGAAGCAGGCCTCAAACGTCTCTTCGTCAAGCGCGGCCTCGCGCAACGCGAAGGCCCGCTCGATCATGACCTTCACGCCCTTGCCGACAAGCTGGTGCAATTGCGATATATCGAAGGGCGGCAGGCCTTGCGGCGCGATGGCATGGTTGAGACTCTCGATCAGGTCGGGCGCGGTGTCGACGAGCGTTCCGTCCAGATCGAAGATGACGAGCGGAGATGACATTCGGTTTCCTTCCGGGGTGATGCGCTTCGGCCGGCGTCCGGGAGGGGCAGGCCGGTCCTCAGCCAATCGGCACGAAGTTTGCGCGCGATTGTGGTTTGCAATATTCGTGTCCTTGCTGCGATGCTATTCAATAGAGCCGAAGCCGAGGCTTCCTGCAAAAGGACTTTTGTTTAGCGCCTGTGGCGTGTAAACACCTTAGCGTATATCAGAAGGAGCATGTGACGCATGGACGCGCGTCAATTGAAGATCAAGGCCGCCGAAACGGCGCTTGAATACGTCGAGGACGGAATGCGTCTCGGCATCGGAACCGGCAGTACCGCGCGTGAATTCATCGCGTTGCTCGGCGAGAAAGTGGCGAACGGCTTCAACGTCATCGGCGTGCCGACGTCGGAAGCAACGGCCCGCCAGTGCCTCGAACTCGGGATCGAGCTGAAGTCGCTCGACGAATCGCCCGAACTTGACCTGACCATCGACGGCGCCGACGAGATCGATCCCTCGCTGAACCTGATCAAGGGCGGCGGCGGCGCGCTGCTGCGTGAAAAGATCGTGGCCTCGGCCTCGAAGGCGATGATCGTGATCGCCGACGAGACGAAGGTGGTCGACCATCTCGGCGCCTTTCCGTTACCGATCGAGGTGATGCCCTTCGGACTTGCCGCCACGCGCATTGCAATCGAGAAGGCCGCCTCGCGCCTCGATCTTTCCGGGTCGCTCGATCTGCGCCGCTCGGGCGACGGCCCGTTCATGACCGATGGAGGGCATTACATCCTCGACGCATCATTTGGCCGCATTCCCGATGCAGAGGCTCTTTCCGTGGCGCTCAATATCATCCCGGGCGTTGTGGAGCACGGGCTGTTTATCGATATAGCGACGCTGGCCGTCGTGGCATCCGGCGGTGGCGTGCGCACACTCAAAGCAACCGAGTAGACAGGAGTCCTTTATGAGATTTCACACCAAGATCGGCCGTTCCGTGGCCATCGCCGCCACGGTAATGGGACTTGGCGCCTTTTCCGTTGCTGCCGCGCAGGATGTGTCGCCCGAGCATCTGGCGGCAGCCAAGGCCGCCCTCAATGCGCTGGGCATCAACTCGCAGTTCGACGAGATCCTGCCGAATCAGGCAGATCTCGTGCAGTCGCAGATGACGCAGGTCTATCCGAACTATCATTCGCTGATCGATGAAGTCGTCACGGACACGGCGATCGCGCTTGCGCCGCGCCGCGCCGACCTCGAGAACGAAGGCGCGCAGATCTATGCCAATATCTTCACCGAGGAAGAATTGCAGAAGCTGGCGGATTTCTACAGCTCCGATCTCGGCCAGAAGTTCATCCAGTACGGCCCGATCGCCGCGCGCGAACTGAGCCAGGCCGGCGACATCTGGGCAAGGGGCATCGCCCGCGACCTCAATCAACAGGCCCAGGAAGAACTGAACGCGCGTATTGCTGAACAGACGGGTTCGGCTCCGGCGGCCGAGTAATCGGCGCGCTGTGATTTTTTCTTCAAGGGCGCGCCGTTCGGCGCGCCCTTTGCCGTTTTCGTCCCAAGTCCGCTCTCGCTTCGCCTTCGGTCTTTTTTTTCCGGTGCGAATTGCCATATTCAGGCCCGACCTTTTCCAAAACCTTGACGTCCAGAAGGAGCCTCCCGATGTCCGATTACGATTTTGACCTTTTTGTTATCGGCGGAGGATCGGGCGGCGTGCGCGCCGCGCGGCTTGCAGCGGGGCTTGGCAAGCGGGTGGCGATCGCCGAGGAATACCGCTTCGGCGGCACCTGCGTCATTCGCGGCTGCGTGCCGAAGAAACTCTTCGTCTACGCGTCACAGTTTCCGGAACATTTCGAGGACGCTGCGGGCTATGGCTGGCATGTGGGTGAGCGCCGTTTCTCCTGGCCGGACCTGATCGCCGCCAAGGACAAGGAGATCGGACGCCTTGAAGGGCTCTACCGCAAGGGCCTGGAAAATGCCGGCGCCGAAATCCTGGAAAGCCGCGCCGAGATCATCGGGCCGCATCGCCTGCGCCTCAACGCCTCGGGCCAGGAAGTGACGGCGGAGAAGATCCTGATCGCCGTTGGCGGCGCACCCAATCCGCACCCGGAGATGCCGGGCTCGGAGCTGTGCATTTCCTCCAACGAAGCCTTCCACCTGGAGGAGCTTCCGAAATCGATCGCGATCACCGGCGGCGGCTATATCGCTGTCGAATTCGCCAATATCTTCAACGGCCTCGGCGTCGAGACGACGCTGATCTATCGCGGTCCGGAAATCCTGCGCGGTTTCGACATGGACATGCGCACGAACTTGCGCGAGGCAATGGAGAAGAAGGGTATTCGCGTCGTCTGCCGCGACACCATTCTCGATGTGTCCCAGGCCGCCGACGGGCGTCTCAAGGCGGAGACCAAGCAGGGGCACGTGTTCAACGTCGACAAGGTGATGATGGCGCTTGGCCGGCTGCCCAACACAAAGAGCCTCGGGCTTGAGTCCATCGGCGTCGAGACAGACGCGAAGGGCGCGATCGTCGTCGATGACTATTCGCGGACCAATGTCGACTATGTCTACGCGCTCGGCGATGTGACCGACCGGGTGCAGTTGACGCCGGTCGCCATCCATGAGGCGATGTGCTTCATCGAGACCGAGTACAAGGACAACCCGACGAAACCGGACCATGACCTGATCGCCACGGCGGTGTTCTCGCAGCCCGAGATCGGCACGGTCGGTCTTCCGGAAGATGTTGCGGCCGAGCGCTATGAAGAGCTCGAAGTCTATCTGGCGAAATTCCGGCCGATGAAGGCGACGCTGTCCGGCCGCGACGAGAAGACGGTGATGAAGCTGATCGTCAACGCCGCCGATCGCAAGGTTGTCGGCGCCCATATTCTCGGTCATGAGGCCGGCGAGATGGCGCAGCTGATCGGCGTGGCGCTGAAGGGCGGCTGCACCAAGGATGATTTCGACCGCACCATGGCGGTTCATCCGACGGCGACCGAGGAACTCGTGACCATGTACACGCCCTCCTACCGGGTGAAGAACGGCGAGCGGGTCTGATATCGGGCGGCCCGGTGCTTCAGTGAGCGCCGGGTCGCCTATCGCCGGCGCATGATCCGGCTGATGAGGGCGGCGGCCCACAGGTGCCCTCGCCAGTCTTCGCCCTCCAGCGGGTCGGCAAGCGAGGGACGCGGCTTGAACTCCGCGCGTCGAGCAATGGAAAGCCAGTCGATCATGTCGTTCTCCCGTCGGTTCGGCACCCGTTTCTCTGGTGCTTCCAAGACCTAGGCGGTTCCGGGCAGCGGCTGTAGAAGCGTGGATGAAGTGTCTGTTTCAGCGGTGAACGGTTCATCCCCTTCGCCGCTGGTGTAGAGTGGGCGGGCATTCACGAATTTCGGGAACAGGCATCGATGGCGGATCCGAATTGGGATGATCTTCAGCTTTTTCATGTGGTCGCGGAACTCGGCGGCCTCAGCGCCGCGGCCCAGCGCACGGGCTTGTCCGCGCCGACCATCGGCCGGCGCATGCTGGCGCTGGAGCGCACGCTCGGACGCTCGCTGTTTCTGCGCTCCCAGCGCGGCTATCGGCTGGCCCATGACGGCGAAGTGCTGTTCGAACGCGTCAGCGGCATGCAGGCGGTGGCTGACGCGATTGCCGACTGGCATGGCGAGGCATTTGCCATGCCCTGGGTGTCGATTGCCGTCGACAGCTGGCTTGCGGGTTTCGCAGCCGATCATGTGCTTCGGATAAAGGGGCCGGAGGATGGCTTTCGCATCTGCCTTGCCGCGGCCGCGCCGTCGCTGGCGCTCGCCTTTCGCGAGGCCGATGTCGCAGTGCTTGCGGCAAGGCCCGACAGCGGCAATCTGGCGGTGCGCCGCGCGGGGTCCATGGCCTATGCGGTCTACCGTCGTCGTGATCTTGCGGGAGACGACCCGCCATGGGTTTCCATGGGTACGGGGGCGGCCGTCTCGGCTTCCGACCGCTGGGTCTTCGAAAACCGGGAATCGGCGATCACCACCTGGACAGAGGAACGAGACCTGCTCCTGAGGCTTGTTGTTGCCGGCGCCGGGCAGGGGGTTCTGCCCGTTCATCTCGGCGACGCAAACCCCGTGCTTGAGCGTATCGGCGGCATCATCGGGGACCTGACGCATCCGCTCTTCATCGTCGCCAATGACGACGACCGACACCGTCCGGAGGTGCGGACCGTGATCGAGCGCCTGGCCTCCTTCCTCCGGGAAAACGAGGCCCTGCTTGCCGGTCGCGCGGACGGTTGACGCGCGGGTATACAAAAAAGCGAGAAACGTCTATAAGCGCGCCAAAATCGGGAGTGAGGCATGTCCGGCTGATCGCCGCCGGACGGCAAGGACAGGTGGACGACATGGATAGTGCAACGAACTGGACACCGGGTAGCTGGCGCAAGAAGCCCATTCTGCAGGTGCCGGATTATCCTGATGCGGAGAAGCTCGCCGAGGCTGAGGCAGCGCTCGCGACCTATCCGCCGCTGGTGTTTGCCGGCGAGGCGCGGCGGTTGAAGCGCGCGCTCGGCGAAGTCGCCGAGGGGCGCGGTTTTCTGCTGCAGGGCGGCGATTGCGCCGAGAGCTTCGCCGAACACGGCGCCGACACGATCCGCGACTTCTTCCGCGCCTTCCTGCAGATGGCTGTCGTGCTGACCTTCGGCGCGCAGCAACCTGTCGTCAAGGTCGGCCGCATTGCCGGCCAGTTCGCCAAGCCGCGTTCCTCGCCGAATGAAACGATCAACGGCGTGACGCTGCCGAGCTATCGCGGCGATATCATCAACGGCATCGATTTCACCGAGGAAGCGCGCGTTCCCGATCCGCAGCGCCAGCTGATGGCCTATCGCCAGTCGGCCGCGACGCTGAACCTTCTGCGCGCCTTTTCCATGGGCGGCTATGCCAATCTGGAAAACGTGCATCAGTGGATGCTCGGCTTCGTCAAGGACAGCCCCCAGGGCGAGCGCTACCAGAAGCTCGCCGACCGGCTGTCGGAGACCATGTCCTTCATGCGCGCCATCGGCATTACGGCGGCGGAAAACCACGCGCTGAGCGAGACCGATTTCTTCACCAGCCATGAAGCGCTTCTTCTTGGCTATGAGGAAGCGCTGACGCGCGTCGATTCTACGTCCGGCGACTGGTACGCCACATCCGGCCACATGATCTGGGTCGGCGATCGCACGCGCCAGGCCGATCATGCCCATATCGAATATGTGCGCGGCATCAAGAACCCGCTCGGCCTCAAATGCGGCCCCTCGCTTGCCGAGGATGACCTGCTGCGGCTGATTGACAGGTTGAACCCTGAAAACGAAGCCGGACGCCTGACGTTGATCTGCCGTTTCGGCCATGACAAGGTCGCCGATCATCTGCCGCGCCTCATCCGCGCCGTCGAGCGCGAGGGCAGGAAGGTTGTCTGGTCCTGCGATCCGATGCATGGCAACACGATCACGCTCAACTCCTACAAGACGCGGCCCTTCGAGCGGATTCTCTCGGAAGTCGAAAGCTTCTTCCAGATCCACCGCGCCGAAGGCAGCTATCCGGGCGGCATCCATATCGAGATGACGGGCAAGAACGTGACGGAATGCACCGGCGGCGCCTGGGCGCTGACCGGCGAGGACCTGCACGACCGCTACCACACCCATTGCGACCCGCGTCTCAACGCCGACCAGGCGCTGGAACTCGCCTTCCTGCTCGCCGAGCGGATGAAGACGGCATATGAGGAAAAGAAGCTGGCGATCAACGAGTAAGGTCGTTCGGCAAATCCCGGATTTGCACACGCTTGATGATGCGCCGCTTGTCCGGCACATCGCCGCATAGCCCCCAATAATCTCCCCCCTTGAGGGGGAGATGTCGCGGAAGCGACAGAGAGGGGTAAAGGGCGCAAGCCCTCCAGCCGAATTTTCCGAGAGGGTTACCCCTCTCTGCCCCTGTCGGGGCATCTCTCCCTCAAGGGGAGAGAGTGTTAGAGCCCATCTCCGGACCTTATTCACGCTGTCGCTCTTTTCGCGTTTGATTTTTCCGCCAAAACATGGTGTCCATCCCTCGTCGGACCTGAAAGGTGGAATTGCCATGGACAGCCTCAAAATCGCTCTCGCCCAGCTCAACCCGACGGTCGGCGATATCGCCGGCAATCTTGAGAAGCTGCGCGCCGCGCGCAGGAAGGCCGCACAGGCTGGCGCGGATCTGGTGTTGTCCACCGAGCTCTTCATCTCCGGCTACCAGCCGGAAGACCTGGTGATGAAGCCGGCCTTTCTTGCCGCCTGCCAGAAGGCTGTCGAGGCGCTTGCGGCCGATACCGCAGACGGCGGCCCGGGCGTGATCGTCGGCTATCCGCGCAAGGGCGAGACCGGGCGTCACAATTCCGTCGCGGTGCTGGACGGCGGCGAGATCATCGCCATCCGCGACAAGGTCGATCTGCCGAACTATGGCGAATTTGACGAAAAGCGCGTCTTCGTGCCGGGCGAAATGCCGGGGCCGGTGAATTTCCGCGGCGTCAGGATCGGCATACCGATCTGCGAGGATATCTGGGGCGATCTCGGCGTGTGCGAAACGCTCGCCGAAAGCGGCGCGGAACTGCTTCTGTCGCCCAACGGCTCGCCCTATTATCGCGGCAAGGTCGACGTGCGCCACCAGGTGGTGCTGAAGCAGGTGATCGAGACCGGGCTTCCGCTCGTCTATCTCAATACGCTCGGCGGTCAGGACGAACTGGTCTTCGACGGCGGCAGCTTCGGCTTCAACGCCGACAGGACGCTCGCCTTCCAGATGCCGCAGTTCGTCGAGGATATCACAGTCTCCGAATGGGAACGCGGCGAGGACGGCTGGCGCATTGTCGGCGGCAAGGTCGCGGCGCTGCCGATCGGCGAGGCCTCCGACTACCGCGCCTGCGTGCTCGGCTTTGCCGACTATGTGAACAAGAACGGCTTCAAGAGCGTGGTGCTCGGCCTTTCCGGGGGCATCGACTCGGCAATCTGTGCCGCGATTGCCGTTGATGCGCTCGGCGCGGAACGCGTGCACTGCGTGATGCTGCCCTATCGCTACACCTCGGAGGAATCGCTCTCCGATGCCGCGGCCTGCGCCGAGGCCCTTGGCTGCCGCTATGATGTTGTCGCGATCGAGGAGCCGGTCACCGGTTTCCTCTCCGCGCTGGAGACCATGTTCGAGGGCACCGAGGAAGGGATCACCGAGGAAAACCTGCAAAGCCGCACGCGCGGCACGATCCTGATGGCGATTTCGAACAAGTTCGGCGCCATGGTGGTGACGACGGGCAACAAGTCGGAAATGTCGGTCGGCTATGCGACGCTCTACGGCGATATGAACGGCGGCTTCAACCCGATCAAGGACCTCTACAAGATGCAGGTTTACGCCGTTGCCGCATGGCGCAACACCGAGCGGCCGGAAGGCATGCACGGGCCGGAGACGAACGTCATTCCGCAGAACATCATCGACAAGACGCCGTCCGCGGAACTCAGGCCGAACCAGACGGACCAGGATTCGCTGCCGCCCTATCCGGTGCTTGATGACATCCTTGAATGCCTGGTGGAGCGCGAGATGTCCGTGGAGGCGATCGTTGCGCGCGGGCATGACGCGGAAACGGTGCACCGGATCGAACATCTGCTCTACATCGCCGAATACAAGCGACGCCAGTCCGCGCCCGGCGTGAAGATCACGCGCAAGAATTTCGGCCGCGACCGGCGTTACCCGATCACCAACCGCTTTCGCGATCGGTAGTATCGCCGGGGCCGGGGAGGGGCATATGAGAAGCTCAGTCGAGATTTATGACGTCGCCACGGGCGAACAGCGCGTGGTGTTTCAGTCTGAAGACCTGATCGAGGCGCCCAACTGGTCGCCGGACGGGCGCTTTCTGATGGTCAACAGCGACGGGCTGATGTACCGCCTGCCGCTGGAGGGCGCGCCGCGTCTCGAGACGATCGACACCGGCTTTGCCGAACAGTGCAACAACGACCACGGCATTTCGCCGGATGGCAAGACGATCGCGATCTCCGACAAGTGCGAATTCGGCAAATCGGCGATCTACACGCTGCCGGCGTCGGGCGGCGCACCGAAGCTGGTGACGCGCAACCTGCCGTCCTACTGGCACGGCTGGTCGCCGGACGGCGCCCGCTTTGCCTATTGCGGGATTCGTGACGACGTCTTCGACATCTACACGATTGCAGCCGAAGGCGGCGAGGAAACCCGTCTGACCCACGGTGAAGGCCGCAATGACGGGCCGGACTACAGTTTCGACGGAGAATGGATCTACTTCAACTCCTCGCGCACCGGCCTGATGCAGATCTGGCGCATCCATCCCGATGGCACCGGGCTTGAGCAGGTGACATTCGACAATGCCGGCAACTGGTTCGCCCATCCCTCGCCAAAGAATGATCGGGTGATCCTGATTTCCTATGAGCCGGATGTCTTCGACCATCCGCGCGACAAGAATGTCCGCCTGCGCGTGATGGACCCCGACGGCGGCAATCTGACGACGCTTTTCTCGCTCTTCGGGGGGCAGGGCACGATGAATTCGCCCAACTGGGCGCCCGACGGCGCGGCCTTCGCCTATGTCCGCTATTTCCCGGTCTGAGAGCGTCCGCCGGGGCGGCCTGTCATCAAGCTGAAATACGACTCGTGTTTTAAGGGTGCCATCCATGGATGCACAGAGGCCGCCGGGGGCTATGGCGGGTTGAGGCGATGGAACCCAGACAGTTCAGAACGCTTTTCATTTCCGACCTTCATTTGGGGTCGAAGGCCGCCAAGGCGGATTTCCTGCTTGATTTCATGCGCCACCACGAGGCCGAGACGATCGTGCTCGTCGGCGACATCATCGACGGCTGGCGGCTGAAGCGCAGCTGGTACTGGCCGCAACCCTTCAACGACGTGATCCAGAAAATGCTGCGCAAGGCCCGCAAGGGCACGCGCATCGTCTATATTCCGGGCAATCACGACGAATTCCTGCGGGATTTTCCCGGCACGCATTTCGGCGGCGTCGAAGTTGCCGAGCGGATGATCTTCGAGGCGGCCGACGGCAAGAAATATCTCGTCATCCACGGCGATGAGTTCGATGTCGTCGTCCGCCACGCGCGCATCGTCGCCTATCTCGGCGACTGGGCCTATGATGCCGCGATCGCCATCAACCAGGTGCTGGCGGCCGTGCGCCGTAAGCTCGGCATGCCCTACTGGTCGTTTTCCGCCTGGGCCAAGCTGCAGGTCAAGCATGCCGTCAACTTCATCGGCGAGTTCCAGCGCGTGGTCGTGGACGAGGCGCGCAGGAACGAGGTCGACGGCGTCATCTGCGGCCATATCCACCATGCGGTGATGGAAGACATGGACGGCATCCGTTATATCAACACCGGCGACTGGGTGGAAAGCTGCACCGCGGTTGCCGAGCATTTCGACGGCACGTTCGAGCTGATCAACTGGCATAAGATCGAGGGCGTGGCCGAAGACGAGCCGCAGGAGGCGGACGATGCCGACATCGCGCCGCTGATCATGGCGGCCAAGGCCAAGGGCCGCGCGGCCTGACCGGAGCGTCCCGATCGCGCCTTCGCGGCTGTGCTTCTTCGGGCCGGGGCGTTTGCGAAAACCGTGCATCCCGCAATCATTCGACAGTCGGGCAAGGCCGGGCTTTCAATCAGCGGGACTGACGGCATCGATGCAGATTTGTTGCATCGTCCGATAGATTGGGTCAACGGACGATACAGACTCCACTTTCGCGGCTGACGCGCTATATCATTCAAAAGACTTGCAATCTCTTTCCCGGCATGAAAAGCCTAACAAAGGTCATGATCGCGGTCGATCGTCACGTTCTCGGGTCTTCCGGCTTGCGATGGTTCGGCCGATGTCCCGCTGCCATGGCGGATGAGGCATTTTGCGCCGGGGCCGATGCGGCGTCGTACCGGCGCGGAACACTGGATACTTGCATTTGCAGAACGCGGACGAAACGAAAGCCTCCCTGACGGTTACGCCCGGCGACGGCGAAACGACCACAACCCTTTTTCTGCAGGGGTTCTGGACGGTTCGCAATGCGCGCCCGCTGAGCGGCGAGATCGATCAGCTGGCCGGACGGCTGAAAGGGCGGGGCGGCACGGCGGTGGTCGACCTTTCCGGGCTGGAGCGGCTCGACACGGCCGGCGCCTGGCTGGTGCGCGAGGTGCAGGCCGAATGCAGGGCTGCCGGTTTCGAGACCGAAGTCGCCGGAATGGATGCGCGCGTTTCCGATCTCATGGAGGCCATTCCGGAAACCTTGCCGGAGCCGGAAAAGTCGGAAACGCCGCGCAAGAGCCTGCCGGAGATCATTCTCGATCCGGTCGGCAGGTCGGCGGTGGCGGGCGGGCGCGATGTCTTCCGCGGGATCGGTTTTTTCGGCGCGCTCTTTCTCGGCCTGAAGGCGCTTCTGTCCAGGGGCGGCGGCGTCAATATGGCGGCCATCACGGCCCAGCTCGACCATATGGGCGTGCGCGCCGTGCCGATCATTGCGCTGATGTCGTTCCTCGTCGGAGCCATCATTGCCCAGCAGGGCGCCTTCCAGCTCAGCTATTTCGGCGCCGAGCTCTTCGTGGTCGATCTCGTCGGCATTCTGCAATTGCGCGAAATCGGCGTGCTCTTGACCGCGATCATGATCGCCGGACGCTCCGGCAGCGCGATCACCGCCGAGATCGGCGCCATGCGCATGCGCGAGGAAATCGACGCGCTGAGGGTGATGGGCTTCGATCCGGTCTCCGTTCTGGTGTTTCCGCGTATGGTGGCGCTCCTGATCGCGCTGCCGCTTCTGACGATCCTCGCCAACTTCGCCGCGCTTGCCGGCGCGGTGGTGGTACTTGATGTCTATTCCGGGATCACGCTCGAGACCTTCATGCAGCGCTTCCACGAGGCCGTCGACATGGCGGACGTGATCTCGGGCATGCTGAAGGCCCCCGTCATGGCGCTGATCATCGCCATCATCGCGGCCCTTGAGGGCATGAAGGTCGGCGGCAGCGCCGAATCCCTCGGCCAGAAGGTGACGGCGTCGGTGGTGAAGTCGATCTTCGTGGTGATCCTCGCCGACGGCATATTCGCCATTTTCTACGCAGCGATCGATTATTGAGGAGCAGGCGGTGAACGGCGAGGTCGACAGCAGAACGGAAGAAGACCGCGAAACCATTCTGAGCGTGCGCGGGCTCACCGTCGGTTTTGGCGGTCCGACCGTGCTCGAAGATCTCGATCTCGACGTCTATCGCGGCGAAATTCTCGGCTTCGTCGGCGGGTCGGGCACGGGCAAGTCGGTGCTGATGCGCACGGTGCTGAGGCTGAATGCGCGCCAGGCGGGCACGATCTCGATCTTCGGCAGGGATTTCGACAATCTGAGTTATGAAGACAGGCTCGCCGTCGATATGCGCGTCGGCGTCCTGTTCCAGCAGGGGGCGCTGTTTTCCGGCCTTACCGTTCTTGAAAACGTGCAGGTGCCGATGCGCGAATATCTCGATCTGCCCAAGGCGATGATGGACGATCTCGCGCGGCTGAAGATCGAGATGGTGGGGTTGAGGCCCGAGGCGGCGGAGCGTTATCCCTCGGAGCTTTCCGGCGGCATGATCAAGCGCGCGGCGCTTGCCCGGGCGCTGGCGCTCGACCCGGACCTGGTGTTTCTGGACGAGCCGACCTCGGGCCTTGACCCGATCGGCGCGGCCGAGTTTGACGAACTGATCGGCCGGCTGCGTGACACGCTCGGCCTTACGGTCTATATGGTGACTCACGACCTCGACAGCCTGCACGCCGTATGTGACAGGATTGCGGTGCTTGGAAGGAAGAAGGTGCTGGTCGAGGGAACGCTCGACAAGATGCTCGCCTTCGATGACCCGTGGGTCCAGAGCTATTTCAGGGGCAAGAGGTCCCGCGCTATTTTCGAAAACGCCGCAGATGGCCAACAACAGCGTTGACGGGCAGGCATGGAAACCAAAGCTAACTATACCATTGTCGGTTTTTTCGTACTGCTGGTGCTGGCCTCGGCCGCCGGCTTCGTGTTCTGGCTGCAGGAATACGGCCGGCAGGGACCGATCGCCGAACTGATCGTGCGCATTCCGGGCTCGGCCAACGGCCTAAGCGTCGGCTCCGCCGTGCGTTTCAACGGCATCCAGGTCGGCTCGATCAAGGCCCTGGAAATTGACCCGGAGGACCCGCGCTTCACCATCGCCCGCACCGAGGTGAAGGCTGCCACGCCGGTTCATGACAGCACCACCGCCAAGCTTGAGCTTCAGGGCCTGACCGGAACCGGCTATATCGAACTTGCCGCCAACGGCCAGGACGGACCGAACATCCTGCAGGAAGCGCTGAAGAACGACCAGCCCGCCGAACTGACGGCCGACAAGTCCAGTCTTTCCAACCTGCTGACGACGGCCGACCGGATCATGAAACGGATCGATTCGACGGCAAGCGACGTTCAGACGCTGGTCGAGGACATATCCCCGACACTGACGAAGACGGTCAGCAATGTCGAGACCTTCACCGGAGCGCTTGCCGACAATTCCGACGAGATCGGCGATTTCCTCGAGACCGTCGGCAAATTGTCGCGCACCGTCGACAGTCTCTCCGGCCGGCTCGAGACGACGGTCGATTCGCTCGACAAGGTGATCAAGGCCGTCAATCCGGACGAGGTCGCAAGCATCATCAACAATGCCAACACGATCACCGCCAATGTCGCCGTCGCCTCGAAGAACCTCGACAATGTGATTGCCAAGTTCGCCGACGCGGTTGAAAGCTACAGCACCTTCGGCGATCAGGCCTTTGACGTCTTCAAGAAAGTCGATGCCATTGTCTCGGCGATCGACGCCAACAAGGTCGGCACTTCCGTCGACGATCTCGCGGTGGTCATGGCCGACGCCAAGCAGGCCGTGGCCTCGATCCGCGACGTGGCCGACAGCGTGAATTCGAAGACCCAGAACATCGACACGGCGATCGACAATATCAGCGAGCTTTCCGTCAAGCTCAACGAGGCCTCCTCGCGCGTCAATGACGTGCTGGTGAAGGTCGACAACCTGCTGGGGTCCGACAATGTCGAATCGCTGTCCGACCAGGCCCGCCAGACCCTGGCTGCGGTGCAGCAGGCCGCCGAGACGCTGAATGCCCGCATCGGTCCGATCACCGCGAACCTCGAGAATTTCTCGGGCTCCGGACTGCGCGATGTCCGCGCGCTGGTGTCCGATACGCGCCGGACGGTCGACAGTCTCAACCGGACGATCAATTCCATCAGCAACGATCCGCAGCAGTTCATCTTCGGTACGGACACCATGAAGACCTATGACGGTCGCAATCGCTATTGAGGTTCAAGGCCTGGTTGCGCCGGTCTGAAAGAGGCCCGCCGAAAGCGCGTCCTGGCGGGAGAAAGTCGCTATCAGGACCTTTGCAATCCGGTTCTTATGCCTTACTTCATTGAAATGAATGGATTAGCAGGTCCCAGGAAGGACGGAAGCATGTTTTTTGCCGCGCGAGAGAAAGCCGGAGCGCTGGTAGGACCGCTCGTTGCGCTCGGTCTCCTCGCGGCGGGCCTCAGCGGCTGCGCCCTTCGTCCGCCGAGCGATACGTTTGACCTGACGGCACGGGCGGCGAGCCCGGTGACGGCCGAGCGCGCGCGCACGGCCCGGCTCCAGCTTCTCGTTCCGACCCCCTCGGCCATCCAGGTGCTCGACAATCGCGGCATCGTCGTCAGACTTTCCGGTTCCGAGCTTCGCTATCTGGCCAACGCCCAGTGGAGCGATCTGTTGCCGTCGGTCATTCAGGCACGGCTCGTTGCGGGGCTGGAGAACACCGGCCTCTTCGGCGGCGTCGGCATGCCGGGGCAGGGGCTTGCGATCGACTATCAGGTGGTGGTGGAGATCCGCGAATTCGCAATCGACGCGGCGGGGCCGGGCACGGCGGACGTAGTGCTCTCGGTCAAGCTCCTCGATGACCGCACCGGCGTCGTCAGGGCCCAGCGCCTGTTTGCAAGCAGCGTCGGCGTCAACCCGTCTGCATCGAGCGGCGTGCTCGTTGCCGCCCTAGACAAGGCCTTCGCCGACGTCCAGGCCGAAATCGTCGGCTGGATCGCCGCCACGCTCTAACCTATTGAATCTACGCATCGTTCTTTCCAAAAATCGATTCCGATTTTCGGGCCGATGCGCTAGGAGGCGGGTCAGATGCGGCGGAAGACCGGGCTTTTGATCCTGTCCTCGTCGGCCGCCGTCAGGAACTTTTCGGTAAAGATTCCTTCCTCGAACAGAAAACCGCGCATCAGCGTGCGGATGGTCGCCTCGATCATCGGCGGCGGCCCGCAGAGATAAGCGGTGGTGTCGGCGAAACCGTCGGGAAAGGCGCGCTGCAGCGCCTCGTGGATGAAGCCGGTCTCGCCCTGCCACCCGTCGCCGGGGTCGGGTTCGGACAGCGCCGGAACGTAGCGGAAATTGCCGTGCTCGGCGGCGAGCGTCTCGAACAGGTCGCGATAGTAGAGATCCTTCAACCCGCGCGCGCCCTGGAACAGATAGACCGGCTCGTCCCAGCCGCTTTCCAGAAGATCGAGCACCATGGATTTCGGGCTGGAAAGCCCGCTGCCGCCGCCGACGAAGATCTGCGTGCCGCCGCGCGAGCGTCGGGTGAAGAACTGGCCGTAAGGGCCTGTAAAAGAAAGATGATCGCCTTCTTTAAGGGTCTCGTGCAGAAGCGGCGTTGCCTTGCCGCCCGGCACCTTGCGCACGTTGAGTTCGATCGTCGCGCCGTCTTGGGGGCTTGAGGCGATGGAGAAGGCGCGCGGTCCTTCGACCCCCGGCACGGTCAGATTGATATACTGGCCAGGTTGGAAACGGATCGGGTCGCCGTCGATGGCCAGCCAGATGCCCTTGATGTCGGGGGTGAGGTCAACGATTTTCGTGACCGTCGCCGAGAAGTCGCGGATCGGAATGTGTTCGGCATCCTCGTCCTCGTCGATCTCCGCCTCGATCACCACGTCTTCCGTCAGCCGCGCGCAGCAGGCAAGCGTCTTGCCGTCCTCGCGCTCGAAATCCATGAGCGCGAAGGAGGAGGCATCGGCATGGTCCACCTCGCCC